>CAZVHF010000042.1:0-12843 GCA_964627105.1 uncultured Chitinophaga sp.
TAATCGATACACTAAATTGTTTGTAATTCATTAATTTAGTTCAAAACTTTTAAACCATGCACTGTATCTGCCTTGCATGGTAAAAGAATTTATACATCTATTTTTTCCACGAATTTGTCCGGGCTGTTCGGATGCATTGTTGCGAAACGAAAAACTCGTATGCCATGCTTGCATGGTTCAACTCCCTCAAACAGCATTTCATAAAAACCCCTTCGACAATCCCATAAACAGACTATTTTGGGGCAGAATTCCGGTTTATGCATCCTCGGCATTTCTCTATTTCCGAAAATCGGGCGTGGTGCAAGAACTGCTGCATGCGCTTAAATACGGGAATCAGCCCGAGATAGGAACATTTCTGGGTGCAGAGTACGCCAAAACGCTTGTTAGCGGCGATCCTTTCTGCAGTTCCGATATTATTCTGCCAGTACCACTTCATCTCAGAAGGCAGCGAAAACGCGGGTACAATCAAAGCGCTTATTTTGCCGCCGGCCTTTCCGAACATCTCAACATCGAAACCAGTAATTCGGTCCTGCAGCGAAACGATTTTCAAAGTAGTCAGACAAAAAAAGGGCGTTTTGAACGTTGGCAAAATGTATCAACAGTATTCGAAGTTTCGAAACCCGAACAAGTGCTCAACAAGCACATATTGCTCGTAGATGATGTAATTACAACCGGAGCAACACTTGAGGCCTGTGCCAGGCAGTTATTTATGAGCGGAGCAGCGCGCGTTTCGGTGTTGTGTATCGCAGCACCTGTAAACTAATCTACAATTTGGGATTTTCTTTATGCCGCTTCGAATCGCGCAAGGTTTTTTTCTGCAAATTATGCTGCATCGCCTGTGTTAAGTCAACACCAGTTTGATTCGCCAAGCATGTTAACACAAAAAGTACATCGGCCATTTCATCGGCCAGATTTGCATCCTGTTCGCCATTTTTAAACGACTGTTCGCCATACTTCCGTGCCATGATTCGGGCTAGCTCCCCCACCTCTTCCATCAATAATGCGGTATTGGTAAGTTCACTGAAATAACGCACGCCTACTTCTTTAATCCAGTCGTCGACTGTTTTCTGCAGTTCGGCTAATTCCATTTTTAAGCACCTATACTTTGTCCGTGGCAGCTCTTATACTTTTTACCACTTCCACACGGACAAGGGTCATTTCGCCCAATTTTAGGATCGGCTTTTACCGGTTCGCGTTTAATTTCTTGCTGCGGCTCTTCGTTACGCTGTGGCATTTCGGAACGCGAAGTACGCAAAGCGGGTGCCGGCGCAGGACGCGGTGCTACGGCCGGACGCATTTGTGGTGCGGGTGCTGCTTGGGGCTGATCGGGATTGCCTGTTGGTAGCATCCCTTTCATCAAAAATGCTGTAATGTCGCGGGCAATGCGTCCGAGCATTTGTTCAAACAACTTGAACGACTCGATTTTATAAACCAAAAGTGGATCCTTCTGCTCATACACGGCATTCTGAACCGACTGTTTCAAATCATCCATTTCGCGCAGGTGCTCTTTCCACACATCATCGATGATGGCAAGGGTAATGAAACGCTCCATAGCCGTAGTCACCTCACGGCCTTTATTTTCTACCGAACGCTTCAGGTTAACAACAATCTGCAAGGTCTTAAACCCATCCGAAATCGGAATCATCATGTTTTCGAACTGCGCCGACTGAGTTTGGTAAACCTGTTGAATCACCGGGAAAGCTAACTCGGCAATATGTGCCGATTTATGCTGGTAATGCTTCATCGCTTCATCGTAAAGCAAATGCGCGAGCTTATCTGATTTTTCCTTTAAAAACTGCTCCTCCGGAATAGCCGAATCAACAGACAAAACGCGAATGGTTTCCAGTTTAAATCCGTTATAATCGCGAAGGTCTTGGTACTCACCCACGATGCCTTCGCAGGTTTCCATAATCATATTGGCAATGTCGATGGCCAAACGATCACCATACAATGCATTGCGGCGGCGTTTGTAAATTACCTCGCGCTGGTGGTTCATTTGATCGTCGTACTCGAGGAGGCGCTTCCGAATGCCAAAGTTATTTTCCTCCACTTTCTTTTGAGCACGCTCAATCGAACTGGTAATCATGCCACTTTGAATCACTTCGCCTTCTTTCATGCCCAACCGATCCATTACACGGGCTATGCGCTCAGAACCAAACAAGCGCATCAGGTCGTCTTCGAGCGAAACAAAGAACTGCGATGAGCCCGGGTCGCCCTGACGGCCGGCACGACCACGCAACTGCCTGTCGACACGACGGCTCTCGTGACGCTCGGTACCAATAATAGCCAAACCGCCCGCATCTTTTACCCCGGCACCCAATTTAATGTCGGTACCACGACCGGCCATGTTGGTGGCAATCGTAACCGTTCCGGCCTGGCCGGCTTCCTGCACAATTTCGGCTTCGCGCTGATGCTGCTTGGCGTTCAAAACATTGTGTTTGATTTTTCGCAAGTTGAGCATGCGGCTCAATATCTCTGAAATTTCTACAGAGGTCGTACCAACCAGTACTGGACGTCCTTTTGCGGTTTCCTCGGCAATTTTATCGATAACGGCGTTATACTTTTCGCGCTTAGTTTTGTACACGAGATCTTCCTCGTCTTTTCGAGAAATCTTTCGATTTGTAGGAATAACAGCAACATCGAGTTTATAGATATCCCACAATTCGCCTGCTTCGGTTTCGGCAGTACCTGTCATACCGGCGAGTTTGTTGTACATGCGGAAGTAGTTCTGCAGGGTAATCGTTGCGTAGGTTTGCGTTGCCGCTTCGATGGTTACATTCTCCTTGGCTTCAATTGCCTGGTGCAAGCCATCCGAATAACGACGTCCTTCGAGGATACGACCGGTTTGTTCGTCAACAATTTTCACCTTGCCATCCATCACTACATATTCCACGTCGATTTCGAAAAGTGTGTATGCTTTCAGCAATTGGTTTACGGTGTGAATGCGCTCCGATTTGATGGCGAAATCGCGCAGCAATTCTTCCTTCTTATTAAGTTTTTCGTCGTTCGAAAGCGCACTCTTTTCAATTACAGCAATCTCAGAACCCACATCAGGCATCACAAAAAAGTTCGTGTCTTCACTAACCCCCGTAATCAGTTCAATACCCTTTTCGGTGAGTTCGATGGAGTTGTTTTTTTCATCTATTACAAAATACAATTCCGCATCTACCTTGGGCATTTCGCGGTTTTGATCCTGCATGTAAAAGTTTTCGGTTTTCTGCAACAGCGTACGCGTACCTTGTTCACTTAGAAACTTTATAAGTGCTTTGTTTTTGGGCAGTCCGCGGTGAGCACGCAACAAAGCCATTCCTGCCGCTTTATCGTCTTGCCCAAACAAACGTTTCGCATCGTTAAGTGCTGTATTGATGAATGTTTTTTGCGCATTTACCAGCTTTTCGATGCGTGGTTTGAGGGCAAAAAACTCCTGGTTTTCGCCGCGCGGTGTTGGTCCGGAGATGATGAGTGGTGTTCGGGCATCATCAATCAATACCGAATCGACCTCATCGACAATGGCGTAATTGTGTCCGCGTTGCACCAGTTCTTCAGGACTACGGGCCATGTTGTCGCGCAGGTAATCGAAACCAAATTCGTTGTTGGTACCGAAAGTAATATCGGATGCGTAGGCTTTGCGGCGAGTGAACGAATTGGGTTGGTGCTTATCGATGCAATCGACGCGTAAACCATGAAACTCGTAAAGCGGCCCCATCCATTCGGAGTCGCGACGGGCAAGGTAATCGTTTACCGTTACCACATGCACGCCCTCTCCCGAAAGTGCATTGAGGTAAACAGGCAAGGTGGCCACGAGGGTTTTCCCTTCACCGGTGGCCATTTCAGAAATTTTTCCTTTGTGCAACATGATACCGCCAATGAGCTGCACATCGTAATGCACCATGTCCCAGGTTACCTTGGTACCGGCGGCATTCCACGAATTGGCCCAGATTGCAGTATCGCCTTCAATGCGCACGTAATCTTTCGTGGCAGCCAGTTCTCGGTCATTATCGGTAGCTACAACGCGCAGGCTTTCGTTCTCTTTGAGTCGGCGGGCTGTTTCGCGCACCACGGCAAATGCCTCGGGAAGAATTTCTTCTAAAACAAGTTCAATATTTTTAACAATTTGCTTCTTGATTTTATCGATTTCTTCGAAATGTGTCTCCTTCTCAAGGAAATCCATATCGGGATTGGCTTCTACCAGTGCGGTGAGTTCCGAAATGCGTGCGCGATCGTCTTTGAGCTTATCGGCAATTTGCGATTGAAACTTGATGGTGCGCTGACGCAACTGATCGTTTGTATCGTTTGCAAGCGTCGGATATATCGAATTGATTTTATCAACCAGCGGCTTTATTTCTTTCAAATCGCGTTCTGCCTTGTTTCCGAGAAAAACGCCGAGGAGGGAATTGATCGCTTTGATCATGATTTATTTTTATAAGGAGCGCAAAATTAATCCAATTTCCGATTCTGAACGATGTTCATGTCGGGAAATTGTGGAATAAAAACACCTAATCAGTATCTGCAGCAAGAAACCACAATTAAGGCTAAATTCAACATATCGCACTTAAGGCAGAGCAGGGCAAAAAGTGCAGAACTGCAGGAGCAAATAGACTATTAACGTTTCGCAATTTATTATGTACTTTCGCCCATGAATGAACGCTCTATTCATCGAAAACATTAAATTAGCATTGGGCGCCATCCGGGCACAATCGCTTCGTACCTTTTTAACCATCATGATTATTGCCTTGGGTATCTGTGCGCTCGTTGGCATACTAACCGCGATTGATGTGATAAAAGGTAGCATTACAAATAATTTCACAACGATGGGGGCCAATACGTTCAACATTCGAAATAGGGAGTCGAATGTGCGCATCGGTGGCCGAAGGAAAAAACGCGAGGTCTACCGACCCATTTCGTATGCCGAGGCGAGCGAGTTTAAGAATACATTCAGCTTTTCGCCTCGCGTTGGTATTTCTTGTTTTGGAACTCAAATCGCGACCATTAAATTCGGTTCATTAAAAACGAATCCCAACATTGCCATTTTTGGAGGCGACGAAAATTATATGATTACATCGGGGTACGAATTGGCCGAAGGCCGAAACTTCTCGATGCGTGAAATTGAGTCGGGTGCCGAAGTCGCAATAATTGGTCAGGAAGTTAAGCGGAGCCTTTTTCCGAAGCAATTGGCCGTTGATAACGAGATTTCGATAGGTGGGCGCAAGGCCAAGGTAATTGGTGTATTCAAGGAAAAGGGGTCGAGTTTCGGGTTTGGTGGCGACAAAATGCTGTTGATGCCGCTATTAAATGTGAACAAACATTATGGAAGCAATCAAACTTCGTTCGTAGTAAACGTCTTATCGCCTTCGCCTCAAATGCTCGATGCGGCTATTTCTGAAGCAACCGGATTGTTCAGGCAAATTCGGAAAATAAAAATCAAGGATCCGCAAAACTTTGAAATAACCCGAAGCGACAATTTATCGGTAATGCTTATCGATAATCTGCAGTATGTAACAGTAGCAGCTACATTAATTGCCATTATCACCTTGCTCGGCGCTGCCATAGGCTTGATGAATATTATGCTCGTTTCGGTAACTGAACGCACACGCGAAATTGGCGTCCGAAAGGCAATCGGCGCTACCAGCGGAAGTATACGAAACCAGTTCCTCACCGAGGCTGTTGTAATTTGTCAGATGGGCGGTGCGTTCGGAATTGTTCTTGGAATTTTAATCGGAAACGGAGTTTCGTTTTATTTTAACGAGGGATTCGTTGTGCCTTGGGCCTGGATGATTCTGGCTGCGGCACTTTGCTTTGTTGTAGGATTGCTTTCGGGCCTCATTCCGGCCATTAAAGCAGCGAAACTTGACCCAATCGAAGCCTTACGGTTTGAATGACAAAAAGGTTTTTTAGGTTGTTGGGGCCACCCCGATCGTTATTGTTTATTCAGCTCGTCGAATTTGGCTTTCATGGTTGGATTTCCATATGTGAGTTTCTTTATGGTTAGCTCATCCGTTTTTTCGTTTGCGAGCCGTAGGTTGTTTTCAGACGATAACAGAGCCTGCTTGGTTTTCTCGAGTTCCTTTATGGTTTTATCGATGCCATCAATGGCGTCTTTAAATTTACGACTGGCCAAATCATAATTTCGCGCAAAGCCCTCCTTAAACTTATTCATCTTTTCTTCAAAATTGGTGATGTCGATATTCTGACTTCTCACCAAAGCCAGTTCGGCTTTATACTGCATCGAATTCATAGCAGCGTTTCGAAGCAAGGTAATGATTGGAATAAAAAACTGAGGACGAACTACATACATTTTCGGAAATTTGTAAGAAACATCAACAATGCCGGTATTGTAAAATTCATTATCGGGCTCCAGCAGCGATACGAGCACAGCATATTCACACTTTTTATCGTCCCTGTCTTTGTCAAGCTCTTTCAAAAAATCCTCATTCTTCTTTTTGGTTGATGTTTCGTCGCCTTTGTTTTTCATTTCGAACATGATTGAAATGATTTCATTGCCGGCATCGTCGTGTTCTTTGTAAATATAATCACCTTTACTTCCCCCGCTTGCGTTGTTGTCCTTTTCGAAATACGCTTTTTGAAATGCCGTGGCACGCAGCTTATTGAATTCTATTTCACAATGCTGTTCGAGCGTTTCGCCGAGCATTTTTGTCGAAAGCCTCATCTTCATATCCTTTCGAAGCGCAATTTCTTCGTCCTTGTGTTTAATAATTGCGTCCTTTTCCCTCAGCTCATTTAAATATTGTTCCGTTAGTGTTTTTTTCTGCAATTCTTTTTCCGTTTCCTTTATTTTGAGAGTATTAGCAAGGTCGTCGCGTTCCTTTTCTATCTTTTTTGTAGCTTCCGAAACAGCCATCTTTTTTTCCATTTCTCCATGATCAACCTTGGCTTTGAGTTGCAATAATTCATTATCCTTTTGAGCCAATTTCTGAGACAACTCAATTTCCTTACGGGCTTTGATATCGGCTAATTCCTGCTCTTTTTTTGCGAGCTGCTCCTGTAGACTATTTTTTATGTTTGCCTCCGCCAGCCTAACCGCATTTTCCTTTTCTCTTTCTGCCAATGCCAATCGATTCTGAATCTCTTCCTCAAACTCGTGGTCACGAACCTGCTTAAGGATATCGGCAAATCCGGCTTCATCAACTTTAAATGCTTTGTGGCAATTGGGACAAATGATTTCGTTCATATAATTACTTGAATTAGGCGTGAAATTAATTATTTGCGCTAAAAAGTATTCTTTGGCAATTTGAATTACCAATTAAATGGTTAACAATTTATTGCAATGCCATCCAAACAAAATTTACTCGGCATCGGGTGCAAAAATCTTGATTTCACGCCGTGGCCTGTATTATTTTCAGGAAGTTGGCAAGGCTGTTATCTCCGAATCACCTTCGCCACAGAGCGTTTTCCGCTTCGGCTTAAGCTTATCATATAAATGCCGGATGTATAATTAGAAAAACCTATTTGCTCGTTGATGATGTTTCCTTGGATTGTGGTGCTGTACATTATGCGTCCGTCGATACTCCATACTTCAAGCAGCAAAGGCTCTTTGCCCATTGCAGAGCCCTTCACGATCCAATTGTTGCCATCGTTGAGTAAGTCGACCGAGATTCCATCCAAATCTTCGAAACCAATTTTTATAACCTCGATTTCTGTTTCAAACGTATCAGCACCGCATTCATTGGAAACGATAAGCGTTACCGGCCATGTTCCCTCGTATGGAAACTGATACAGCGGATTCTCGCTATTGTTTATAACGCCACCTCCAAAATTCCAGATAAAATCGTTTCCATACGCACCGGTATAGGTAAATTGAACCGTATTCTGAGGTTCAACCTGATCGTAGGAGAATGCTGCAGTTGGCGGTTGAATGATTGAAATAACAACATCGTTGGATACAGCATCGCAGCCTAAATTTGAAGCAGCGGTAACAAAATAACTTCCCGAAACACTTACTTCAATAGATTGTGTGGTTGCGCCATTTGACCAAACATAACTTGAATAACCCGGCTCTGCGGTAAGTGTTACCGATTCGCCGATGCACACTGATGTACTGCCATCGACAGCTACGGCAAGCGTTGGCGAAGATTGTACTGCAACAAATACAGACGATGATGTTATCGTGCACGATGAAAATACGCCCTGTACTGTATAATTTCCTTCTTCGCCCGCTTCAATGCTTTGGCCGGCTACGGTACCACCCGGAGTGTTCCATAAATAATTGCCAAAGCCTGCACTTGCAGTTAATGTCGCTGTTTCTCCGGCACAGATCGATACTGGTCCTGCCGGATTTACCGTTAATGCAGGTGTTTGTATCGCTGTTAACGTAATGGTATTCGATTCGGATGTACAACCATTGATATCGGTAGCCTGCACATTGTACGTACCAGCTTCTCCAACAGTAACATTCTGTCCGTTTAGCGTGGTAGTTGGACCATTCCACACATAGTTGGTAAAGCCCGCACTGGCGTTAAGTTCTGTTACTGCTCCCGGACATAAGTCTGTTGAACCGCTTACGCTGGCATTGATTGGTAGTGGCGTAGAAACTGAAATAAACACCGGCTCGGAAGTTACCGAACAACCCTGGCTTGTTGCCGATACCGTAATACTTTGCTCGGTTAATACCGTTGTTGTTGCGCCGGTGGCACCATTCGACCATTGATAATTCTGATAGCCCGCAGGAGCCGTTAAAACAACCGATTCGCCCTGGCACAAAACAGATGATCCCAATACTGTAATTTCGATACTGGCAGCATTGCCCTGGCTAACAACAACCGGAGCTGCCTGTACGGTACAGCCTTGAAAAACAGCATTTGCTGTATATGAACCGGCCTGATTTGCAGTTATTTGCTGACCACTAACGGTGCCTGAAGGCCCCGTCCAGCTGTAGCCGGTAAATCCATTCGCAGCATTCAGATTTATCGAACTGCCTTCGCAAAACGATACATTTCCTGCAGGCGTAGTGGTGAAGCTTGGTAAGGTTACTAAATTAACTGTTACCGGATCTGAAGTAACGGAGCACCCCAAAATTGTGGCTGTTACTGAATATGTTCCTGCAACAGCGGCATTAACAGATGCAGCCGATTGAACCCCGCCCGGCGTTTGCCAGGTATATCCCGAAAATCCTGAAGAGGCACTCAATTGCAAATTTACGCCGGGGCAGATACTAAATGCACCTGTTGACGACGAAATTTCGAGCGAAGGCACCTCAACCGCCGCCACGGTTACGTCGGGTCCATCAACAGTACAGCCTCCAAATTGAGCAGAAACGCTGTATGTTCCAGGTGAACTCGCCGTAACCGAACTGCCGCTTTGCGAACCGGCCGGTGTAGTCCAGCTGTAAGAAGAAAAGCCCGGACTAGCAGTGAGCGGAACCGATTGACCAGGACATAGCGAAACAAATGATCCCGGAGCCACATCGAGTGTTGGCACAGAAACCGCCGTTACCGTAATGGGCGCTGCCGTAACTGTGCAGGTGCCCGAAGTTGCACTTGCCGTGTAAGTTCCGGCCTGACTGGCATTGATGGTTTGTCCGGTAACCTGACCGCCCGGTGTAGTCCATGAATAATTGCTGAATCCGTTTGAAGCGGTGAGCGGTAAATTCTGACCAATACACAAGTTGGTACTGCCCGAAGGTGTTGTTGTTAAATTGGGTACATTTTGAACAGTTACCGTTACAGGCGCAGAGGTTCCGGTGCAGCCAGTTCCGTTTTGAGCAGTAAGGGTATAGCTTCCGGCCGCCGAAGCTTGAATTGAGGCTCCGGTCTGTGTTCCGGTAGGTGTTGTCCAGGTATAATTGCTTAAGCCTGCTGTTGCGTTTAGCTGCACCGAAGCCCCCGGGCAAATGGTGGTGGATGCTGCGGGAGTTATACTTACAGTAGGTGCAGTTCCTACTGTTACCGTTACCGTCGATGAGGCCGAACAATTAGCATCGCCGCCGTTTACCGTTACCGTGTAGGTTGTGGTAGTTGTAGGATTGGCGGTTGGGTTGGCCACATTCGTTGCCGAAAGCCCTGTAGCAGGCGACCACGAATACACATAGTTGGTTAACGTGCCACCCGTAGCAGTTGGCGTGCCGCCGATGGTTACAGAGCCACCTCCACAAATAGATGCTGCACTTCCGGCGCTTACGGTTGGCGGAATACAAACAGCGGAATTCGTTGAAAGTTGAATATCATCAATGCTAAATGCCGGATCTATCCCACCTGAGGCATTCGATTCAATCCAGCGAAAGCGAAGCTTGAAATTACTGATATTCTGATACTGTGCAGCAAGCGGTATAGTTACTAAAGAACATGAGCTAACACCTTCATAACGAGTAGGAAATTCACTCCAACTAATACCACCGTCGTTGCTAAATGCAAGTAATCCATAATCTTCTCCTTCGATACCTTGGCATACAAACTTGAAATTTAAAACCGGATTGGCAACGCCTACAGTACTGATATTAGGAGAAACAGCTGAACGATTGTTACTTGCTGCTGCAAAGTACCCAGGATTATTAGGCCCACCAATGAATATTGAGCATAAGGCATCAGAACAGGATACTTTCAAAGTATTCCCTGTATTTCCACAACCATATGTTTGGGTAGGTGTATTTATAAACCATTGATTATTGCCTAACCCTCCCGAATTCAGCGTCCAGCCCTGACCGGCATTGTTGTTATTGGTACCGCCAGCTGGTGCATCAAACGAGTCGCTCCAAAAAATATTTTGGGCTGTTAAGTTCGTTGCTGCAAGTACAAAAAAGAATATAAAAGTAAGTTTTTGAAGCAGGTAAGCGTTTTTCATATAATATTTAATTTGAAAAGGTAAGACAAATATGTAAAATTTTAATGGCATTCAAAGTGTTTCATTAGTAAAACAATTCATGAAAACCTTAACGCTCTTTAATTAACTTTGCGCGGTGGAAAATTCGGCCAATCGACCCATAGAAACACTAACCCGAAAATTGCGCAAATCGGTTTGGGATCTTCAAGATGCATTTCAAATAGTTGAGCCCGGCGACAAAATTATGGTCTGCCTTTCGGGCGGCAAAGATTCGTACACCATGCTCGATATGTTGCTGCACATGCAATTGGTGATGGGCAATAGCTTCGAAATTATTGCCGTGAACCTCGACCAGAAGCAGCCCGGGTTCCCCGAGCATGTTTTGCCCGAATATTTTCAGTCGCTCAAGGTCCCATACCGCATTGTAGAACGCGATACCTACTCGGTGGTAGTTGATAAAGTACCCGCCGGAAAAACCATGTGCAGCCTTTGTTCACGACTTCGTAGGGGAATTTTATACGATACCGCCGAAGAATTGGGATGCAACAAACTCGCCTTAGGGCATCACCGTGAGGATATTCTTGAAACGTTTTTCCTCAACCTGTTTTTTAGCGGAAAACTCGAAGCCATGCCTGCAAAATTCCGCACCGACGATCAACGGCATGTAGTTATTCGACCACTGGCATTTTGTAAAGAAGCCGATATCGAAGCATATGCCCTTCAGCGCCAGTTTCCGATTATACCCTGCAACCTTTGTGGCTCGCAAGAAAATATGCAGCGTAAGGTGATTAAGGCCATGATGCTCGAGTGGGAAGAAAAATATCCTAACCGCAAAGAGATAATGATGACCGCTTTGGGTAAAGTGCATCCATCGCATTTGTTCGATTCGGACATTTACGATTTCGATTCGCTCACAGACAAATTAACCACAAACGCCACAGAATGATACGCATCGAAGGTATACGAAAATCGTATGGTTCACTTGATGTTCTAAAGGGTATAGACCTGAACATTAACAAAAGCGACATTGTTGCTATCGTTGGCCGTTCGGGAGCGGGAAAAACAACCTTACTGCAATTGCTTGGCACACTCGACAGACCAGACTCTGGCAAAATTTACTTCAACAACGAAGATCCATTCCTTTTAAACGATAAAAAACTATCTGCATTCAGAAACCAGCACATTGGATTTGTTTTTCAGTTTCATCAGTTGCTGCCCGAATTTTCGGCATTGGAAAATGTAATGATTCCGGGAATGATTGCCGGAAAAAAGCCCGCAGAACTAAAAGCACGTGCTAAACATCTCTTGGAAAAACTTAGGCTTGCAGACAGAATTCAACATAAACCGGCCGAACTATCGGGCGGCGAACAACAACGCGTCGCTGTTGCCCGAGCATTGATGAACGAACCCGAACTTATTCTCGCCGACGAGCCCAGTGGCAATCTTGATTCGAAGAATGCACGCGAATTGCACGAGCTCTTTTTGGAATTACGCAGAGATGAAGGTCAAACGTTTGTAATCGTTACACACAACGAAGCACTGGCAGAATTGGCCGACCGTAAAATCGAAATGGAAGATGGTCTTATAAAATTGTAGCGGAGAGACTTCTGAACCATCCGTTTATCCTACATTTGCCGCATGAATTTTCGTATACTGCCCATAATGGTTGGCATTTGCACAACATTGAGTGCACAAGACACCATTCCTGAAAAGCACTTGAAAAACATCAAGCAATTAAGTTTTGGTGGAGATAACGCCGAAGCTTATTTCAGTTTCGATAATGAAAAACTCACATTGCAGGTAACCGATCCCAAACAGGGAATACCCTGCGACCAGATTTTTATGCTCGATTTGATGGCCAAAGAGCAATCGCGCCGTAACTTAATTTCGACCGGAAAAGGCCGTACCACATGTTCGTATTTTATGCCGGGCAACAAGGAAATTCTGTATGCATCAACCCATGAAGCTGCCGACACCTGCCCTCCCCCACCCGCTCCGCGTAAAGATGGGAAATACCTCTGGCCCATCTACAACACATTCGACATCTATGTTTCAGACCTGCAAGGAAAC
>CAZVHF010000042.1:12943-15717 GCA_964627105.1 uncultured Chitinophaga sp.
TTGGTTGCCCCAACAAACATGGAATTGTATACGTGTAATGTAGATGGAAGCGATCTGAAACAGATAACCAAACTCGGCAAAGCGAATTGGGCACCTTTCTTCCATCCTTCGGGCAAAAAGATAATTTTTTCGTCGAATCATGCCTCAACCCGTGGCTATAATTTTCAATTATATATGGTAAATGTTGATGGTACCGGGTTGGAACAAATCACCTTCAATAGCAACTTCAACGCGTTTCCGATGTTTTCGCCCAATGGAAAGAAAATTGTCTTTTCTTCGAACCGAAACAATGGCGGAACGCGCGATACAAATATATTTTTAGCCGACTGGATCGAATGATTAAGCTCCTACCTTTTTGTTTTCTCCTGCTATGCATAACACGTGCAGATGCTCAAGGATTCATTTCTACCGAACGCTTACACCGCCACATCGAAGTTCTTTCTTCAGATTCAATGAAAGGTCGTGGCACCGGAACCGCAGAAGAGTTACTCGCAGCAGATTACATCAGCAAGCAGTTTGCATCCATGAAACTTTCGCCGATGGGCGATAACAATACCTGGGTTCAGGAATTTGACTTTCAGGTAAGCAGCCACGGAGCAAAAGGCCGAAGCGGAAAGGCACGAAATGTAGTTGCCTACCTCGATAACGGAGCCGAGAGAACCATTGTAATTGGCGGGCACTACGACCATCTTGGCCTGGGTGATGACGGCGGATCGCTTGATGCACATAGCCAAGGACAAATTCACAACGGCGCCGACGACAATGCATCCGGAACGGCAGGGGTAATTGAATTGGCCGCATTATACACGGGTAATTCAGAAAAAGAAGCATTCAACTTTTTATTTATCTGCTTCTCGGGAGAAGAATTAGGCTTATTCGGCTCCAATTATTTCTGCGAACATCCAACCATTGACCTTAAAAAAGTGCAATGCATGATCAATATGGATATGATTGGTCGCCTAAATAAGGAAAAACCGGCACTTACGATATCCGGAGCAGGAACTGCAGCTGAGTTTATTCCAATCCTCGAACGATTTCGTTCAAAGGCCATGGATATCCAACTTGATTCGGCAGGCGTTGGGCCATCAGACCATACCTCATTTTACAACAAACAGGTACCCGCATTACATTTCTTTACTGGCACACACATAGACTATCACAAACCAAGCGACGACATTGATAAAATTAATGCACCGGGCACAGAGGCCGTACTAACATTAATCGCGGCATTCATCGCCCAATTACCTACCGACCGACAAATTGCTTTCCTCAAAACACGTAATCCGTCAACCGGGAATACACCTGCATTTAAAGTTACACTCGGTATTATGCCTTCATATGCAAACAGTACCGAAGGTATGAAAGTAGAAGCCGTTCTTGATGGAAAAACCGGCATGAAAATAGGCATGAAAGACGGCGACATCATAACAGCAATCGGCGATTTCCAGGTAAAAGAAATTCAAACCTATATGGAAGCCCTTAGCAAGTTTAAGAAAGGCGACAAAAGCGTCGTTAAGGTGAAGCGCGGTAATGAAGAATTGGTTCTACCCGTTGAATTTTAAATTGAAATTGTTAAGTTTACATACTAAAGTTAACCTAAATTGAGTTAATGAAGTGCATACCTCACAATTCGCTCGTTTGGTGTTAGTGCGTCTTAAAAAATTCAGACCATGAACAGAAAAAAGTTTATCATTAGTTCTGCATTGTCAGCGTTTGCAATGACAACTTTTGGTTCAATAAAGCGAGAAACGAATGGAGAATTCAAAGGAGATTGCTATACCACAAATGATATTCTAGGTCCTTTTTACAGGCCTGATGCACCTATTCGTTCAGACTTGACTTATGAAGGACTTGCAGGGACGAGGATTATTTTAAAAGGTAAGGTATTTAAGTCCGATTGTATAACATCAGTAAAAGATGCGTTGGTCGAAATTTGGCATTGTAATACGGAGGGAGAATATGACAATGACACAATAGAATTTAGACAAAGAGCCTGTTTATTCACCAATGATAGGGGCGAATATTCTTTTACTACAATTATTCCAGGCAAATATTTGAATGGAGATCTATACAGACCCTCACATATTCATTTCAGAGTAACGGAAAAAAACAGCAGAGAATTAATATCACAAATTTACTTTAAGGGCGATCCTCAAATAATTCAGGATCCTTGGGCATCACAAGAAAAAGCAAAACACAGAATTTTGGAAATAATACCTGAAGACAGTAAAGGTAACTTGACCATAATTTTTGATATTTACCTGAAAGAAAATTTATAAGAACACCTGCCATAAGCTGTTTGCCAAAATTGGGGAGCTTAATTGAATTTAGATTTGGTTGAAAATACTTGGATCTATGGCTTGTCGCTAGAAAGTGAAAGTCAAATCGGAATCATCAACCATACCAAATAAAAAGCCCCGGAAAAATTCCAGGGCTTTTGTATAACGAGACTTTGCTAATACAACAATCAATCTTTCATATAGCGAAGATTTTTTACTCCGGTTTGTGTTTCAATCTGTAGTAAATACAAACCGCTCGCCTCTGCTTCCAAATGAAGCATCCACGTTTCGGTATTGGCAGGAATTAGCTCACTGCGCAGCATCTGTCCGTTCGATGCAAAAACGCGCAATACAGCATCCTCATCCAAATTCAACGAAGCAATGGTTACATTTCCATTTCCTGGATTGGGGAATACAATCGCCTCGACTCCTTCATTATCATTCATCGAAACCTGATCGTCATCACCCAAACGGCAAGAAATAATACTCACTGCC
>CAZVHF010000043.1:0-15528 GCA_964627105.1 uncultured Chitinophaga sp.
CGGCAATCCATCTTCAATACACTCATTTGGGCGTGTTACCCGCACAGCGATTGAGCAAGCAAGAAAGCAGATTGCAAGTTTTCTTGGCGCATCTCCATCTGAAATATTTTTTACTTCGGGTGGAACAGAAGCCAACAATATGGCCATCGTGCGCAGCATTCGCGATTTAAAGATCAAACATGCGATAAGTTCACCCATAGAGCATCATGCTGTGTCGCACACGCTGGAAGCTTTGCGCGACGAGGGAGAAATTTCGTTGAGTTGGGTTAAAATCGATGCAACCGGAAAGGTGGATATGCAGCATTTGGAATCGCTCTTACAAGAAAATCCCGGGAGTTTTGTGTCATTGATGCATGCCAATAATGAGTTGGGAACCATGCTTCCCTTGCGCGAAACAGCCGAAATGGTTAAGAAATATCAGGGCATTTTTCATAGCGATACGGTGCAAACCATGGGGCATTTTCCGATTAATGTGCAGGATGTTCAAGTTGATTTTCTGAATTGTGCAGCCCATAAGTTTCATGGACCCAAGGGAATTGGATTTATTTATATCCGTTCAGGAACGGGCATTCATCCATTTATTTATGGCGGAGCACAAGAGCGTAATATGCGCGGTGGTACCGAGAATCTCTCTGGAATTGTTGGTTTAGCTAAAGCGCTAGAAATTGCTACAAATGAAATGGATGCGCATAACCAATATATTCGTGGATTAAAGAATTACATGGCCGAAAAGCTACGTGCAGAAATTGAAGGCGTTTCCTTCAATGGTGACATTTCCGAAAATTCGCTTTACACGGTGCTGAATGTATCCTTCCCACCTTCACCAGCAGGCGAAATGCTTTTGTTTAGCCTCGACATCCAGGGTATTGCCGCATCGGGAGGTAGTGCGTGTTCTTCGGGATCAGATGTTGGATCTCACGTTCTCAAGGCAATTGGAGCCGATTCATTGCGTTCGCATGTGCGCTTTTCCTTCAGCAAATTCAACACCCGCGAAGAAATTGACAGAACAATCGAGGTGTTGAAGGGGATTTTTGTTGCCAATAAATCGCCATTGAATGCCTGAATTGGAAGATAAATCAATTCCTGTTGTTGGCGTAATTGGCGGCGGAAGCTGGGCAAGCGCATTGGTTAAAATTATTACGGAAGGTGATGTGCGTGTGAATTGGTGGATGCGTTCCGAATCACAAAGAGATCATATTAAGCAGCATCGGCATAATCCCAATTATCTGAGCGATATTGTATTCGACCTTTCAAAAGTTTTTCCGGAAACGAGTATTCAACAAGTTGTAGAACAGTCGGATATTTTAATACTGGCCTTACCGGCAGCGTTTATCGAGGAAACCCTTGCCGCTCTTTCGAGTGAACAATTGGCCAAGAAGTTCATTTTCTCTGCCGTTAAAGGCATGATACCATCTTGTGATCGAACCCTTTGCGAGTTTTTATCCTTGCACGTTGGGCTTAACGCCAATCAACTCGGTGTAATTGCAGGGCCATGCCATTCTGAGGAAGTTGCCCTGGAGCGGCGTTCGTATCTTACCATTTCTGCAAACGATGGAGCTGTTGCTCAAAAAATGGCCGAATTGCTGCGTTGTCGCTACATTCACACCCATACCATTGATAGCGATGTGCATGGAATCGAGCTTGCGACAGTAATGAAAAACATTTTTGCCCTTGCCTCCGGTATTGCGCGTGGCTTGAATTATGGCGATAATTTTCAGGCAGTGCTTATCGCCAATGCCATGCAGGAAATGCAGCGATTACTGAACGATTTGCTCCCTCGCCCCAATCGCGATACCAACGAAAGTGCCTTTTTGGGCGATTTATTGGTTACGGCGTACTCTCCATTTTCGCGCAACCGCATTTTCGGACAGATGATTGGCAAAGGTTATACGGTAAAGGCGGCGCGTATGGAGATGAATATGATTGCCGAAGGATATTTTGCCGTAAAATCGCTGATGAATAAAGTGCAAGGAAGGAATCTTGAATTGCCAATTTGCACAGCAGTTTATTCTGTGCTTTATGAAAACAATCCGGCTGCCAAAGCATTCCGGAAATTAGAAGAACAACTGCATTAATATTTATTGACGCTTCGCGAGTTCATCGCGAATTTTTCCGGCTTTCTCGTAGGCCTCATCTTCGATAGCCTGCTTAAGCATTTCTTTTAACTCTTCCTTGTTCTTTCCAGATAACTCATTCCTGTCAGATGCCGGAGTGCCTGTAGTCGATTGCGTTTGTTCAGATGAATAAGCACCAGCAGGCTCTGATAAAGAACTATCAGGCGCATCGTCTATGAGAATCCCTGCCGAACTAAGTATAGAATCGTATGTATATATTGGGCAATTAAACCGCAATGCCAGGGCTATTGCATCTGATGTACGTGCATCAACTTCTACTTCATTCGCCCCGTTTTGATGGCAAATAAGCTTTGCATAAAAAATCCCCTCCGCCAGATTATAAATCAATACTTCCTTTACCTGAATCATAAACGACTCAGCAAAGGTTTTAAACAGGTCGTGCGTTAGGGGCCTGCTGGGAGCCATTTTCTCGAGCTCGATGGCAATGGCCTGTGCTTCGAAACCTCCGATAATTATCGGTAAACGCCGTTTACCTCCACTTTCGCCAAGCACTAAAGCATAGGCTCCGCTTTGGGTTTGACTATAGGACAAGCCTGATATTTCGAGACGAATTTTTTTCATTCTTGTTCCGTTAAAAGTACGAAACTATTTGAAGTGAAAAACTGATTTTTATTGTGCTGCTTTGAATTTACGGAAAGCCGCTGTGAGCTTTGGAACTACTTCCATGGCGTCTCCAACAACACCATAATCAGCAGCTTTAAAGAAAGGAGCTTCGGCGTCTTTGTTGATGACTACGATTACCTTCGACTGGTTTACCCCGGCGAGGTGTTGAATAGCTCCTGAAATTCCCACTGCGATGTATAAATTCGGTCGAATGGCAATGCCGGTTTGTCCAACATGTTCGTGGTGGGGGCGCCATCCGATATCGGCAACCGGACGACTGCAGGCTGTAGCTGCGCCGATTGATGAAGCCAGATCTTCGATGATGTTCCAGTTTTCGGGTGCTTTCATACCACGTCCTGCAGATACAACCAAATCGGCTTCCGTGAGCGGAACGCCACCTTTTTGTTCAATGGCCTTGCGTTCAACCGATAATGCATTTGCAGCATCCAAGCCTTCGCTGAATGGTTCAATACGTGCGGTTCCATTTCCCAGTTCGGGTTGAACCGAATTGGGCATCAATGAAATAACCCGTTTTGAAGAAAGTATGGAATAGTCTGCAATCGCTTTACCCGAGAAAACATTTTTACGCAAGGAAAATCCACCAGTTGTATCGGGAAGCGAAACGGCTCCCGAGATAAGTCCGGCTTCCATTTTCGCAGCCACTTGAGGAGCAATGCTGCGTCCTGTGTAGTCGTGCGCAAAAATTACGGTGTCGGCAGCGGTTTTATCAATGGCTTTGAGCACCACATGAAGGAATTGCGCAGGATTGAAGTTTGCAAAGTTTTGATTGACATGGAGTACATGCTGCACGCCGCACTGTCCGGCTTTCGCCATTTCTGTGTCATCGGCGTTACCATACACCAAAGCCGTGGTTGTGGTTTGAAGTGCTGCGGCAACGCGTGCGCCATATGACATTACCTCGATGGAGGCCTTTTTTAATTTCCCGTTCTGGGTTTCTGCAACAATAAGGACTGCCATAATTAAATTACTTTAGCTTCGTTGTGAAGGAGTTCTACAAGTTGATCCATGTTTTCGGGATCGATAAGTTTAACAGCCGATTTTGGGTTTGGCAAGGCGAATTTTTTCGTGCCAACCAGCGGCTGAACTGCAGCCGAAACGACTTCAATATTTTTGGTTCGGGCTGCCATAATACCGCGCATGTTGGGGATACGTGCCTCGGCCATTCCTTTGGCCGCCGATACAACAGCTGGCATTGCTGTACGCATGATGTTGATGCCTCCATCAACTTCCACTTCGCATCGTAAGGTGCTGTTTTCGATGTCGAGTTTGGAAGCCAAAGCAATGTAAGGCTGATTGAGCAAGGCCGCCAACATGCCCGGAACTTCGGATCCGTTGTAGTCAATGGTCTCCTTGCCGGCTAAAATCAAATCGAAACCTTTGCCTTGTGCATAATCTGCAATGGATTTGGCAACCGACCAGGCGTCAGAAGGATTCATATCGATACGCACAGCATCGTCGGCACCAATTGCAAGCGCCTTACGGATAATGGCATCAACGGATGCAGGTCCAACAGTAATAATGGTTACATTTCCTCCGGATGTTTCTTTAATTTCAAGTGCACGAACTAATGCATACCACTCATCATACGGATTGACAATGTACTGCACTTTGTCTTCGTTGAATTTGGTATCGTTATCGGTAAAGGCAATTTTGGTAGTGGTGTCGGGAACCTGACTGATGCAGACTAAAATCTTCATGGAATAATCGTGCTTTTGAGGGTGCAAATTTAGTAAAAATTGCAGCGAAAAAACAGGGCGAAAATTGTTTATAAAATTGCCTTGATAAATAGATATACAAGGCGCGAATGAAGTACATTTGAGGTTCATAAATCAGTATAATTATGGCATTGGAAATCATTGGTAAACTCGTTAAGGTTATGAATCCCGTTACCGGCGACGGCAGAAACGGTTCATGGACCAAGCAGGAATTTGTTCTTGAAACATTTGATCAGTATCCTAAGAAAGTGTGTTGCTCTGTTTGGGGAGATAAAGTTGACGCCTTGCGCCGTTTTCAGGTAGGCGATGATGTGCGTGCGAGCATCAACATCGAATCGCGCGAATACAATGAGCGCTGGTACACCGAAGTGCGTGCATGGAAATTGGATCCAGCTTCAGCGGCCCCTCAAGCAAGTGCGCCTTCTTACGCCCCGCAGTCTGCGCCTCAATCGTATGCTAATGCAGCTGCCGCCCCCGCAGTTCCAGCATTTCAGCCGGTGAGCAACGAAAACAGCGACTTCTTCAAGTCCGACAGCGAAACCGACGATTTGCCGTTTTAAAGGTGTGCTGTCTGACGTACTTTCTTTTTTAAGCGCTCTGGCGCAAAACAATCACCGCGCGTGGTTCGAAAGCCACCGCGGTGATTATGACTTGGCGCGTAAGCAGGTGTTGCAATTTGCAGCAGAGATACACGCCGGACTCATTTCGTTCGACGCCTCACTTTCAGTCTGTGATCCGGCAAAAGCGGTGTTTCGAATTTACCGCGACACGCGCTTCTCGCACGATAAAACACCCTACAAAAACAACATGGGATTTTGGTTTTCTGCCGCCCCAAAGGGCAGGGTGGGAGCCGGATATTATGTGCACCTGCAGCCGGGAGAAAGTTTCATCGCTGCTGGAATTTATATGCCTCCTGCTCCCGAATTGCAAGCTGTTAGGCAGGAAATTTATTTCAATGGCGATGGCCTGGATGCAATCCTCAACCAAAAGGCTTTCAAAAAGGTGTATGGGTCGCTCGAGGATCATCGTTTAAAAACTTCGCCCAAGGGCTATCCAAAAGAACATCCCCACATCGATTTGTTGCGGCAAAAAAGCCTCGTGGTTTCGAAATCATTTAACGATACGTCCTTCGGTGCTTCCGGAATTGTGAAACAAATAACTACCGATTTAGGTGCGGCAGTTCCGCTTGTTTCATTTATCAATCAAGCCGTTCAACTGAGTGAAGCATAAAGCTTTGTTTGGTGTAAATAGCATCAAGCCCTGAATTGTTTTTTTGATGCTCTCTTAACTAAGTTGTGAGTACCCAATTAGCAATCCAATAGACATCATAACTGCCATTATTCCAAGAGTTATGAGGAGCAGACGTTCATCTTGATTTAAGTTTCTTCTTTTCTTTGCAGGTGAAATTTTCTGCGGTGCTGTAACTTCCTTTTCAGGCGTTCTTTCTTGTATAACTTCCTTGTTTTTATCTGGATTATCTAACGCTTCCGGAACATCAATTTCGATTATTTCGATATGTTGAAATGCTTGATTGGCTAGCTCAGGTGCCATGTTCTTAGCATAAGGATTGATTGTGTAATGTGCCGCAGCCGGTGCTGACATCTTATCAAAATTCCCAACATCATTCAATTTTACCGGGTTAACGATTTCATGATCCTGATGCGCACCATTTGGTAGTTCATTCGCAGGAATAAACATGTTCGACGTGTTTTCATCACCTGCGTTCGTTTCGGTTATTATTTCTAACGGTCTTTCTATCCCCAACAATTCTTCCCAATTTATGCGTGTAAAGCCAATTTGCAGTTCGTCGCCGGGATTAAGCTGCGCCTTTTCGATGCGTTTACCATTAACTAGCGTTCCGTAACGCGTTTGTTTATCTTGAATCCAATAAATACCATCAATAAGGAATATTTCGCAGTGGAAATCCTCTCCGGCACGGTCGTTTAGAACGAAATCGTTCCTCAAATGTCTGCCTATACGCAAAACTATTAGAATTTAACGGTGGTCTCTATATTACCGAAGCGAATTCTGTCGCCCGAAATCAAAACCCTTTTGCGGATACGTTCGTTGTTTACAAAGGTTCCATTCGTACTGCCTAAATCTTCAAGTTCGAATCCCAAATCGGCCTTGCGAATTACAGCATGGCTGCCTGTAACCGTTTGCTCGTTAATCTGAATGTCGTTGGTGTCGTGTCGGCCTATTTTTGTAGCGTCACGATCGATAGAATGCGTATTGGTGCGACCATTTAAACTCACTAGTAAGACCGGTCCACCTTTGGGAGGTGTTTTAATTTCGATAATTTCAGGACGCGATACCGTTTCGACCTTTATGCGCGGACCAACCATTGATTCTGCAGTGCCTAGCACTTCAGGTCGGTCTTGAATAAACGAATCATCGGGCGCGTTCAAATCCGCATTACCATTTGGTTTTCGTTTATTAACTACATTCACAACAACCATTATAATTACCACAAAAAGTAGAATACCAATAGAAATCCATAAGTATTTTTTGTAATCTTCGGATATTCCTGCGTCTGAAGTTGGTAAGCCTACCGTGAAAATTTGCCTTGCACCATTGTAATTAAGATCAATTTTGGCCGTATTGGGGTTCAAATCGTTGAATGCTGTAAACGAAAGCTCATAATACGCATCACGCATGCCTTCGGGAGCAGGAAGTGCAAAAATATTTGAAAGGGCATCTGTAATTTCAGTCCGATTACGGCAGGTCGAATACTTACCACCGGTTTTGCGGCTTATGTTATCGAGACGCCCCGGATTATAAGCACTATCTGACGGTAAGATGGTAATTGAATGTATCGGAAGTCCTATTTCTTGGGCACGATTAATTGTTTTGGCCGACGTTTCGCCAAATGTACTGTTGTTTTTTCCTGCCGATAATACAACCAACACTTTGTGGCGTGGAAGCTCACGGTTATTTGATAAATACTCGAGACTTTTAATCAGGTTGTGATACAGATCAGATCGTTGAGCTGTGTCTGCAATAGCCGACAGCCTTGATCCGAAAACATCACGGAAAATTTTGTGTGAAGAGGTGAAGTCGGCATTAAGCAAGTTAAATCCAATCGAATCCACAGCATAGCTTCCAAAACTGGCTGCGTTAATTAGGTCATCATCTTGAAGTGCGGCCAAAGCGGAAATTAAGCCTTCCTTAAGCTCTGTTATTGGTGCCCCGTATAAAATGCCTGAGGTTTCAACTAGAAGAAACACCGCCCGACCATTCACTGGCGCCGAACCGGGACTGCTCTCGTTTAATTGGTATGCTATAGCGCGGTTGTCCTGACTTAGCTTTAATGCTTCGGGGGCAAATTTCTTTTTGCCCGAATACACAATTTTAGCCTTAATAAGAGGAAATGCTGAGGAATCTACAGAGAGAATCTGTAAGTCTTGCGATTTTAGATTGCCTGCAAGCAAAAAGAAAAACGAAAGCAAATGTATTACGCACTTGGCTGCCTTAAATCGATACATTCTCTTATCTTTCAATTATTCGGCGAACAACCGCCTTTATCTCGTACAAAATTGCAAAATGCTTCGTGAACATTGCATGCATATTTAATCAGTTATAAACAGACTTATTTACAAAATGGATGGGTAAATTGTTTACGCATCCAATCGTTTACGATAGTTGATATATGTTTTACTTTGTTAACTTGCCTGCATGCAAAGATTTATCCTAATTCTCCAATTTATATTTGTTTTTAAAGCCGTTTCTGCACAGTATTTTTATCCCGATCCGCAAATCAATGCTAGCGATTCCAATCTCCCCGAATGGGTTAAGGAAATGTACAGTTCGAACCCGGATGTATTTGCAGTTGATGCCGGACGAAATCGCTATTTTGAAGTCAGGGGTAATAAACACGATGTTTATACCCGATGGTACAAGCGCTGGCGTCGCTACATTTCGCCTTTTGTAAACGAAAAAGGACGCATCGTAATGCCATCACTTGCTGAACGACTTGCTTCGTCTAACCGCAACAGTGCAAACCGTGATGCAGGCGAGTGGTCGTTTCTCGGGCCCAATCAGCATTTTAGCAGCAAGTACAATGACTCCGATCCCCACGTTCTCATATCTGAACAGGCCAACGTATATTGTTTCGACCGTTGCGCTGCTGCTCCCGATATTTTGTATTGCGGAACCGAAAGTGGAGGTGTGTATAAATCCATTGATGGCGCACAATCGTGGACATATGCCACCAAAAATCTCAGCATCGAAACGGTAACGGCAATTGCCGTTAGTCCTGCAGATCCCAATCTGGTTATATTTTCTTCCTCGGGCGAGATTTGGCGTAGCATCGATGGCGCATCAACATGGAATATAAGTGGTGATGCCGCATTTCAGGCGCTTAATGTTCAGGTATGGCAGTTTGCCTGGCACCCACAAAATGCATCGGTTCTTTTCGCCGGAACCAATCTGGGCCTTTTTAGAAGCGATGATGCCGGAAATTCATGGACACAAATTTTCACCGGAGAATGCATGTCGGTTTGTTTTAAACCCAACGATGCACAAAGCATGTATGCGCTTCGTTACAATGCCACAACGCGAATTGCCGATTTTTACAAGTCGGTCGATGGCGGTACCACCTTTACGGTTCGGCCAGAAGGATGGTTCGAAGTTCCCGCTGCAGATGCCGGATTAATTGAAAGCCTTGGCGGACGCATTGCCGTTACCGAAGCCAACCCAGAACGTGTGTACGTATTGCTGGTGGGTTCGAGCCAGGCATCGGCCAATTTGCAGCTTGCCGGAACAATTGGTGTGTATAGTTCTTCGAATGCCGGCGAAACGTGGAGTTTCCCGCACGCACAAATGGGAATGCCTTACGATCAGGCAACGCATCCCAATCTGATGGACTTCGACGGCCAAAGTTCAGACTACAATCAGATTTACTACAATACGGCATTTGCCTGCTCGCAACTCGACGAAACACGCTTGTTGATTGGTGGACTTAATCTCTGGCGCAGCGAAGACGGCGGTACCTCCTACACGCCGGTTGGAGGTTACATCGGCGATTTGCCTTTAATGCATGTCGATTTGCAAGAATTTCAGGTGTACAAAACAGGTGCTAACACTGAGGAATTTTGGTTTAGCAGCGATGGTGGATTGAATGTATCGAACGATTGGGCATCGTCGCACGAAGCACGAACAGAAGGAATTGGAGCAGTGAATTTTTGGGGCATCGATCAGGGTTGGAATCAGGATATTTTAGTCGGTGGACGGTATCATAATGGCAATGCGGCATCTAACACACATTATGGAAGCGGAAATTTTCTGGCGCTTGGGGGTGGAGAAGCGCCAACCGGTTATGTGAATTATAGTCCCGAGCAGAAAACGTATTTCTCCGATATCAATGGACGTATTTTACCCGATTCGTTTGATGGAATCGTGCGCGGCTTCGATATGAATACCGATCCGAACGAGAGTTATTACGATAACGCTTCATCGCGTGTACTTTTCGACCCGAATTACTGGAATGTAGCATATTTGGGAAAAGACAACCAATTGTATAAAAGTACCGATGGCGGGAGTTCTTTTGGTCCGATATATACGTTTACAGCCAACATCAACGACGATGTATTATGGATAGAGCAGGGGCAGAGCAATTCGAATATTTTCTATGTGCAGGTCTTGGTTAACAATATCAGTCGCTTGTATAAAAGTACCGATGGCGGTTTGACATTTGCACAGTTATCTTTACCACTCACCAAACGTGAATTGTATTTTACGATCGGCTATGCGGATGCATCCGAGCTGTGGCTTGGCTTTCCGGGAGGAAGCAATGGAAATAAGGTTTACAAAAGTACCGATGGAGGTGCAACCTGGCAGAACTGGAGTACGGCGCAACTCGATGGATTGAACATCAAGGCTATTGCGCATCAGGCCGGAACAAACGGCGGCGTTTATGTCGCAGGTTTGCGCGATTTGGTCTATTACCGCGACAATGCAATGAACGATTGGATCGAAGTAGGCACGGGATTACCCGCTGCTTCTTATCCACTTCGAATCATGCCCTTTTACAAGAAAAATAAGCTGCGTTTGGGCATGTGGAATATCGGAATATGGGAGAATGATTTAGAAGTTGAAAGTGAAATTATTGCCGGCTTCGCATCCAATTACCGCAATTTTACGTGCCCCGGCGATACCATCTGGTTTACCGATCGTTCGGTGAGTCCCGATGGAGCTACCCTTCAATGGTCTTTTCCGGGAGGCATTCCATCTGCATCTAGTGAACAAAGTCCTAAGGTAGTTTATGCAACTACCGGTTCGTTTGATGTAAGCCTGATTGTTAGTTACAATGGAATAAGCGACACCATAACACGTTCGGTATTTATCGAATCGCTTCCTGCTGCGAATTATCCAATCGAAGAAGCTTTCGAGAGTGGATTGCTTGCGCAAGGTTGGTCGCTCATTGACGATGGTAACGACGGACAAAATTGGATTATTACCGATCTGGCTTCGGGATTTGGAAACGGCGATCGTTCGGTGTTTTTTGACAATTATTACATTGATGTGCAAGGCAAACGCGACATGTTTGTAACTGCACCTGCGTTACAGGCAGACGCTTCGAATCCGGTGAATTTGTTTTTTGATGTGGCCTATGCGCGCTATGCAGTAAATTACAGCGATACACTAGCTATTTATATTAGCGAGGATTGTGGTCAAACACGCACGCTTGTTTACCTAAAGGGCGGAGAGGAATTGGCTACGGCACCCGATTTCTCTTCAGACCGTTGGGTGCCTTCATCGAGCGAATGGCGAACAGAATCGATATCTGATTTGCCACTCAATTTTAGCGGCGACCTAAGTGTATTGTTCGAAAATCGAGGCCGCTACGGGCAACCTATTTACATCGACAACATTCGACTTGAATCCGCGACGGGAGGCATTCCGGAAAAGGGAGCAAACGCAATTACACTTTTTCCTAACCCTACATCTGACCAATTTTATCTTCGAATTGAAAATGAGGTAGGCGATTTATGGGTAAGTATATCGGATATTAGCGGTCGAAACATAAGCAATCAACGCTATAAACGCGGCTCGTCAATATCTTTAGAACAGTTTCCTGATGGAATGTATACGGTGAAGTTGACAAACCATCAGCTATCGCACGTTTTCAAAGTCATTAAGCAGTAAATACCATAGTTTAGAAAATTACAAAAGCGTAATAAGTAATTAAGACAAACATTATCAATTATTTGCAGTAATTTATTGTTTGGCATACAATAATAGAAGCATCTTAAGGTTACTAAATAAACTAATCGACATGAAACAATACATACACCACCCTCAAGCCACTTCAGTATGTACCATGTCTTATTATTCGCTGCACTTGGCGCAGCAACTATCGAGCCCCCGGCCGATTCTTCCGAATTAAATTTCGATACACTTTCGGTTCGATATGCTGCGAATAACGTTAGGCCTATTGAGCATTCGCTGGATTATATTTACAGTCTTTCGAGCGCAATTTATCGAGCAAAACGCATCAAGGTTTTTGTTTTACCAATTTACCAACGGCCTTCACAAGATGAAATCCGGGAGAAAAGACTGCATGAGCTTAAGAAGATTTTTACACAGGAAGGTGCAGCTGATCATATTGTAGAGGAGGCTACGCTAGACGAAAAAAAAGCTTCTATTCTTTTACGTCAAGAACCCGATTTATTCTGCTTAGTAACCATCGAAAGCATTCCATACTTAAGAAATTCAATGTCACGTGCCAGGTCCTTACAGCAGGCCCAATTGGTGAATTTCGATACATTGGTTTATCTATCATCGGGAATTCCAAT
Organism: uncultured Chitinophaga sp.; assembly: GCA_964627105.1. GTDB lineage: Bacteria > Bacteroidota > Bacteroidia > M30B66 > M30B66 > CAMCXT01. The sequence goes on from CAZVHF010000043.1 coordinate 12,271, forward strand.
TAGCATCGATTATCGAACCTACTTGCTTTCCGAACGACTACCCGAGATTGAGGCTTTGTCTCGCAATGACTTACGCCAGATGACAGTAAAGGACGAATTTGAAGTGTTGGGTGATTATGCAGTAAATTCAGGAAAGCTTAGTAAATATTCGTTTATGGTGCCTGTTCCAACAGGTAAAAGCGAAAGACAGATGCTTGTTTACAGAAGCGATTCTAGCGGAAAAACATGGAAACAAATAAAACACAAAGGACGAATGACCGTGGGCAAAACAATTGCGTTATGTATCCCGGTAGAAGGCAATGGGATTTATAGGGTTGGCTACTCATCGCGTGTTAAAGACCAGGCATATGTGCTGTGCATGCCTAAAATGATGGGGGTGACGTTTGCCGAGCTATCGCGCGATGATGGAATCCAATTACCAGTTAAGATTGTAATGGGTGGCACAGCAATGGCATTTCAAATAGCTGATGCGCCCGATCGGTATCTGCTACACTTAAAGGCTATGCGTTCAGATGGTAGTCTTGTCGAACAGTCTGCAATACCTCTGAAAGCTTGTTTAACCAACAAAACATCAGATTCCAAGCTTTCAAGTCATAGTTCTTTACGCGAGTTGCAGGGCTTTATAGTACCTGAACTAAAATATATAGTGCCGTCCGATTTGTTCCATGATAACCTCGTTAACCGTTAAATTATGAAAACTAGTGCTTTATCAATGTTGATTGTGTTGCTGAGTTCAATATTGCAGGCTCAGAATTATTTTGAAATTCGCTCCCTCGAAAAGTCGGAAGTTTTAAATACCTATCAAACGGTCGACGAAACAGGCAATGCAATGGAGTTACTTGCAGCAATTAAAGTAACTGTAAACCATAAAGAATGCGATAAAAACGGACTTCCACTTTATCTTAAAAGTGAGGAGAAGAAAGAATATAATCGCCCAAAATTGTATTGCTGGAATACCATGCTGCGTTGTTGGCAAAAAAGTGTTGAAGTGCAAAGAATGAGCGGCACCGGACCTCCAATTTATGTAGCGAAAGTGAAATGCCCGGGAATCTATGCATTTTTTGATTCAGGTGTAAAAAATAGTTCAGAGAAAGGTGTACTTGTTTCAATGCCAACGCGATGCGAAATCCGAAGTGTGCGTATAATTCAGCAGTCGCCTGCATACGCTAATTCTTGGGTTGGAAATGGTACAAACGAAGTAAAGTTGTCATTCGGTCCTTTGCAGTTCGATGCAGTGTTGGAAGTGAGCTGGGAAGAAAATGGGAAGAATAATAATGCGAAATTCCTTTGCGGCGGTCTAACGCGATTAGAATCGATTAATGAAGGTCAATACAGGTTACTCGAGATAAAACCTGGTAAATCAATGGAATATCAATCTACACAATTCACTAACAACTCGTATTAACTATGAAAATCACACAATTCGTATTAGTCTTGGTGCTGGTTGCATCGGGTCTAACAGAGGCTAATGCTATAACATTTGGTGATGCCTTAAAAAACAGGGAAATCCAATACAGTGTTGTTGCGATTCCCGGACCGCGAAGAATGCTGTTGAAGATTAAAAATCTAATTCATTCTCAGCGGCGTGTAGAATTGGAGGCTGGCCGATTTTTTCACCATAGTTCAAAAGTACAGCCATTTGTAATTTCAAGACCGGTAGCAATAGATCTTGATCCGGGCGAGGAGCGCGAAATTCCAATTAGAGCCTATTGTGGTTTTGCAACTGCGGGTGTTGCGATGACTGGGGCTGAATTCAAAAGGACCGATTTGGGAAAAAAAAACCTATGCGATGTGCTCAATTTGATGAATAACTATCATATCGTATCTGAAAGACTTTACCAAAATGTAATTTGGTTCTATACCAATCGCTTTCAGGTTGCAACCGTGTATTCAAGCGATATCGACAAGGAATTGCTTGAAAATGTGCAAAAATTTATTTGTAACAAGGAGGGTCTAGCTTTACCTAAATACAATATAAGCTATGCGCCAGCCTTATCGGGCGATGTGCTCGAATATTCGGGTAAGCCTGAAACCATTGATAGTAAGATTGAAATAAAATTAGCCCAGCGCAGCGATTTACATGTTAAAGTACTGGATGCTCAAGGTAATCAAATTGAGTTAATTGAAGTGCACATAAATCAGCCTGCGGGCGAAATTGAAATTCCGATAGCATTGCGAATAAGCGACTATAAATTAGGAGATTATACCATTTGCGTAAGCGATGAAAACGGAAATGTTGTTGGTACATTACCGGTTTTGGTTTCTTAGAACGATACATTCTGTAGCTTGAGTGGTTGAGTGCCGGAATTTCTTTTCAAAAAGAGGTTCCGGTTTTTTGTTTCCAATGAAGACTTATTAATACTACCATCTTAAATAAAAAAGCGAGAAGTTGTTAAGCAACTCTTAGTTATCTTAGCCTCGCTTTTGGTTATACAGAATTGACTTTAGAAGATATGGCTTACGTTATGAAGGGGTTACATCTTCAGTGTATGGTAAAATAATTAATTGATAATTATAAAATATGAAAGTGACGATAATTTTATTTATGTTAGTTTTAATTGTCTACTCTTGTAACTCAATGAATGGAGAATCAAATATTAATAAGCAACAATCTGAATCAGAAATTATTGCAGATTCAATTCCGCCAACAAAAATTGATGGCTTGAGCGCAATGAGTTTCAAGTTTAAATTAGATAATTCAGGTAGGATATTAAAGTCAATAAATATATATTCCGATAAAATTTTGATTCAACGAATTTGTGCCGACAAAGAAATACAAAAAATACAATTTCGGCTCATTGATTGGAATTTTGATGGTTTTAAAGATATAACTGCTCTCGCAAACTGCGGTAGTGGAGGGTGTTCCTATTGGATTTGGAATTATACACCTGGGCATAAAAGTTTTGTTTACAATAAAGAATTGTCCGATGTTTTAGGTTTAGAAAGAGATACTGTTAATCAATATATTGTTTTTCATTATAGATCTGGTTATTCGGAAGAAAAATGGGATAGTCTAAGATATAATGGAGAGAAATTATTTTTTGTGAAAGGACTCTACATAGAAAAATGGAACGATAGCCTTGGAAATTCATGGATAAAAAAAACTTATTCAAAAATGACTAATGGAATATTGCATACAAAATCTGATAGTTTCATTTACCAAAGCCAAATTCGCCATTTGTAGCTGTTGAATAGGTGAAATTTACCCTAATTAATTAAACAAAAAGATCAGCTGAAATTAATGATATTTTTGTAAAT
>CAZVHF010000044.1:0-15450 GCA_964627105.1 uncultured Chitinophaga sp.
CTCAAGCCGATGTTGACAAACTCGGGATGGCTTTGGGCAAACTTTCTGAAGAAGACCCAACGTTCCGTGTGCGTACTGATGAAGAAACGGGACAGACAATCATCTCTGGTATGGGTGAACTTCACTTAGAGATCATTATGGATCGTTTGAAGCGTGAGTTCAAGGTTGAATGTAACCAAGGGGCTCCTCAGGTTAACTACAAAGAAACCATTCAGGGCACCGTTACACACCGCGAAGTTTACAAGAAACAAACTGGTGGTCGTGGTAAATTTGCCGATATCGTGGTTACCATCAGTCCAGTTGATGAAGGCAAAGAAGGTCTTCAGTTCGTTAATGAAGTTGTTGGTGGTAATATCCCACGCGAATACATTCCATCTGTTGAGAAAGGCTTCAAGGCTGCAATGACAAATGGAGTACTTGCAGGGTATACAATGGATAGTTTGAAAGTTCGTCTTACCGATGGGTCATACCACGCGGTTGACTCTGACGCCCTTTCGTTCGAAATTTGTGCTCGTACCGCATTCCGCGAGGCCCTTCCAAAAGCGCAACCAGTACTTCTCGAGCCTATTATGAAGGTTGAGGTATTGACTCCCGAAGATTATATGGGAGATATCATCGGTGACTTGAATAAGCGTCGTGGTCAACTCGAAGGGATGGATAGCCGCGCTGGAGCTCAGGTAATCCGTGCTAAAGTTCCACTCAGCGAGATGTTTGGATATGTGACCACCTTGCGTACGATTTCTTCAGGTCGTGCTACATCAACAATGGAACCTTCGCATTACGCTGAAGCACCTCGCCAGGTAGCCGATGACGTTATCGCGAAAGCCAAAGGAAAAGCTGCAAAAGTTTAATCGTTCTTTATACACTCTACATGAGCCAGAAAATTCGCATCAAACTCAAGTCTTACGATTACAATTTAGTCGATAAATCGGCTGAAAAAATCGTAAAGACCGTTAAATCAACCGGTGCCGTTGTGAGCGGACCTATTCCACTTCCAACAAACAAGAAGATTTACACGGTATTGCGTTCACCCCACGTGAACAAAAAGGCACGCGAGCAATTTCAACTTTGTTCGTACAAGCGCCTGATGGATATTTATTCAACCACCTCAAAAACCGTTGATGCGTTGATGAAGCTTGAGCTTCCAAGCGGTGTAGAGGTAGAAATCAAAGTGTGACGGTAGTCTCATCTGATTTGCATTTAATTACACGAAACACAATAAAATGTCAGGTATCATAGGTAAAAAAATCGGAATGACCAGTCTTTACAGTGCCGCTGGGAAGAACATACCATGCACGGTTATCGAAGCTGGTCCTTGCGTAGTTACGCAAGTAAGAACCGTTGAAAAAGACGGTTACAGCGCTGTTCAACTGGCGTTTGATGAAAAGAAGGAAAAGCATACATCGGCAGCGATGAAAGGGCACTTCGAAAAAGCACAAACCACTCCCAAGCGCAAGCTTGTTGAATTCCGCGATTTCAACAGCGAAAAACAACTAGGCGAAACCATAACGGTAGAATTATTTGCCGAAGGCGAGTTTGTTGATGTTGTTGGAACCTCAAAAGGGAAAGGTTTTCAAGGTGTTGTGAAGCGTCACGGATTTAGTGGTGTTGGTATGCAAACACACGGTCAGCACAATCGTTTACGTGCTCCGGGTTCATTGGGTGCATCATCTTATCCTTCACGTGTATTCAAAGGAATGCGCATGGCTGGCCGTACTGGTGGAGCTCGCGTTAAAGTTCAGAACCTCGAGATTCTGAAAGTTATTCCAGAACAAAATTTAATTGTAATCCAGGGAGCAGTTCCCGGACCGAAAGGTTCTTACGTAACGCTTGAGAAATAATGGAATTAGCAGTATACAATTCAAACGGTCAAGAGACCGGCCGTAAGGTTAAGCTCAGCAGCGATATCTTCGGTATAGAGCCTAACGATCACGCGATTTACCTCGACGTAAAGCAAATGCTCGCAAACCGTCGTCAGGGAACGCACAAATCAAAAGAACGTGCTGAAGTGTCTTATTCTACTAAGAAGCTAAAGCGTCAAAAAGGAACTGGCGGAGCTCGTGCAGGTAGTATTAAATCGCCAGTTTTTGTAGGTGGGGGACGTGTTTTTGGTCCAAAGCCCCGCGATTACAGTTTCCGTCTTAACAAAAAGGTAAAGCAGTTGGCTCGTAAGTCGGCTCTTACATATAAAGCAAAAGACAACGGAATCGTATTGGTTGAAGGTTTCTCTTTTGATGCACCATCAACTAAAAACTTCACCGGAATATTGAACAACTTGAAATTGCAAGGAAAAAAGATTCTTGTTGTTGTTCCGGAACAAAATCAAAACTTGTATTTATCGAGCCGCAATCTGCAAAACAGTAAAGTGGTTGTTGCGAGTGATATCAACACCTTTGATATTTTGCATGCAAACAATGTTGTACTGTTTGAGAACTCGGTAAAATCTATCGAAAACCTTTTAACTCAAAACTAATATGCAGATCATTGTAAAGCCTATCATTACAGAGAAAGTAACCTCTGTGGCCGAAAAACTGAACCGCTATGGTTTTGTGGTTCATGAAGATGCTAATAAAATCCAGATTAAGAAAGCCGTTCAGGATCTGTATGGCGTAACCGTGGAGGAAGTAAACACCATGCGTTACATCGGAAAGGTTAAAATGCGCAATACTAAAAATGGATTTAACACCGGATTAACAGGTCGCTGTAAAAAGGCGATTGTTACCTTAAAATCCGGCGAGTCTATTGATCTATTTACCACTTTCTAATTGTTATGGCACTAAAGAAATTTAATCCAATTACACCGGGAACCCGATTTAAAGTTGCGGGGACTTTCTCGGATGTTACCACCAGCAAGCCTGAAAAGTCGCTTTTGGTGAAGCAAAAGAAATCTGGCGGTCGTAACAATAGTGGTAAAATGACTATGCGCTATATTGGTGGTGGTCATAAACAACGTTATCGTTTAATCGACTTTCGTCGCGACAAACACGATGTTGCAGCAACGGTTGCAACTATCGAATATGATCCTAATCGTTCAGGTCGTATTGCACTTCTGCAGTATGCTGATGGTGAGAAACGTTATATTTTAGCACCTGATGGATTAAAAGTGGGAAGCACTGTGCGTTCTGGTAAGGATGCTCCGGTTGAACCAGGGAATGCTCTTTTCTTGAGCGATGTTCCACTTGGTACGATGATTCATCACATTGAATTACGTCCGGGACAAGGTGCCGCGCTGGTTCGTAGCGCAGGTTCTGCTGCTCAACTTCAAGCCCGTGATGGCAAGTATGCTATTATCCGTATGCCTTCGGGCGAAATTCGTATGATATTGAATACGTGTCTTGCGGTTATTGGAACTGTAAGTAATCCTGACCACCGTTTGGAGCGCTCAGGTAAAGCTGGCCGTTCACGTTGGTTGGGACGTCGTCCACGCGTTCGTGGGGTTGCCATGAATCCGGTTGATCACCCGATGGGTGGTGGTGAGGGCCGTGCATCAGGTGGCCATCCGCGCAGCCGCAAAGGTATTCCTGCTAAAGGCTATAAAACGCGTGCACCTAAAAACAGAAGTTCTCGTTACATCATCGAGCGTCGTAAAAAATAATTGTTCAACACAGAAAAATAATATCCTATGAGCCGTTCGCTTAAAAAAGGACCATTCATCGATTTCAAGCTGGAGAAAAAAGTTTTGGCAATGATGGACTCTGGTAAAAAATCAGTAATCAAGACGTGGGCACGCCGCTCCATGATTTCACCTGATTTCGTTGGACAAACGATTGCAGTGCACAATGGAAACAAGTTTATTCCTGTTTATGTTACAGAAAATATGGTGGGACATAAATTGGGGGAATTTGCACCAACGCGTACCTACAGAGGTCATGCAGGTAACCGCAAAGACAAAGGCAAAAAATAATCATTCACGTTCTTTATAACATCTCTTAAAAATGGGATCACGCAAAAAAAATATGGCAGAGGCGCTCAAAGCTGAGCGAAAAACAACAGCTTTTGCCAAACTGAACGATTGTCCAACTTCACCACGTAAGATGCGATTGGTAGCAGACTTAATTCGTGGGGTAGATGTTGATAAGGCACTATCTATTCTTAAGTTTACCAATAAAGACGCTGCGGGGCGTCTCGAGAAACTCCTACTCTCTGCTATTGCGAACTGGCAGGCAAAAAATGAAGGACTACGTCTCGAAGAAAGCAACGTAATTGTTAAGGAAATCAGTGTTGATGGTGGACGTCAATTGAAGCGTTTGCGACCTGCTCCACAAGGGCGAGGTTACAGAATTCGTAAGCGCTCAAATCACGTTACCCTAATTTTAGGTCGCCGCGAAGTAGCAGCAATCGCATAATCATTCACAAGACAATAATAAATAAATGGGACAAAAAGCAAATCCAATTGGTCTTCGTCTGGGAATCATCCGTGGATGGGATTCAAACTGGTATGGTGGAAAAAACTTTACCGATAAACTGGTTGAAGACCACAAGATTCGTAAATATTTGAGCGCTCGCTTGCAGAAGGCAGGTGTTTCAAAAATTGTGATCGAACGTACCTTAAAACTGGTTACTGTTACTATCAATACAGCCCGCCCGGGTATTATTATTGGTAAACAGGGACAAGAAGTTGATAAGCTGAAAGAAGAGCTTAAAAAACTTACTAAAAAAGAAGTTCAGATTAATATTTTTGAAATTAAACGTCCCGAATTGGATGCGCGGCTTGTAGCAGACGGTATCGCTCGTCAGCTAGAAGGTCGTGTTTCATTCCGTCGCGCTATGAAAACATCCATCGCATCTACCATGCGTATGGGGGCAGAAGGCATCAAGTGTAAATTATCTGGACGATTGGGTGGTGCTGAAATGGCGCGTGTTGAAGGATATAAGGAAGGTCGCACACCATTGCATACATTGCGTGCTGATATCGATTATGCCCTTGCAGAGGCCCATACAACTTATGGACGCATTGGTGTAAAAGTTTGGATTTGCAAAGGCGAAGTTTACGGCAAACGTGATTTAAGTCCAAATATAGGCATGCAGGCTCAAAAGGCAGGTTCGCCTTCTGGTGGAACTGAGCGCGGAGACCGTGGCGGGGATCGCGGTGGTCGTCGCGGTGGTGACCGCGGAGGAGATCGTGGAGGGCGTCGTTCTAAATAATTAGCTGAAAAAAGCAATCAAAGGGGACCAGCCGGTCCTCTTTTTTTTTCTCCAAAGCCTTGCAAAATCAGACGAAAAAAGAAATTGAAAAAAAATAGCAAAGTCGTGTTGCAATTAAAAAACAACTTACTATCTTTGCCGTCCCCAAATTAACGCCGCACGACGCGGTTGAAGTTGGGAAATAATTAGTGAATCCGGTAAAAACGAAATTCCATGTTACAGCCTAAACGTACCAAGTACAGGAAGCAACATAAAATGAAAATGAAAGGCAACGCAACCCGTGGACACGAGTTGGCGTTTGGCTCTTTCGGTATTAAAGCATTAGAAGGTGTTTGGATGACTGCTCGTCAGATCGAAGCTGCCCGTATTGCTGTTACTCGTTACATGAAACGTGAAGGTCAGATTTGGATTCGTGTATTTCCAGACAAACCCATCACAAAGAAGCCAGCAGAGGTTCGAATGGGTAAAGGTAAAGGTTCGCCCGAGTATTGGGTAGCAGTTGTAAAACCAGGAACCATTATTTTCGAAGCTGAAGGTGTACCGATGGAAATTGCCAAAGAGGCATTGCGTCTTGCGGCTCAAAAATTACCTGTGACGACGAGATTCATCGTGCGTCGCGATTATGAAGAAGCTACAGCCTGATTTTAAACTATGAAACGGGAAGATTTAACTAGCCTTTCAATTCAGGAATTGAAAGATAAAGCACAGGAGATGAAACAGCAGCATGCACGTATGGTATTGAACCATACAGTTTCTTCTACCGAAAGTCCAATTGGAATTCGTTACAGCCGTCGTGCTATTGCGCGCGTTTACACCGAAATCCGTAACCGTGAACTTCAGCAATCAGCTCAATAACAGTAATGATGGAAACAACTGAAAGAAATTTACGAAAAGAACGTATCGGCTTAGTTCGAAGCACAAAAATGGATAAAACCATTGTGGTAGCTGTTGAGCGTAAAGTTAAGCATCCAAAGTATGGTAAGTTCGTAAAGAAAACTACGACGTTTATGGCTCATGATGATAAGAATGAGTGTGGCGCTGGAGATACCGTAAAAATTATGGAAACCCGTCCAATGAGCAAAAATAAGCGTTGGAGAATGGTTGAAATCATCGAAAAAGCCAAGTAACGATTGTCAATTAGTATTTTGTCATGATACAACAAGAATCACGTTTAACTGTAGCCGACAATTCGGGAGCCAAAGAAGTACTTTGTATCCGTGTTCTAGGTGGCACCAAGAAAAGGTATGCTTCTGTAGGCGATAAAATCGTTGTTACAGTTAAACACGCACTTCCAAGCGGAAACTCTAAGAAAGGCTCTGTAACAAAAGCTGTAGTTGTGCGCACACGTAAAGAAATTCGCCGTCCCGACGGTTCATATATTCGTTTTGATGACAATGCCGTTGTATTGCTCAACAACAATGATGAATTACGTGGAACGCGTATTTTCGGACCTGTTGCACGCGAATTACGTGAAAAGCAGTATATGAAAATTGTTTCATTAGCTCCGGAAGTTCTTTAATTCATATTGATTTCGACCCATGAAACTTCATATAAAAAAAGGCGATAAGGTAATGGTAATTGCCGGCAACCACAAAGGTGAGTCTGGCGAAGTTACCGAAGTGCTTGTTAGCAAGCAGCGCGCGATTGTTAGCGGGGTGAATATGATTTCACGCCACAGTAAGCCAACTTCTCAAAATCCGCAAGGAGGTATTATTAAAGAGGAAGGCACTATTCATATTTCCAACTTAATGGTGATTGATCCGAAAACCGGTAAGCCTGCACGTACAGGTCGTCAGGCAGATAAGTCAGGTAAGTTGGTTCGTTTTTTCAAATCCAAAAAATAAGCTTAAGTCAAGGCGATGAACTATACACCGAATCTTAAGACAAAGTATCGCGCAGAGATTGTTAAATCTTTGCAGAAGGAGTTCGAATACAAGAGCTCAATGCAGGTTCCTAAACTTACCAAAATATGCTTAAATCAAGGTATAGGATCTGCGGTGTCTGACAAAAAAATGATTGATGCGGCTATCGTTGAGATGACTACAATTTCCGGTCAGAAAGCGGTTGCTACTAAATCTCGTAAAGACATTTCAAATTTCAAATTGCGTAAGGGTGTTCCCATTGGTGTTCGTGTAACATTACGTGGTGATAAAATGTACGAATTCTTGGAAAGATTGATTAATGTTGCCCTTCCACGTATCCGCGATTTTCGTGGTATAAACGACAAAGGGTTTGATGGTAGAGGAAATTATACGCTAGGTGTAACTGAACAAATCATCTTCCCAGAGATTAATATTGACAAAGTTTCGAAAATTATGGGTATGGATATCACGTTTGTGACAAATGCTCCAACCGATAAAGAAGCATTTGCATTGTTGCGCGAATTTGGACTACCATTTAAAAATCAAAAAAAGTAATACGATCCGATGGCTAAAGAAAGCATGAAAGCCCGCGAGGTAAAACGGGCGAAACTGGTTGCACGATACGCAGCAAAAAGAGAGGCCTTGAAAGCTGCCGGAGATTCTGCCGGTTTGCAAAAGCTTCCGCGCAATTCTTCAAAAATTCGCTTACGCAATCGTTGCAAGTTAACCGGACGTCCGCGTGGATATATCCGTCAATTCGGCATATCGCGTATTACTTTCCGTGAAATGGCAACCGACGGCAAAATACCAGGTGTAACAAAAGCAAGCTGGTAAATTTAACGACCTTAATACAATTAGCATCTAAGCTCATGACAGATCCAATTGCAGACTACCTAACCCGCCTTCGCAACGCAATTCATGCGAATCATCGTGTGGTAGAAATATCTTCTTCAAAAATGAAACAAAGTCTTACTAAGATTTTGTTTGAGAAGGGCTATATCCTTAGTTACAAATTTGAGAATCCCGGGAAAGAAAATCCACAGGGAACTATCAAAATCGCACTTAAATACCATCCGGTAACCAAATTATCTGCGATTCGTGAGCTCAAGCGAGTTTCGAAGCCCGGTTTGCGTCACTACGCACACGTTGAAAATCTTCCTCGTGTTATTAACGGGTTGGGAATCGCTGTAATTTCAACTTCAAAGGGTTTAATGACCGACAAAGAAGCTCGTACAGAGAATGTTGGCGGAGAGGTTATTTGCTACATTTCATAACACTAAAGAAAAGAAACAATGTCACGGATTGGTAAACTTCCAATTAATCTGCCCAAAGGAGTAAGCGTAAACGTAAGCAATGATAACATTGTAACTGTTAAAGGCCCTCTTGGTGAGCTTTCTGAGCAGGTGAATCCAGCAATAACTGTGAATGTGGATGATTCGAAAATCGAAGTAAGCCGCAGCAGTGATGTTAAGGAACATCGTTCGATGCATGGTTTGTATCGTGCTTTAATTAACAACATGGTGATTGGTGTTTCCCAGGGTTTTACTACCGAACAAGAATTGGTTGGTGTAGGGTACCGCGCCTCTAATACAGGTCAATTACTCGAGCTATCACTTGGATATTCGCACAACATAGTGTTTGAAATTCCAAAAGAAATTAAGTTGGAGACCAAGACTGAACGTGGTAAAAACCCGCTTATTATAATGAAATCATCAGACAAACAATTACTTGGAATGGTGGCTTCAAAAATTCGTTCAATGCGCAAACCTGAGCCTTACAAAGGAAAGGGTATTAAGTTCGTTAACGAAGTATTACGTCGTAAAGCAGGTAAATCTGCAGGTAAAAAATAATTCCCCTTCATCGTCATGTCAATTACAAAAGAATTTCGTAGAACAAGGATTAAGAAAAGAATCCGCAAAGTTGTTACCGGAGATCCATCTGCTCCGCGCATGAGTGTATTCCGCAGCAACAGCGAAATCTACGTTCAATTAATCGATGATCTAAAAGGTCATACATTGGCTTCTGCGTCTTCGTCAGAAACCGGAATTAAAGATCAGAAAGTCAATAAATCTGAGAAAGCTGCTTTGGTAGGTAAAGCTATCGCACAAAAAGCCAAAGAAGCAGGGATCGATTCTGTTCGCTTTGATCGTAACGGATATCTCTACCATGGACGTGTTAAATCTCTTGCTGAAGGAGCTCGCGAAGGCGGATTAAAATTTTAAAAGACTATGTCAAACGCAAATATTAAAAGAGTTCGCTCAAGCGATATCGAACTGAAGGATAAACTGGTTGCAGTAAATCGTGTGACCAAAGTTACCAAAGGTGGACGCACTTTTTCATTTTCGGCAATTGTTGTTGTTGGAAATGAAAAGGGAATTGTAGGATACGGTTTGGGTAAGGCGAAAGAGGTTACCGATGCGATTAGCAAAGGTGTTGATGACGCAAAAAAAACACTTATCAAAGTTCCTGTGATTAATGGCACTGTGCCACATGAACAACACGGTAAGTTCGGTGGGGCACTTGTATTCCTGAAACCCGCTGCGCACGGTACTGGTGTTATTGCCGGTGGTGCGATGCGTGCGGTACTAGAAAGTGTTGGTATTACCGACGTTTTGGCAAAGTCGAAGGGATCTTCAAATCCACACAATGTGGTTAAAGCTACGATTGATGCATTGACACAAATGCGTGATCCTGCGACAGTTGCTCAGCAACGAGGAATTTCTATGGACCAGGTATTTAACGGATAATAATTTGAAACTATGAGCAGAATTCGAATTCAGCAAATTAAAAGTGGCATTGACCGTCCGGAAAACCAGAAACGCACGCTGCGCGCCTTGGGAATTACCAAAATGAATGTACCTGTTGAACATGAGGCTACCGCTCAGATTCTAGGAATGGTTGATAAAGTGAAGCACCTTGTAACGGTAACAGAAATTTGATTTTAACGATTTTAGAGTATCAACTATGAATCTTAGTAATTTAAAACCTGCAAACGGAGCCACAAAAACTTCAAAGCGCATTGGACGGGGTCAAGGCTCCGGACGTGGTGGTACATCAACCCGTGGCCACAAGGGTGCAAAGTCGCGTTCAGGTTATTCGTCGAAAGTAGGCTTTGAGGGAGGACAAATGCCTTTGCAGCGTCGTCTTCCAAAGTTTGGCTTTAAGAATATCAATCGCGTGGAGTATCGCGGAATCAATTTGGATACTCTACAGACTCTTGCCGATAAACTAAATGCTTCGACTATTAATTTCGAAACGCTTCAGGCCAATGGTATGGCCGGTAAAAATGACCTTATTAAAATTCTTGGTCGTGGCGAATTAAATGCGAAGCTCGATGTAACTGTGCATGCGTTTACCGCTACGGCGAAACAAGCTATCGAAGCAAAAGGAGGAACCGCTACAATTCTTGCCTGATGAAAAATCTTATAAATACCATAAAGAATATTTACGCAATCGAGGAACTTCGTTCTAAGATCGGGAACACACTCTTGTTTCTATTGGTCTATCGATTGGGCTCGTTCGTTGTTTTACCCGGAGTAAATCCGGATTCACTTGATGCTTTAAAACAACAAACTTCTGAGGGTATTTTAGGACTTCTCAACATGTTTTCTGGAGGTGCTTTCTCGAATGCCTCCATTTTTGCATTGGGTATAATGCCCTACATCTCGGCATCAATTGTTGTTCAGTTATTGACTATTGCGATTCCTTACTTTCAGAAGATGCAGAAAGAAGGTGAAAGTGGTCGCAAGAAGATGAACCAAATTACACGCTATCTAACCGTACTCATTTGTGCTCTTCAGGCCCCTAGCTATTTGGCAAATCTCAACAATCAAATTGGGGCACAAGCGATTACGGATAGTAGTTCTTTCTTTTGGATTTCGTCAACGCTCATACTTGTTGCAGGTACAATGTTCATCATGTGGTTAGGCGAACGTATTACTGATCGTGGTATCGGTAATGGTATTTCACTTATCATCATGGTTGGTATTATTGCCGAATTACCTGGTGCACTTATCGGGGAATTTGGTTCTAGAATTGCCCAAGCCGGTGGAGGAACGGTAATGTTCCTAATTGAATTAATTGGCCTTTTACTGGTTGTAATTTTAGCTATCCTTCTCGTTCAAGGCGTGCGCCGAATTCCTGTTCAAGTTGCCAAGCGTATCCAGGGTAACACTCAAGTTGGGGGTGTTCGTCAATACATTCCGCTTCGTGTAAATACCGCGGGTGTTATGCCGATTATCTTCGCTCAGGCAATTATGTTTATTCCAATAACCATTGCAGGGTTCGCAAATCTTGATTCGCTTCAGGGTTTTATGGCAACTTTTGCGAATGTTACAGGTTTTTGGTACAACTTCACCTTTGCTGTTTTGATAATCGTATTCACGTATTTCTACACGGCAATTGCAGTTAATCCTAAAAACATGGCCGAAGAAATGAAGCGTAGCGGAGGATTCGTTCCTGGTGTAAAGCCGGGTGAAGCCACAGCCGATTTTATCGATACCATTATGTCGCGTATTACATTACCGGGAGCGATTTTCTTGGCATTTGTTGCCATCATGCCTTCACTTGCGATGTTGTTCGGTGTTACCAATAAGTTTGCTCAGTTTTATGGTGGGACTTCACTGCTTATTTTGGTAGGTGTAGTTCTTGACACGCTTCAGCAAATTGAAAGTCACTTATTGATGCGTCAGTATGACGGATTGATGAAGAGTGGAAAAATTAAAGGTAGGGCTACAACCTCTGCCGTGAGTATGGAAAATTAATCTGTTTTTTCGGTGATCTATTACAAGACCATTGAAGAAATTGAAAGGATAAGAGAGAGTTCTTTACTTGTTGCTCGCACCCTGGCTGAAGTAGCCAAACGTATTGGCCCGGGTGTTACCAGTTTGGAGTTAGATAAACTAGCTGAGGAATTTATTCGTGATCATGGCGCCATTCCGGCGTTTAAGGGTTACAACGGATTCCCTGCTTCTTTATGTGTTTCTCCAAACAGTGAAGTTGTGCATGGTATTCCTAACTCAAAACCATTCAAGGAAGGCGATATTGTTTCGGTTGATTGTGGTGTTTTGAAAAATGAATACTATGGAGACTCTGCCTATACGTTTCCAATTGGAGAAGTATCAGCTGCCGTTCGCAACCTTCTCCGCGTTACAAAAGAGAGCTTGTACCGTGGAATAAGTGTTGCTGTTGAGGGTAAACGACTACAGGATATTAGCTATGAGATTCAAACATATTGCGAATCGAATGGGTATTCTGTTGTTCGTGAATTGGTCGGACACGGCATTGGAAAGAAACTTCACGAAGCCCCTGAAGTTCCGAATTTCGGAAAACGTGGTTCGGGACCAAAACTGAAACAAGGGCTGGTAATTGCGATTGAACCGATGATTAATATGGGTCGGAAGAATGTGCTTCATGGCAAGGATGGTTGGACCATCACTACCCAGGATGGACTACCTTCTGCTCACTTTGAACATACAATTGCAGTTGGGAAAGACAAAGCCGAAATCCTTTCAAGTTTCAGGTTTATTGAAGAAGCATTGAACGAACAGATAACAGTTTAAAAAGAATAAATGCCTAAACAGTCGTCAATAGAGCAAGACGGAACAATCATCGAAGCATTGTCTAACGCAATGTTTCGGGTTGAACTCGAGAACGAGCACGTCATCATTGCGCACATTTCAGGCAAAATGAGAATGAACTACATCAAGATTTTACCCGGCGATAAAGTGAAAGTCGAGATGTCGCCATACGACTTAACAAAAGGACGAATCACTTATCGCTACAAATAAACAGGAACATGAAAGTAAAAGCTTCCATCAAGAAAAGAAGTGCGGAATGCAAAGTTGTACGCCGCAAGGGTCGTCTTTACGTGATCAACAAAAAGAACCCGAAATTCAAACAACGTCAAGGATAAGCCTTTAAAATACACAATACACTATGGCTCGTATATCTGGAATAGATCTTCCAAAAAACAAGCGTGGCGAAATCGGCCTCACCTACATTTATGGTATCGGTCGCTCTACCGCACAACGAATTCTAAATGAAGCAGGAATCAGCCTCGATAAAAAGGTATCGGAATGGAACGATTCGGATTTGGGAAAGATTCGTGAAATCATTAACGACAACATCAAAGTGGAGGGAGCCCTTCGCTCTGAAGTTCAATTAAACATTAAACGACTGATGGACATTGGTTCATACCGTGGAATTCGTCACCGTATCGGTTTACCGGTTCGTGGCCAGACTACGAAAAACAATGCCCGGACCAGAAAGGGTAGAAAGAAAACAGTTGCCAACAAGAAGAAGGTAACTAAGTAATCTCTGCCTGATACATTAATCAACATTTCAAAGAAATGGCGAAAGCAACAAAAACAACCAAAAAACGTGTTGTTAAGGTTGAAGCAGTGGGTCATGCTCACATTAATGCCACCTTCAACAACATTATCGTATCGCTGACCAACACAACCGGTCAAGTGATATCATGGTCTTCCGCTGGGAAGATGGGATTCCGCGGTTCCAAGAAAAATACGCCTTATGCAGCTCAAATGGCAGCTGGCGATTGCTCTAAAGTGGCCTATGACCTCGGACTTCGTAAAGTAAAGGTATTTGTAAAAGGTCCGGGAGGCGGACGCGAATCAGCAATTCGCACAATCCACAACGCAGGAATTGAGGTTTCTGAAATCGTAGATGTTACTCCAGTTCCACACAACGGATGCCGTCCACCTAAACGTCGTCGCGTATAATCCTTCTAAAGTAAAGAAATCATGGCTAGATATACAGGTCCTAAAACCAAAATTGCACGTAAGTTCCGTGAGGCTATCTTCGGTCCCGATAAAGTTCTTGCAAAGAAAAACTACCCTCCGGGTCAGCATGGTCAGTCAAAGAAACGTGCTAAAATGTCTGAGTATGCAGTTCAGCTTCTTGAAAAGCAAAAAGCGAAGTATACCTACGGAATTTTGGAGAAGCAATTCGCTAAAATTTTTGATCGTGCATCTCGTGCTAAAGGCATTACAGGTGAGAATCTCTTGAAATTTATCGAAGCTCGTCTTGACAATGTTGTTTATCGCATGGGCATTGCTCCTTCCCGTTCAGCTGCCCGCCAGCTTGTATCACACCGACACATCACGGTAAATGGAAATGTTGTAAACATTCCTTCTTACACGCTTAAAGCAGGCGATGTGATTGCAGTGCGCGAAAAATCAAAATCACTTGAAGTTATATCAGGTTCAGTTGCTGGAAATGCTGCTAAATTTCCTTGGTTAGAATTTAACGCAGGAAGCCTATCGGGTGTATTTCTAAACTACCCTGAGCGCGAACAAATTCCGGAAAATATTCGCGAACAATTAATTGTCGAATTGTATTCTAAGTAATCCGGATCCACCTAATTTAAAACACAAACTATGGCAATACTGGCTTTCCAAAAACCCGAAAAAGTTGTGATGATTTCTTCTACCGATTTTTTCGGTCAGTTCGAGTTCAGACCACTTGAGCCCGGGTATGGTATTACAGTTGGGAATGCACTTCGTCGCATTCTTCTTTCCTCGCTGGAAGGTTTTGCAATTACTTCGGTTAAAATCGAAGGCGTTGAACACGAATTTTCAACTATCAAAGGTGTTGTTGAGGATGTTACCGAAATTATACTCAACCTTAAGCAAGTTCGTTTCAAGCGTCAAATTGATTCAAGCGAACATGAAAAAGTGGTTGTTACCGTTAGCGGCCAAAATCAATTCACCGCTGGTGATATCGGTAAATTTACCTCGGCATTTCAGGTTTTGAATCACGATTTTGTGATTTGCAATATGGATCCATCCGTTTCGTTGAAGATAGAACTTACGATCGACAAAGGACGCGGATATGTTCCCGCAGAGGAAAACAAAACTGCTAATCCTCAAATGGGTTTAATTGCAATTGATTCAATTCACACTCCTATCCGAAATGTAAAATATTCGGTTGAAAATTATCGTGTAGAGCAAAAAACCGATTACGAAAAATTATTGATTGACATCACGGGAGATGGTTCAATTGCACCGAAGGAGGCTCTTAAGGAAGCAGCTAAAATTCTAATTCAGCATTTTAGCTTGTTTAGCGATGAGAAAATGACCATTGATCCGGATGAAACAAAACAGGAAGAGACTATTAGCGAAGGTGATTTGCATATGCGTCAACTTCTGAAAACTCGCTTAGTTGATATGGATCTTTCGGTTCGTGCCTTGAATTGTTTGAAGGCCGCCGATGTTGAAACATTAGCCGACTTGGTATCTTTCAATAAAAATGACTTATTGAAATTCCGTAATTTTGGTAAGAAATCGCTTACAGAGCTTGAGGAATTGGTTCAAAGTAAGCAACTTACTTTCGGAATGAATCTCGCAAAGTACAAACTTGATAAAGAATAATTGACCAGTCGGGAGACTGATAATAATAACCGATCATGAGACACGGAAAAAAA
>CAZVHF010000045.1:0-15423 GCA_964627105.1 uncultured Chitinophaga sp.
ATGCCCGAGCGTTACCGTTGGGGCGAGAATAACCGGTTTCTGAAAGATTTGTTCGAGCAGGTTTTCGGCCTCGGTATAAAGCGTAACCGAAGCATAGGCTCGTGACGAAGAGAATTGCGAGCCATAGCGTACGACCGCATCGATAACACCCTGCACAATCTGTGGATGTTTTTCGAGCCCGAGATAACTGCAGGAACCGAAATTTACGACCTGTTTGCCATTTACGTGCATTACCGCACCTTGCAATTGCTCGTCTTGTACCTGCAATTGTGATATTCCGAGCGAGGAAGAAATACGGGTTACTTCATCGATGGTATCGAGTACCAGATCATGCTTGCTGCGGGCTGCGGTATGCGGTTGGGTATTCATTGGCAATGTATTATCGTCTTTACCAAAGGTCAGTATTGCAAGTTGCTTAACGCTGTGTGTACTTCAAAAAGATATATACAGAATTATGAACAGAGTACAAGAACCTAAAACCAAAGGAAAACCAATTCAATTGTAATCCACTCAAAACTGAATAACAAGTTGTTAAACTTTTTCCACACGGTATAATTCGGCCTGTCTTCGTGGTTAAATTTGTACAACATTTAGCACCAATTACATATTATGTCAAGCATCGATGAGAATCCAGACAGGTTATACTACACCATCGGTGAGGTAGCAGAAATGTTTGCAGTAAATGCCTCATTGATTCGTTTTTGGGAGAAGGAGTTTGATGCCATCCGTCCAACCAAAAACAAAAAAGGGAATCGACTTTTCACAGCTACCGATATAAAAACGTTCAAAACCATTCACAATCTGGTAAAAGAACGGGGCTTTACGCTCGAAGGCGCCCGTCAACACATGCGAGAGAAAAAAAATAAGCCGGACGATAATGCTGCAGTCATCGAAAAGCTGAAAGCCATCCGACAGGCCATGGTTGAGCTCAAATCGAAACTTTAAAATGTAGCCTGCAACCTCAGATTCAAAAGGCGATTGGTGAGGTAATTCGGAACGCCATACAAGCGGTTGGTTACATCTTTAATCCACAAATACGAAACAGTATTATTTACGCCCAATAGGTTGAACACTTCGAGCGAAAGAGATAATGCCTTTACGTTTTTAAGAAAGCCTGATTTGGTGTATGGACGATTCTGAGATATAAAGTGTTTGGTAAATCCAATGTCGACGCGACGATAGGGTGGAATACGCAAGGTGTCGCGGTAGCGGTTCAAATCGGGTGGCCCCATTGGCAAACGTGAGCCAAATATGAGCGTAATCTGCATACTCAAACTTTCGTTGCGCGGCAGGTAATCCTGAAAGAATAGGCTGAAGTTAAAGCGCTGATCGGTTGGGCGCGGAATAAATCCGGGTTCTACTCGCAGCGAATCGGTAATTTCATCGTTTGAATAACCTTTAATGATAGCCTCGCCATCGGCATTGAAGTACTTGTAATAAAAATCATTACGAATATCCTCCTTCGTTTGCATCAAACTCAAACTCGCCCAGCTTTGCACGCCCTTCACAAATTCGCCATTTACCTTCATGTCTAAACCCGCAGCGTAACCATCGCTGAGGTTATCGGCATAATAGCGCACGCGCACGTTGTCGATTTCGTAGGGAACCAGGTTACGCAGAATCTTGTAATAGGCTTCCGAATAGAAGCTGAAATCGCGACCCCACGATTTAAAGGTAAATTCGGCTCCGGTAATAAAATGCCAGCTTTCTTGCGCTTTTAAGTCATTGTTGATTCCACCCGTAAAGCCACGTAATTCGCGGTAAAACGGCGGCTGTGCATAGTGACCAGCCGCAGCACGAAAGGTAATCTCGCGTTTCCAGGAAAGTGGCCGCATCGAAAATACCGCCCGCGGACTAACTAAAGTTTGACCGTTCAAGGTCCAATGGTTGGCTCTAAGTCCGGCGGTTAACGAATATTGCACCGAATCTTTCTTCCAGCGCGCTTCATTTTGAAGGTAGGCATGATAACGAAACGAATTTAATATCGTATCGCTTTTTAAATAACTATCTAAAATAATGGCTTCATTTTCGGGCACTTCAATGGCATAGGTATGTCCAACTGGCAAACTATAGCCTGCCGAATCAATCATTTTCCACTCTTTTAGCTCATCCTGAATCTGCTCGCGTTGCGCCCGAATACCCCAACTCAGAAAATGTTTGTCAATTGCGTAATTTCCTTTGTGTTCAACATTGGCAACCTGGTAATCGAGGCGATTCCGAATAAACGTCAAAAACGAACCAATGCCCCGGTTAAAAGCCACGTCTCCGAAATCTTCGCTTCCGAGGTCGCGCTCCAATTCATCGATAAAATAAAATCCTTCTACATCCGAGCGTTCCGATTCGGTCGAATTAAAAGCAGAAGCAATGAGCTTGAGGTTGGTTCGTTGGTTGGGCCGATAATTTAGTGTCGTTGCACCCATGCCTGTTGCGAAGCGATTTTGTTCTTTCCCCTCGAAAAACACACGGAGTTGCAAGGCCTGGTTGATGGTGCCAAATTCGGTCTTTTGGTCCTGCGGAAAAACGCGATAATTGTTTACGGCATAATTCCCCAAAAAATCAATATCAAGTTTGTCGTTAATTGCAAAGGTCAGAAAACCCTGTACATCGGTAAATGCCGGGCGGTATTGACCCTGCACATCGAGACTGTTGAGCAGATACTGCGTTGTGCGGTAACGGGCGCCGAGCATTCCGGCCAAGCGGTAATCTTTCGTTGCTCCTTCTACTTGCACATTGCCGCCCAATACCGATGCCGATACGGCACCGCCAAAGACTTTCGGACGTTTGTAGCGAATATCGAGCACCGAACTCATTTTATCGCCGTACTTCGCTTCGAAGCCCCCGGCCGAAAATCGCAGGCTTTCGACCATGTCGGGATTCGGGAAACTTAACCCTTCTTGCTGGCCTGCACGCACCAAAAACGGGCGGTAAATTTCTACATCATTAACATAAACGAGGTTTTCATCGTAGTTTCCTCCACGCACCGAATACTGCGAACTAAGTTCGTTGTTCGAATACACACCGGGTAGCGTTTTAATGGTCATCTCGATGCCACCAGCCGGACCGGTAATGCTCGTTATGATGCGTCGATCGATAGGCACCATACCTGTTTCGAGTGCCCGTTGATCGGTAATTACGGCGGTACCCAACTCGATGGTGTTTTGCTCAAGTTGAATTTTTAGTTTGCGGTTTTCGCCCTTTGCAAGTTTAATGGTAAGTGTATCGCTGATATAGCCCGATAATTTAACCACAATGCCAACAGCCGTGTCGGAAGGCAGGTTTAGTTTGAAATTTCCATCGGCATCCGAGCTGGTATTGCTGCTCATTTTGTTGAGGCGATACAAAATAACACCCGACAGGATATTGCCTTGCTGCCCGGTCACTTTTCCAGATAAAACAGCTTGTGCCTGAATGATTTCGGGTTGAATTACCGCGATCAAAAGGATGACAAAAAACAGTCTTATTAAATGGGGCATCCTTAACGCGTCGGTTTCTTTTTGAATTCGCCCTTCTTCCAGGCCTGCACAAATTTAGCCCAGGCAATAGGATTAAGCAGATTGTTCATCGGAATTTGCCCAGCATTGTACAAGCGCGTATTGTACTGGTTCATCGTATTTCGGTAATTCATGGTCGCATCCATGGGCACGGTGAGGGCCATATCAACAATGGTTTCTTGAGCCAGGTTTTTTCGGGCGCGTTCGAGATCATCATCGGGCACTGGCGCTTTTAAGAAATATTCGTAAATCTGTTCTTTGGTTGGCCAGGGATAAATTACCGTGGTAGGTAGCATAATGGTATCTTGATTCAAAACCTGAATGATGGAATACCTTGATCCCTCGAGACTATCGGGTAGAATATAGGTCGATTTCTGGAAACCAATAACCGAAAATTCAATGGTATCGCCCTCTTGCGCTACAAACGAAAAAAAACCGTAATAATCGCTGAGTGTTCCGCGGTAGGTCCCTTTAACGGTAATGGCTGTAAATGGCACAGGTTGCAAGCTATCGCCGCTAACTACAACCCCCGAAAACTGGAGTAAATCACCGGGTTTGCGTTTGTTATTTTGCCCATGCAATAGCGAATAGCCGAGCAAAAACAGCAGTGATAGTAGCGTAATTTTTCTCATCATTTGAACTGCAAAGTAACGAAGTTTGCAGGCTTATATTGTATAATTTTAGGCATACTTGTGAATAGATATTTGACATTTGCATCAAATGAAAAATAAAACCTTGCTAAAAAAGCTGCTCATTGCCCTTATGGTTACTTTGATACTTTGCGGATCTGTATGGATGCTACGTCGTCCGCTGATGCGATGGATGGGTGATGGGCTTATCGAGGAAGATGTCTTGCAGCGAAGCGATGCCATTTTTGTACTTTCCGGAAACCCTGAAGCACGGGCAAAACAAGCAGCAAGTTTATACCGGTCGGGGTACGCAAAAAGATTGGTGTGCACCGGCGAAACGGTACCCGAATTACTTGAGTCGTTCGATTTGGATGTGCGCGAATGCGATTTAACCAGGTTAAAATTGCAGGAGTTCAAGGTTCCCGAAACGTCGATTACGTTACTACCGATTGGAACTTCTACACGCGAGGAGTGCGATGCGATTTTAGCGTATTGTAAAAATTATAATCTGAAGAAGATTATCGTGCTCAGCGACCGTTTTCATACCGCCCGAATGCAGTATGCCTTTCGCAGCCAATTTGAAGAAGCAGGGATAGATTTATGCATCACCGGAGCACCATCAATTAGTTACCGCGAAGAAATTTGGTGGGCCAAAGAAAACGGACTCATTATGGTGAATAACGAATACATTAAACTGATGTATTACTGGATTACTTATTGATTCCGTGAAGCGCGACCGCGTTTACGGTATTTTTTCTCGCCGGCGCGAACCTCAAGTGGCAGAGAATTTTCGGCCGGAGGTACCGGACACGAATACAACTCATTGTACGCGCAATACGGATTATAGGCACGATTGAAATCAATAATCAATTTCCCATCCTTCACATCGCTTGCAAGTAAGTCGATGTAACGCCCTCCACCATAACTCTCATCGCCCGAAGTATAATCGCGGAAAGGCACAAATAAGAAATTTTCGTAATTAGCATTTGTTAAAGCCTTAGCACTTTTATAAACCGTTAGTGTGCAGGGTTGCTCGTAAATCCTAAATACCGCCTTTGCAAAAGCGGTATACTCCATTGTTTTACCAGTTGTGGTTGGAAAAGATATCACTTCTTTCGAGCTCGACACCAGTAAATCTGCCGTAGTGCGATAATTCGCCCGCGGCTTGAAAAAACGCAGGCGCAATACACCAATACGGCCAAGAGGCGAGGTTTCGTCGATGCGGAAATTGCGTTTATACCCTTTTTTCCAGGTACGGTATTCCTTTTTAAACGATTGGGATTCAATGCTCCCGCAGAGTGCCAAGATGGCCCAGAGACTTAATAGAACTATTCGGTTTGGGTAGCCCATGAATGATTGCAAAAAAAGTAAAAAAAACGTTTCAAACTTTGCCGAACACGAAACAATCAAATTTAGTTTTCATCTTGGCTGTATTTCATGAAAGATTGTGCAACATTTTAACACATTCATGGTTACTTTGCAGTTCTATATTTATGCTTACCATACTCAGCGCTACAAACAGGTCGAACAGCCAAACAGCTCGTTTTTCTGAGCAATACACCCATTTTGCTAATGAAGAAGGTATCCTGTTTTCATTTGAACAACTCACCGATTTTCCGAACGCTTCTATCGGAGATTTTATTTACCGCAAGGGCGATAACCCGTTCCGTACTTACGCGCACCAAATCTTCAATACGCACCCCAAAATTTTAATTGTGGTTCCCGAATACAATGCCAGTATACCTGGGATACTAAAATTGGTTATTGATTGCGCGGATCCCGAGATTTTCAAACATAAGCGCATCGCCCTAACCGGAATTGCGTCGGGCAGAGGCGGTAATATCCGAGGGTTGAACCATCTAACAGAGATATTTCATTATTTAAAGGCTGAAGTTTATTCGAATAAACTACCCATTTCCATGATACGTTCGCTGCTCGATGAAAACATGAACATTCGCGATGAGTATACACTCAAAGCAATGCAACAGCAACTTCATTCTTTTATTCATCATTTCTAAATTATTCGCAATGTCTTTGGGTTCATTGGAATTTTTCGATGCATTAAAAGTGTTTTCCGGATTGGTGTTTTCTGTACTGTTTCTTCAATCTGGATTTGATAAACTTATCGATTACAAGGGAAATCGTGCATGGATTTCCTCTTACTTTAAGGAAACGGCATTTAATAAAAGCAGTGGGGTTTTGTTTTGGCTATTAATGCTCACAGAATTGTTAGCCGGCATAGGCAACGCAACAGGTATCCTCATGTTCCTGTTTTTTCAACACGATTGGTTGCAGCAATTGGGTATTGTGCTTTCGTCCTTGGCACTGCTCTTTATTTTTACAGGTCAACGAATCGCTAAAGACTACGTATCGGCCGCCAATACAATAGCTTACTTGGCTGTTGCAATGCTGGCCTGGCTTATTATTTCGAAATAAAGGGGAATGAGTTAGTTTCCTCCTAAATCATCAAAGTCTACATCCGACCATCCCTGTGCAGGCGCAGATTGGCGTTCAGCTGCGCTATCGTGGCCATTGCTTCGAACTTCGCCGCGGTTTGTAGAATTAATAAACTGAATGGCATCATTTAACCCCTCAGAAAACTTCTCAAAATCTTCTTTATACAGGAAAATTTTATGCTTTTCGTAGTAAAAGGTGCCGTCATCGCGAAAGCGCTTTTTGCTCTCTGTAACAGTCAAGTACAAATCGTCGCCTTTCGTACTTTTAACATCGAAAAAGTAGGTGCGTTTGCCTGCCCGAACTGGTTTTGAATAAATCTCTTCGCGATCGTTCTGCTCGTTAAAATCCATGGATTTAATAGGTTGAAATTTGATGAAGGTGAACAAAACTAAAAGAAAATTTCGTTTAATGAACAAAATGCGTGAAATTTTGTTACCGGTCGATTCGCTCATTTTTAAGTACAAACAGTTTTAATGTACTGAATTTTAAAACTATACATCAAGACCAACTTGCCTGCAATAGGGTAATTACCCCATTAGTCGTTCAGAATTGCAGAGATAACTCATTTCTACAATCAGATTTCGATTATCTTGTGCCGATTATTTCCAATTTTCCATACCATGAATATCCTCGAAATACGCGCAATGCGAGGACCTAACTACTGGTCAATTCGCCGCCACAAACTCATCGTGATGCGTCTCGATATTGGTCGGTACGAAGAGCTTCCAACCAATAGCATCGATGGTTTTTCAGAACGTCTGGAGGCTATGTTTCCTTCGATGTTTAGCCATCGTTGTTCAGAAGCGCATGCTGGTGGCTTCTTTAAGCGCGTTCGTGAGGGCACCTGGATGGGCCATGTAATTGAGCATATAGCCCTCGAAATTCAAACGCTTGCCGGAATGGATGTTGGTTTTGGACGAACGCGCGGTACCGGGCAGACCGGAGAATATCATGTTGTGTTTGCATACATGGAAGAAAAGGCCGGAATTTACGCAGCGAAAGCGGCGGTGCGTATCGCAGAAGCCATTGCTTCGAATGAGGCATACGACTTAGAAAACGATATCCAAACCATGCGCGAAATTCGTGAAGACGAACGCCTTGGACCATCAACAGGCTCTATTGTCGACGAAGCCAAGAACCGAAACATTCCCTGGATTCGCCTAAACCGTCACTCGCTCGTTCAATTGGGCTATGGTGTTAATCAGCGACGCATACAGGCAACAGTGGCATCAACGACCTCCAATATTGCAGTCGAAATTGCCTGCGATAAGGAAGAAACCAAAAATATCCTTGACGCTGCCGGAATTCCGGTTCCCAAAGGGTTCATTGTTTACGACGAAGAGGATTTGGAAGATACAGTGCGCCGCATTGGCTATCCAATTGTATTAAAACCCGTAAATGGGAATCACGGTCGGGGTGCAACGATCAATGTTACCAATTGGGAAGACGCCAAAGAAGCTCTGCAGGCCGCAAAACGTGTATCGCGTGCGGTGATTTGCGAGAAATTCATCACCGGCTACGATTTTCGATTGCTCGTAATCAACTATAAACTTGTTGCAGCAGCCAAACGCACACCTGCTGCCGTAATTGGCGATGGTAAACAAACCATCCAACAGCTCATCGATGAAGTAAATTCCGATCCGCGTCGTGGCTATGGTCATGAGAAAGTGCTTACAGCGATTAAGGTCGACGAAATGACGATGAATATTTTACGCGACAAAGGATTGGAACTCGAAGGTATTCTCCCCGCAGGGCAGGAGTTATTCCTTAAGTCGACCGCTAACTTGAGTACAGGCGGTACAGCTACCGACATAACCGATTTGGTGCATCCCAACAATGTTTTTATGGCCGAGCGCATTGCGCGAGTAGTTGGATTGGATATTTGTGGAATTGATATCATGGCTCCGGATTTAAGTACGTCGATTCGTGAGAACGGAGGAGCAATACTGGAAGTAAATGCAGCCCCGGGATTCAGGATGCACATTGCTCCAACCGATGGATTACCAAGAAACGTCGCCGAGCCGGTCATCGATATGCTTTTTCCTCCGGGCACATCGGCACGCATCCCAATTATTGCCGTTACCGGAACGAATGGAAAAACCACTACGACGCGTCTCATGGCGCACATGGTAAAAACGATGGGATTCAAGGTTGGATTTACCACAACCGATGGTATATATATTCAAAACCGGATGATGCAATCGGGCGACTGCACCGGACCGCAAAGTGCCGAGTTTGTGCTGAAAGACCCAACTGTGAATTTCGCCGTACTTGAAACAGCGCGTGGTGGTATTTTGCGAGCAGGATTAGGCTTTACCCGCTGCGACATTGCGATTGTAACAAACATTGCAGCCGATCACCTTGGATTAAAAGGCATCAATACCGTTGAGGAGATGGCGCGAGTTAAAGCTGTTGTTCCAGAAAGTGTAAACGAAGAGGGAACTGCCATTCTGAATGCCGACGACGAGTTGGTTTACGAGATGCGCAAGGCACTTACGTGTAAAATTGCACTCTTTAGCCTCGACGAAAAAAATCCACGCATTATTAGCCACTGCAATGCAGGGGGCTTGGCAACGATTGTTGAAAACGGCTATGTGACTATTTGCAAGGGCAACTGGAAAATTCGCGTCGACAAGGTGGTAAATATTCCGCTTACATTCTCCGGACGCGCCGTTTTTAACATCCAGAATATTTTACCGGTAGTGATGGCCGGATTTATCCGTGGATTTAAGATCGAGGATATGCGCTTGGCACTCGAAACCTTTATTCCATCGCCAACCCAAACACCGGGTAGGATGAATATGTTCCAGTTCCGCAACTTCCAGGTTATGGTCGATTATGCGCATAATACCGCAGGTTTTCAGGCCATTGCCAAGTTCCTCGAAAAGGTTGAAGCGAAGCCCAAGATTGGAATTATTGCCGGAGTTGGCGACCGCCGAGATGAAGACATCGTAAACCTTGGTCGCG
Source organism: uncultured Chitinophaga sp. (assembly GCA_964627105.1). Classification (GTDB taxonomy): domain Bacteria; phylum Bacteroidota; class Bacteroidia; order M30B66; family M30B66; genus CAMCXT01. The sequence continues at coordinate 9,545 of CAZVHF010000045.1, forward strand.
TTGCTGCATCCATGTTCGACGAGATCATCATCCGTCAGGACAAGAACCTACGTGGACGTTCGGAGCAGGAGATTATTGATTTTATGTGCGATGGAATTCGTTCCATTGATCCTTCCAAACCGTTCCGCGTTATTCCTACCGAAGCTGAGGCCATCGATTATGCAATTGCGAATGCTGCAAAAGGTTCATTTATAGTTGTGTGCAGCGATGTGGTTCCGGATGCACTCGATCAAATTATGCGGTACAAGGAGGAAGAAGATAAATTCCAACTCGATCCGGCCGATATTCCCAACAAATAAGCCTCGGTTTATCGGACAATTGTAAATCGCTTGGTAACAATTTCTTTTCCGGTTTCAGAAAGGACACGGAAAAAGTAAATGCCGGTTTCTAAGCCATCCGCATTTACCTGAATTGAATTTCCGGTTTTTTCGAAGCGGCAACTCCATTGTCTACCAAGTGCATCATACACATAAAATTGGGCTACGTTTTCGATCCCCGTTAAAGCAAAGGTTCCCGAGTTTGGATTGGGATAAATTTCAATAGTGCGTTCGTCAATTTTTTCGTTATCAAGCTGAAAATCGTAACTACCTAAACAGGTAAACGGATCGAGTTTCATAAAGAAAATCGAGAATAATCCCGGGGTGTAATCTGAACTCGTTCCACAGAAAAGAAAAGAATTGTTCGTAGTACCAACATCGCCAACTGCACTTTCAAATATTCCCGGCCCAATTGCACTGCATTTAAAAAGAAAATCAGCGCCATACTTCATTAATAAGGCCTGGTCAGACCCTATCTCATCGTAAATAGTTCCGATAATCAAACTGCTGTCGACAGGCCAATAACTGATATCCGAAAAAAGGAGTCGGTTATTGGTTTCTGTTTCGTTGTACAGCAATACTTCGCCATTCTTGTCGTATTTGAAAATCCTGCCTTGAATCGTTGTATCGTTGTATGTCGTTGATCCGCATACCAGTATCGAGCTATCTGGTCCTAAACAAACATCGGTGAAGTAATCGTCATTCGAAGTATTGTACGATTGCTGCCAGATTAGTTCACCCGAAGCCGAAAATTTACTTAAGGCCATTGCATGATTTTCATAGAACGCATCATAGGTAGCGCCAGCCGTTAGCACATTTCCCTCTAAATCCATCACCACACCGCCGGCAAGCTGTCCATCGACGTCCGAAACAATTCGGCGCCAAAGTTCATTGCCTTGAGCATCCAGTTTAATAACTAAATGTCCTCCATTGGGAAATGGCTGGGCATAACTTAAGGCCGAAACAACGATTGATCCGTCTGCACCTTCCGCAAGACCTTTAATAATATCCCAGGAATCGGTTCCAACAAATTGCGAACGAATAACATTGCCGTCGATGTCAACTTTTAGCAACCAAATCGAATAATCGCCATTTTCGCTCTCATTGGTTAAAGCTCCAATAAGGAAGTTTCCATCCTGCAGTGCGATTAATTCAACAGCTTTTTCGGTATACACCCCGCCGTAGATTTTTGCCCAAATCTGATTTCCAAGTGTATCGGTTCTTATTAGTAATACATCACCATTCACACTACCCCAACCACCGGTTGAACCTGCAATCAGATATCCTCCGTCGCTGGTCTTAACTATACCTGCGCCTTCGTTAAATGTTCCCGGTGCCCCATAGGTTCGGCTAATAAAAAACTGTGCATCCACACTGTTTGAGAAAAAAACAAACGCACAAATAATTCCGATAAACCGCATCATAATTTCAACATGAAGTTAAGTGTAAATCCTGTTCCCGATAATTTTGTGGGTGCAATGAATCCTTCAATGGCAGTTAATTCTGCCCGAATCACCTGATTTTTACCTTCCCAATTTATACCAAGTTGGGTGTTCCATCTGCCAAATCCGCCCAAATTGAATCCCAGTTTTCCTGTTAGACGGGTTGATAAGGGTTCGAACGTATGCAGGTTCTCAAAGAGTTTGGTGTAAAAGCTCAGACCGACCAATGGTTTCATTCCGGGTAGGTTTCGGTAACGCGCATCCAGAACTGCCATATAATTCGCATTGCTTCCTCCCGAATAGCTTAGCGATGCGTTCACAAGCCATGGTAATGCAGCCATTTCACTTCCGGTGATCGTGCTTCCGGTAAAGATCCGTCGCAAGCTGTCAGCGGGTTGCACTGTTCCCCACTCGGTATTAAACAAGTCATTGAACTTAAGTCCGGTAAATCGAACAGCTGTATCAGCATTGATTAGTGTGGTTCCCGAATTCCAGCTGATGAAACCGATGTCTTCAGCTTTGAAATTGATAAACCAGCGATTGAGTTTGCCCAATGACCTCCCAACACTCATTCTTGCACCAAATCCCGGCGAAACACCTTGTGAATTTTCTGAAATCATCGCCTTTCCTTTCCATTGTAAATCGAGGTAATTGCCCTCCGTTTCCGTAAACAAACTCCCATTGTTGATGCGCGTATCGATGAGATTATTTCCCTGCACTACTCCGAGTCCAAACGAAATTGCCGTGGTATTTTTAACCTTTTTATAATCTAAGTATAAGCTCCTGCTTCGCAGGTTGTAAAAGGCACTATTGCTCAGTGTTGCAGTTTTGTTGGCATAAGCAGCGTTTCCACCAAAGAATAAGCGAAACACATCTTCGGTAAAAGCTGCGGCCGCAAAATTGTCTTGTTTATAACTAATCTGCAGCGCATGTCGATTTGATCGCCAACTGCTATCTGGAAAAAACGAAACAGCAGCGCCATACGAAAATTCTAATCCAAATCGATTGGTTTCCTCTAGTCGTTTGTACGAAGTTTCTTTCAAGGCCTCGTCGATAAAAATAGGGTTGATAAAGGCATTCGAAAACGCCGCAGTAACTGCATTGCTGTTGCTCAAGTAGTTAACCGAAAATTCAAGATTAGCATTATTCGAAGGAAGGCCAACGGCAGTCGGATTGCGGAGTACACGAATTTTCTGAATCGAAATGGCTTCAGATGGTATTTCGGTAACAGTGGTAGCCTTCGGAATGCGCTCAGACGGTTTTTGTGCCATCAATCCGATTGCAAACAAGCACGATAAGGTGAATAATACCTGTTTCATAATTTAATTCTTACCAGTCCCTTCCCGCGCAATTGAACACGTAGAAAATAATCGAAATACATTGGCAAACGCGTTTGTTCGGGCACCGTATTCAAGTAGGCCTTTACTACAATGTACCGCGTTCTGTTGAGATTGTTGAGCCTTTGGGGAGTAACCTTGGTTTCAATAATAGTTTGGGTGCTCTGACGTACACGCAGTGATTCGTCGACCAAGCCTGCCGCAGCCAATTGACCGGGTAAAAGTGTATCGATTCTAATTCGGTTCTCATCGAGTAATTCGAATGTACATTTCAAATCGAATGGGAATCCATTATCAACATCGAGAAACAAACTGGCCTGTGTAACCGGACTTTGCTCACTTTCTTCGAATCCTGTTGTCTTAATGGTATCGCTAAAATACAGCGCATTTGCGGCAAATTTAAAAGGCATCGTAAGCGCAAAACTTGCTTTGGCGTTACTAGTATTGAAAATGAAATCGTTACCCGAACTAACATTTCCAAGCGGATTCAACTCGGCATCGACGGAGTATTCGAATTCATCGGGCAATAATTCGAGTACTTGCTTCAAATTGGAATTGGAGCTATTGAGTTGAAACGATTTTGTGGTGGTCGAAAACGATGCGGGATAAATCGAAAAGTTAGTAGAACGAGCTAGTAGTTGCTGTTGGCCTATAAGCGGATGCGAAAGATCGAGGCTCAAACCGGAACTCGACTTCATGGCCCTGAATTTCCGTATAAGGAATCCAAAATCGGCACCAACACTGTTTTCAAGAAAGAGATCCATTGTTGCATCTTCAAGATCGAGATTACCTGTAACCCGACGTAAAAAAGCAACGCTAATGCGCTGGTTTTCATTTCTATATTTCTGGGTGCCGAAATAGCCTTTGGCGTAATATGGCTTGAAGTTTAAGAATTGGTTGCTGTATTCAAACGCCGACACATTGGCGCTAACGGGCGATCCATTGCCATTCGGGTCGAGCCGCGCACTCAGTGTTAATTGGAGCTGGTTGCTTTCGTTTGCCGTTGGGCCGCGTAGGTCGAAATTGTATCCGCTAAGGTCTGTAATAGTCTCGCTTGTAACCGGATTGTTAATCGAAGCAGGCGCAAGGCTTTGGTCGAGCAGTTGAAACGGCACGGCAGAAAAATAAGCTTTGGGTATCGAAAACGAATAAAAAATCTTATCGTCGAGCCTACTGGTTATAGTCGAAATCAAGCTTCCTGATGAAAGAATAACATCGGTAATGTTTAGATTGCCGTAATTAAAGCGAACAAGGTCGTTCAAACTCAATAATTGGAAGCCAGAAGGCAAGTTGAAATTTATTGGGAGTGCAAACGAGTCTCCGATGGTCGTATCGGGAATTGAAAAGATAGAATCTGTAGGAAGCAGACTTAAGTTCGATTCAAATCGCACTACCAACGGATCACCGGGCGCACTAATGATGTTGGAATCGGCTAAAATATCGTCGAGCCCGAGTCGCGCCTCCGCCAGCGGTGCAATTACATCAATGTCCCATGATGTTTGTTCATCGGTTCGGCAGGCCGTTAAAATGATTAAAGACGCAAATGCCACAAATCGAAGGTAGATTTTCATACGTTGCGAAGTTACCGAATTCAATGGCGTAAAATAAAAAAGCCGGCAAAAAACCGGCTTCAATTAAATGCATTTGGATTTTTTTAATTCACGGTAATGGTGTACGTGTTTCCATTAATGGTAACCGTAGCGGTGTTATCGCAGGTCCCGTTTCCATAATCGATGAGGCGTTCTGGTCGATTTGAGGGCGTAACAGTGCGCGTTCCGCTTACAAATTGACGACACGCCCTCTTGAAGGTGAGCGCTGTAGTTATTACGCTGGACCACGTGTCTCCGTTGACCTTGGTCCCATTCGATGAACCTGTAATGCTGAAAACATCGTCGGCAAAAACACCGGGAGTGTTGAATCCTTCGAGCCAGGTACGTGTGCGGTTGGCGCTCCAGTTAACCACTCCTCCATTCGATGCCAATGTTACAGATGCGCTGACTTCAACATTAAAAACCGGCTGTCCTTGTTCGTTGTTGCCGGCATTGGTTAAACGACGGAAGCCTGAGAGTATGTTCCCGTTAACGGAGTATCCATCGGGTGTTATCGTGATAATCGTTCCGGTTGAAAAATATGGCCCAGTTTTACTAACGATGAGTTTACCGGCGCGGGTTTTACCATCATTCCCAACACACCCCGTTCCGAAATCAATTACAATTGTATCGGGATTAGTTGCTGATGCATTGGCGCTGGTATCGAAGGTAATTGTTGCACAATCGCTCATCAATCCATCCGCTTCGGCCAATCTTAAGCCTGTACTTCCGGTTTTTGCAACCTGGTCGGCAATGTCGTTTGTTTCGTTGAAATAAAGTTCAACACTCGATTCGTACTTTGCCGCATTGGTATCGTTATCCAATTGTTCTTTGCGACAAGAACTCAGACCTATTAAAAGACAGGCCACGCTAAAGGTGATAAATTTCGTCGTTTTCATATTGTTAAATTTTGGCCCACTGACCAACCAAATTTAGCAAGGTTTAATGGGCTCCATTATTTTCCAAAGATAAATACCGCTGGAATTTTATGCAGAAGCGGGGCATCGCTTTTCCAATCGCTGATTTTTTGGGTCTTGGTAAATCCTGTAGGACCGGTTAAATTAGCTGCTACACAAAGAAGTGTGTCATCGCTGCACGTATCAAAAATAGATTGAAGCATTTGCTCATTGCGGTAGGGCGTTTCAATAAAAATATGCGAAGAACCATTGCTTCGTGCATCCTGTTCAAGCTGCC
>CAZVHF010000046.1:0-9721 GCA_964627105.1 uncultured Chitinophaga sp.
CCGTTACGCGTGCATTCGTGTACTCCGACTTCGATGCGGTGTTTGATGCGATGGCTGAACAGGCTGGCGAATGGATTTTTGTCGAAGCCGATGCGAAATTTCGCTGCCGAAAATGCGCTTAGAAAGCCTGATGCTGCAAAGCGTTGGCAATTCAATACTGCATCGTATTGGGTTTGGCGGATGTTCTTGAGCAAGCGTAACAGATTGCGGTATTTGCCCGACTTTTTATCCCACACCAAGACCTTGCGGATGTAGGGATGGTCTGCGAAAAGAGCTTCGTTGCCCTTCCGCACCAAGATATCAATCTGAATTTGCGCATCGTGCCTATGAATGGCTTCAGGCAGGCAGCTCGCCAAAATAGCGTCGCCGATGAATGCGGTTTGGATTACTAAAACTTGCCGAAGCACAGAATGCGGTTAATCGAGCGCAAAGTTAACACGCACAGTGATGGAAGCGGTTTTGTTGCGCGATGAGGTATTGAAGGTGCCGCCCCAGGAATAATCTTCGTTGCTGTTTTGTCCGGTAATCTGGAAAATGCCCATATCGCCGGTTTCCATGCTGGCAATGGATGCTCCTGCATTTTCGGCAATCTTTTCGGCACGGATGCGGGCATCTTTGGCTGCTGCAGCCAAAAGGTCGATTTTAAGGTCAGCAAGTTTGGTGTAGTAGTAACGTGGATCGGACGAATACAATTCGATGCCTTCGTTGATGAGCTCGGTAATTTCGCGCGAGATGGCTTCGACGCGGTCGATGTTTTTCGACTCAATGTTGACCTTTTGAGTAAGCTTGTAGCCCGAAAAGACCGAAGTTTCCGAACCATCGGGATAGCGTCGGTTCTCATATTCTTTGCTGATGTCGACCGATGAAAATACAATCTCCGAAGCTTGTACGCCCTTTCCTTCCAAATAAGCCTTGATTCGTTTTTGGTCTTCTTTGAGCAGGTTAAAGGCATCCTGCAAATTGGTTGCACGGCGCGAAAATCCGGCCGACCACACGATGAGGTCAGATCCAAAATCGCGGCTGGCAAGTCCGGTAACCGAAATCTGGCTCGGAGTGCGTTTCGATTTGATGTAGGATGTGCCGAGAATCCAGGTGCCGATAATTACGGCCACAGCGATAGAAAGGGAGGGGAGGATGTTTTTCATTACACAGCGATGTTATACTCACGAAGCGTTTCGTTGAGCGAGGTTTTCATATCGGTAGATGCTTTGCGCTTGCCGATGATTAATGCACAGGGTACTTGGTATGTTCCGGCGGGAAAGGATTTGGGAATGCTTCCGGGAATTACGACAGATGCTTCGGGCACTTCGCCGCGGTATTCAACCGGCTGTGGACCGCTTACGTCGATAATTTTCGTACTGGCCGTGAGCACCACATTGGCACCCAGAACCGCCGCTTTTCCTACACGCACGCCTTCGACCACAATGCAGCGCGAACCGATGAAGCAATCGTCTTCGATAATCACCGGACTGGCTTGCACAGGCTCTAACACGCCGCCGATGCCAACGCCACCGCTGAGGTGCACGTTTTTACCGATTTGCGCGCAACTGCCAACGGTTGCCCATGTATCGACCATGGTTCCCGAATCGACATAGGCGCCAATATTCACATACGAAGGCATCATGATAACACCTGAGGCGAGATAACTTCCGTAACGCGCAATGGCATGCGGCACCACGCGTACTCCGGCTTCGGCATAGCCCGTTTTTAACTGCATTTTATCGTGAAACTCAAACGGACCCACCTCAATGGTTTGCATTTGCTGTATGGGGAAGTAGAGGATTACAGCTTTCTTAATCCAATCATTCACCTTCCACCCACCTTCTGAGGGTTCGGCCACGCGTAATTCACCTTCATCCAGTTTTTCAATTACATCGCGAATGCAAAGCTGAACCGCAATATCTTTCAGTAGTTCCCTGTTTTCCCAGGCTTGTTCAATGGTATCTTTAATTCTTTGTACCGGCACGTGTTATCTTCTGATTTTGGCGAATTTATCAAAAAAATGATCAATTAATAAGAAACATAAAACTAAGTTGGTTCTTGTCCTCCAATAATATTAATGCTAAACTGTAAATCAACTTTAGGATTATCCAATAAACTGTAAACTTTTTTTAGGACGAGTCAATGCCGAAAAAACATTCGAGCATTAACTTTCGACTTTAAGGAATATTTGAGATTGTTACCCGAAATAATTGCCAACATTAGATTTTGACAACACAAGCATCTAAGGCATAAAAAAATTTGTTTTTGACCGACTTTTGAATTGACCGACAACAAATTGCTATTACGCAAGCAGCGCCAATACTTAACAAACTTACCCCAAAGCATGTTTCCTTGCAAACGAGCAATTGTTCATAAAGATTTGTTCCTGCATTAGCCTTGCTATTTAACTTTACGCCATGATTCACTACGAACGATTTGTCCTTTCAAATGGCCTGCGCGTACTGGTGCACGAAGATGCATCAACGCCTATGGCCTGCATCAATATCCTATACGATGTAGGCGCGCGCGACGAAGATCCCGAACGCACCGGATTTGCTCACCTCTTTGAACACCTCATGTTTGGAGGCTCGGTGAATATCCCAAACTACGACGCACCCATCCAGCAGGCCGGTGGCGAAAACAACGCGTTTACCAACAACGACATCACCAATTATTACCTCAGCCTTCCGGCACAAAACCTCGAAATTGGCTTTTGGCTCGAATCCGACCGTATGCTCAGTCTCGCTTTTTCCGAGAAATCGCTCGAGGTGCAACGCAATGTAGTTATCGAAGAATTCAAACAACGCTACCTCAATCAGCCGTATGGCGACGAATGGCTCTTGCTGCGACCCCTCGCATATACTACGCATCCGTATCGCTGGGCCACCATTGGAAAAGAAATTAAACACATCGAAGAGGCCAAAATGGAGGATGTCAAAGACTTCTTCAGCCGCTTTTACTGCCCGGCCAATGCCATTATGGTGGTTGCCGGAAATGTACAAGTCAACCAAGTGAAAGCCTTAGCCGAGAAATGGTTTGCGCCTATCCCATCAGGTACAAAGCCATTACGAAATCTTCCGGCCGAACCCCAACAAACCGAAGCCCGGCTATTGCGTGTAGAGCGCGATGTGCCCGCCAATGCCATCCACAAAGTGTATCATATGGTAGCGCGTGGAGATGAGCGTTACAATGCGCAGGATTTGCTGTCGGATGTATTGGGTCGCGGAACCTCTTCGCGCTTTTACCGCAACCTCATACAGGGAAAAACCTTGTTCAAAGACCTAAGTGCCTATGTGAGCGGAAACGCCGATCCCGGACTGTTTGTGATATCCGGTAAACTCAAAGAAGGTGTTTCGTTCGAAGAAGCCGACGCCGCCATTGGTGCCGAAATTGAAGCTGTTACGCAGCAAGGCGTTTCGGCCGATGAACTCGAAAAAGTAAAAAACAAAGCCGAATCGACATTGGTTTTTGGCGAAATGGGTGCGCTCAATAAAGCGATGAATCTCGCCTTTGCTGAACTCATGGGCGATGCAAACCTCGTGAACCTCGAGCAGGAACGCATTCGTGCTGTTACAGCCGAAGCCATTCAACGCGAAGCAGCAAAAGTACTTCATCCAAATAACTGTTCAACGCTTTATTACGCCGCAAAAGCATGATGTACCCCGATAGAACCCTTCAGCCGGAACTTTTTCCGGTTCAACCTGTAGAACTTAATGTTCCCGTGCATTTTCGCCTCGATAACGGCATACCCGTTTGGTATCTCAACTTGGGTAGCCAGGATGTGGTGCGCGCCGAATTTATCTTTCCGGCCGGAAACGCCTGCCACGACAATCCGCTCATGCCATCGCTCTGCAATACCATGTTGCAGGAAGGCACGCAAAAGAAATCGGCGGCCGAAATTTCGGAGGCCATCGACCGCTATGGCGCATTTCTCGAACTCGACACCGAAAAAGATTATGCCTTTGTTACGCTTTACACGCTAAAACGCTATTATGCCGAAACGCTGCAGATTTTAATTGAACTCATCAGCGAAGCCAGTTTCCCCGAACGCGAATGGAATATTCTGCTCAGTAACCGACTCGATAGCTACCGCATCAATAGCCGCAAGGTTTCGTTTATTGCCTCGAAACGCTTTCAGGAACTGCTATTTACCGGTTCGGCCTATGGAACGGTACTTTCGGAAGACTCCTACACCAAAGCGAAAAGAGAGGATGCACAGAATTTCTACACGCGGTTTTATGCCTGGCAATATGCCAAAGTCATGCTCAGTGGAAAGGTTGATGCGGAAGTGCTGGATGCTACAAAAAAACAACTTGGTTCTGTAAACATCTCCGGGCATGAAGACTTACCAAATCAAATCTGGCCGAAAATCGAAATTTCTGCCGACCGCCATTATTTTGTAGAACGTCCGGAGGCCATTCAATCGGCGCTTCGCATTGGCCGACGCATGTTTACGCGCATGCACCCCGATTTTTTCGGAATGAAAATCCTTTCTACTGCACTGGGTGGCTATTTTGGCTCGCGCCTTATGGCCAATATCCGCGAGGACAAAGGCTACACGTATGGCATTGGCTCGGGCATGATGTCGTTTAAAAACGAAGGCTGGTTCTATATCTCAACCGAGGTGGGCACCGATGTTACAGCCGATGCCCTGAAAGAGATTTATCTGGAAATTGAGCGCCTGCGTACAGATTTGATTCCCGACGAAGAGCTTGAACTGGTGCGCAATTACATGCTTGGTTCGCTTTTGAAAAGCTTCGACGGGCCCTTTGAGCAAATAGACCGCTACAAGGCTGTTTTATTGTTTGATGTAGATGAGCGCTACCATTTACGCTACACCGAAGCCATTCAGAATTTGGATGCCACATCGCTGCGAAGCCTCGCTCAAACCTATCTGCAGGAAAAAGACTTGATCGAGTTGGTGGTGGGAAAGAAATAGTTAAATTTGCGCGCAATTCGGGACTAAGCCCGATTCCCGGTTGCGATGAACACACCCCTCCAGATTTCCGAAGGCCTCACCTACGACGATGTTCTGCTCGTTCCTGCTTATTCTGAGGTTCTGCCCCGTGAAACCGATATTTCATCCTTGTTTACTCAAAAAATTAAGCTAAACGTTCCCATCGTTTCGGCCGCTATGGATACCGTTACTGAATCGGCCATGGCCATTGCCATTGCGCAGGAAGGAGGAATTGGGGTTTTGCATAAAAACATGAGCATCGCAGCCCAGGCCGCTGAGGTAAAAAAAGTGAAACGTTCCGAAAGCGGAATGATTATCGACCCGGTTACCTTGCCCGAAACGGCGATTGTTGCCGATGCATTACAACTGATGAAGGAAAACCGCATTGGAGGCATTCCGGTGGTGGATGCGAACCGAAAACTGGTGGGCATTATAACCAACCGCGATTTGCGCTTCGAAAAAAATATGCAGAAGCCGGTTCGTGAAGTTATGACATCCGAGCACCTCATCACGACCACCGAAACCAATTTGGCCAAGGCCGAAGTAATGCTTCAGGATTACAAAATCGAGAAGTTGCCGGTTGTTGATGCCGATTTCCGCCTGGTTGGACTGATTACCTATAAAGACATTATAAAAAACAGGTTGCGTCCCAATGCCTGCAAAGACGATTATGGTCGATTGCGTGTAGCAGCTGCCGTTGGCGTTACTGCCGATACGCTCGATCGAGTTGCTGCTTTGCACCAGGTTGGCGTTGATGCTGTGGTGATTGATACCGCACACGGGCATTCGGCCGGTGTTATTAACATGCTCAAACAGGTTAAGGCGCAATGGCCCGAATTGCAGGTGGTTGTCGGAAATATCGCAACTCCCGAAGCGGCTGTTATGCTTGCCGATGCCGGAGCCGATGCCGTAAAAGTGGGGATTGGTCCGGGTTCGATTTGCACCACACGCGTTATAGCCGGTGTTGGTGTGCCGCAGTTCACCGCTGTGGTCGATGTGGCATATGCGCTTAAAGGCCGCAACATACCTGTAATTGCCGATGGCGGCATCCGCTTTTCGGGCGATATCGTGAAAGCGCTGGCAGGTGGTGCATCGTCGATTATGGCGGGGTCGCTCTTTGCCGGAACAGAAGAATCGCCGGGCGAGACGATTATTTACGAAGGTCGAAAATTCAAATCATACCGTGGCATGGGTTCGATTGAAGCAATGCAAACCGGCTCGAAAGACCGCTACTTTCAGGATGCCGAAGACGATATTAAAAAATTGGTGCCCGAGGGTATCGTTGGTCAAGTGCCGTATAAAGGCTCGTTGAACGAAGTATTGTACCAGATGATTGGCGGTTTGCGTGCCGGAATGGGCTATTGCGGAGCACGCACCATGGCCGAATTGCAAACGCGCAGGTTCATACGCATAACGGCTGCAGGTGTGCGCGAAAGCCACCCTCACGATGTAACGATTACACGCGAGGCACCGAATTATTCGCGGCGTTAGTATATTCTCACGTTTTTTTCTTGGCCGCCACTGGCGGGCTTTCCGGTACAAGTCCTCGTACGTATAGGCATCGCCTAAACGTACTCCGGGCTTTTCCCTGCAATCCCTGGCGGGTTTTTAACGCGTGTATTGTTTTGCGACATTGAATTCGTTTATCGAATATAACTTGCTGATTTAATTCCGAAAAAAAGCCGCCCGAGACGCATCCCGAACGGCTTTCCACACATTTACTTGTAATTCAACAACCCGTAATAAATTACTCAATCACTACGATTTTTTTAGAATCAAGTTTCGTTCCAAAATAGTTTAGTGTATAATAATAAATTCCTGCTGGCCAATTCCGAACATCGATTTCAACACGATTGCTTCCGGAATGGCAGCTGATTTTCGAAATTATTTTTCCTTCCATGGAATAAAATTCAAGACTAGATCCATCATAATGATCAGGTAAAGAATAGTCAATCACCGTATGACCATTTGAAGGATTCGGAAACGACTGTCCGAGATATGGCTTTTCGATTGATTGTGATTCGGGCAATATGCCATCAAGATTAGCAACGCAACTATTCACGTAGGTTTTCCGGCAGCTTGTTGCCCATTGGGCCGTTCCACAGGCTGGTACAGCACCATTCGCAATCGGAGTAACAAGCACTGCAAAGGTTCTTCCACTATTTATCGAACCTGCCGAAATCGGATCAAACATTATCCCTGCACCCGTTGTAGTAGTGCCAGTAATGTTGGTGCTCGTTGAATTTGTCGACCAACCCGTAACGTCGCTGCCTGTTGGACATGCGGCTGATGATGATTCTTTAAAATACCAACGCCAGGTGTATGCTCCCGAACCAACAGGATTTGCCGACAATGTAATGTTCGATGGATTGCCGCTTGTGCAAAATGTTTCATCACCTATCAATACCGTACCCGGATTAAATGCCGGCAGAATGGTGATTTGCCTTACGCCACTTGCCCATGCTCCTGTTCCGCTTGCTGGTGTAACAAAGCAAGCATATGTGCGCGATGATGTTAAGCCCGCGGGTGGGTCGTAACTTGTACCTGTAGCACCTACAATGGACGTCCAGCCCGATACAGAAGTCCCTGTTGGGGCTTGTTGTATGCCTGATTTATAATACCATTGCCAGGTATAAGAAGCACTACCTGACGATGCGGTAGAAAAAGAAATAGATGCAGGATCGCCTCCATTATTGCAAAAGGTCTGGTCTCCATTGGCAAGTACACCCGCATTGAAGCTTGTCGATGGATTAATGGTAATTTGTCGAACCCCGTTTGACCAAGCAAAACCGCCACAATCAGGAGTCCCTGTTGGGTCAACCATAATCGCAAAAGAAACTGAAGAAGCTTGTATACCAGGATCATACGTAGCCGCTGTTGCACCTGTAATGGCTGTCCAACCCGTTGTGGAACTTCCTGTTGGAGCTGGCTGAATTCCGCTGCACGAATACCATTGGTAGGCATAGGTTCCAGATCCTCCGCTTGGTGTTGAGGCGAATGAAATAGCAGAAGGATTTCCCGAGCCGGAAAATGTTTGGTTACCATTTGCAAGTGTACCTCTATTCACAGTAGGCATTACAGTAACAGGAATTGTTAGTGTAGTTGTACATCCTGCGTTAGTTGAACTTACTGTATAGGTTGTGTTTGAAGCCGGAGTGGCTGTAACATTTGCCGACGATGCCGAACTCAATCCTGTTGCCGGTGACCAGGTATAGCTTGTTCCACCAGTCGCACTGAGGCTAACTGAACCACCGGCGCAAACAGATGCCGAAGAGGGACTAACTGAAATTGCAGGTCCACCCGAAAGACAAGTTGCAGCATTGTAGCGACTCCTAATTTTATTGCCCGGTTGCGTGCCAAATCCATTCGAAAAATTAACACCTACAATTCCACTTAAATGACAATAACTCATAATTGTTCCGCCATTCGCAGGTGCAGGGCCTGCTGCGCAACCTCCTTCGGTTGTGTAACAATTGTCGAGCGCACCGCCGGTCCAACCGCACCATTGGGTGTGATTTGAACCTAAATTGTGCCCCATTTCGTGGGTAAAAACATTTACGGTCCAGGAATAGGTTGGTACCGTATTGTATGAATTGTAAATATTGCTGAATGCATGTTTGTAGGTAGAGGAACACAAGATATCAAGATACGCAACTCCGCCTAAATTAGAAGATCGGGTAGAGAGCAAATGCGCAATATTGCCATTGAACGTTGTACGCGTTGAACGGAATGAGCTTAGTACATTGCCCGATGTTGTTTGACTGATATAAGGATCGGTGTTGGTCCATATAAAAATTTCGGATAGTTGCGTCGTAATTGATTCATTTGTGTAGAGTGCTGCCACCTGATTAAACATGCCTGTTACAAATGAATTAACATTCGTGATACTGGATGATCGTTTGGTATACAAATCAAAGTCGCACTCAATGTAAACGCGAACCACACGGCAATCGCCTGCAACAAATGCATCTGAGGTTGGCGGTAAATTATCGGCATCCGCTGTTTTGCAATCAAATGGAATTCTTGAAGCGAGTTCGTTTGAGTGATAGAAAATATAAAACGACTGTTGTTCCCCATCAATAAGACCTAAATCATAATTTCCATTTTTATTCGAAACAATGCCAATCACCTCATTTTGAAAAATGGAAATTGCGGCCATAGAATTTTCATCACCATTCAGAATGCCTTGGTAAAATACTGCATCTGGAGCATCGAAGTGCTTCCCATCGGAAGTATGAATGCTAAAATCATCGGTTAAAATTTTTGAACGCACGAGTTGTAGGGTCCAGGTCGAATTTCCATCAGGAGCCGGAATGGCTAAATCCAGCCGCTCATATTTTTCGCGAAGAAGAGTTTCTTTTATTTGGTGATTTAATTCCAAAATTACAGACTTGGTAACACCTTCTACAGAGTTGAATCCATGCTTAAATGCTGTACTTTTTACAAACAACCCGCTAAGCGTCTGGAGCGATTCAGTAGAGGTGTTTTTGATGTGTTGAGCCAAGGGCGAGTCGGCTCTCAATCTCACTAAGTTCAGCATGGTGGCCGAAAGTGTGAGCATAGTTAAAATTACTTTTTTCATAGGTGTCGCGACGAGTTGGTTTAGATTCGTCGGCGGCAAATCAATGAATATTACTCAGAACAACACAGAACACATTCTTTAAGCATCTTACAAGGCCCGAAATCCTTGCAATCAGGGCTTTTCAGGGTTCTTACATTCCAATAAGTTGCATAAGTTGCCCTTTATAAATGCTCACGTGATTAACATGCTTAATAACGACA
>CAZVHF010000046.1:9731-15196 GCA_964627105.1 uncultured Chitinophaga sp.
TAGATATTTAATAAACTATTTCATCTTATATTTAAAAAAATAAATATATGGTTGTTTTGTGCAACGATTGTAGTAACATTATTTAATCAACACTTCCGTTAAAAATGTAGAGTTTGATGGTCGATTGAATTATTTAAATTTATGTTTATCAATGACATATGAACAGGCCTTCGATAATATAATGGCAAACCTTACCAATCTGCTTATTTCAATCTGAACATCAAGGTGTTTTGTTCTTCACATGCTGCCACAAATTTATCTTTTAACCAGTCGAATTCCTCGCCTTGAACCTGCTCGATAATGTCAAGACATCCCTTAAAATCTCCAAGATTTCTTTTTAGCTCAGCTAACATTACTTGCTGATTTAATTCTGCGGGATCGAGAAGGTTACTTAGTTCGATGCAATTTACTCGCCATCTGTTTTCGTCGAGCGCATTATCAACGAGCTTTTTTTCATCTCTAACTCTATCATTGTATGCCCACCATATTTTCTTTCGAATGATTGCCACGTCACGTGAATTTTGCGCATTTGTATCTAAAGCAACAAAATAATCATCTATACTTAAAAACTGAGCATTATCTGCATTAACCCAGTTTTGATTCCCCACGTCTCCCATCTTCATTCTTCCAATCTCCTCTTGCCTGCTCAACCACAAAATGGTTTTGCAATTAGCACATTTTGTTAAATCCGGAAACTCTGGTAGCATGGGCGAAACTCGCTTCCCATCAGAATATAGTTTTGAGTTGAATGTATTTCCGCTCATTAAACTGCCTTTTTTTATAAGATTACCGCAGTTAGTGCAGGCATATATGTAAGATGGGCCAGGTAACATCGAATTTTCTATTTGTTCGTATTAATAAAGTCAATTAAGATCCTGAACCGAGGCCTGGCATTTCGATTCCACGCAGGTTGCGAAAGAGTTTAAGCGCGTATAAATCGGTCATGCCAGATACAAAATCGAGAACAGACATGCAGCGCAAGTACGGACTCGCATCTTCGTTGAACGCATATTGTTCAGGCATTAGCTGCAGCGTGTTTCGTTGACGGGCATTTCGTTGCGCAGCATCAGACAAAGAGGCGTCAATAAATTCCTCAAGTAAGGCGGCCATTATTTTGAATCCGGCCAATTCAATTTTAACAACAGTAGGGTGATTGTAAATCGATTTTACTGATTCGCGCTGGATGGTTTTTAGTACAGTTTTTAATTCTGAATCGGATGAAATTAAATCACCTTCAAAACTACCGCTAAGTAAGGCATCGAGATGCGTTACAAACTGATTAACGCAGCGCATTGTCAATGCGTTAATGGCCTTGGCACGCAAGTAGGCTATCTTTTCATTTGCATCGCCTACCTTGGCAAGCAGCGTATAAACACGCTCTTCTGATTCACTCGGATTTAGTAAAATTAGTGGAAGGAAATCGGCTATTACTTTTTCGGTCGAGAAAATTCCCAACCGGTGCGCATCTTCATAATCGATTACCGAATAACAGATATCGTCGGCAGCTTCGACTAGATATACAAAGGGATGACGTCTGTAAACCATTAATTCGCCCGGTTCGCGTACCAAATTCATCGTGCCGGCCAGCTCGGCAAAAAATTCGGCTTCGCTTTGAAAAAAGCCGTATTTAGATCGGTATTTGGGTCCGGCTTTGCCCATACTGGCTAATGATTCGCACGGATATTTTATCATCGAAACAAGCGTGGCATAGGTTAACTTAAATCCACCTTCGAGCTTTCCATTAAACTGATTAGACAAGAGCCGCAGCGCATTAGCATTGCCTTCAAAATGCGTCAAATCGCGCCATTCGGCATCCGAAAAAAGCGAACGAAAGGTAGAGTCAGAACTGCGGTCAATAAAATATTGCGAAATGGCATCTTCGCCTGAATGGCCAAAAGCCGGGTTTCCTAAATCGTGCGCCAAACATGCCGAAGCAATAACATGTTTCAAATGGTAGCGATAAAATTCAACGCTTTCATCGCTTAAGCCTAAAGAAGCCTTTTGTTTACTTAGGTGTATTCCGACATCTTCGGCTAGCGAACGTCCAACCGATGCAACTTCGAGCGAATGGGTAAGCCGGTTGTGCACAAATACTTCCTGGGGTAATGGAAAAACTTGCGTTTTATTTTGAAGCCTACGAAATGGACTTGAAAAAACGATTCGATCCCAATCGCGCTCATATTCCGATCGGCCACCGGACTGAAAAGACGTAGTTCCAAATCGATGTGCTGAATAGGCCTGGTTCCAATTTTCCATATGCTGATGTGCGTGTCAAAAATGCTTAAAAAACAAATCCGACCCCACACAAATTGTAAAGTCGGATTTCAGAATATTTTACAAGGCCGATTAAAAAAAGAGCCTTACATACCTAAGCGTAAACGAAATACGCTTGCCAGTTGCATTGAGTTTGTTTATGAGCGCTTTCATTGTGTGTGACTATCTTGGGTTTTAAACGCAAATGGGTTATCTATGTTGTAGCAAGCTTGATTATTTTCTTACACAAAGTTAGCGGGCTGCAATACGTCGGTGTAAGCAACTTCTAATGGAGTTACAAACAGGATTTTCAACAGTTCTGCTTCGAATTCGCAATCAAAATTTGGCATGTAAAACCTCCAATTTGTGCCTATATTTGACAAATTCTTGGCACAACCAATTTCATGACAGCTTACGAACCCGTCATAGGACTCGAAATACACATCCAGCTTCTTACACAAAGCAAGGCTTATTCTTCTGATTCGGCCAGTTTTGGTGCACATCCGAATTCCAATATCAGTGCAATAACCTTGGGTCATCCCGGCACCTTGCCCCGGGTGAATAAGCGCAGTATCGAATTTGCCGTAAAGCTAGGTCTGGCATGTGGTTGCGAAATTCGTCGCGAAAATCAGTTTGCACGCAAGAACTATTTCTATGCCGATTTGCCGAAAGGCTATCAGATTACACAAGACAAAACGCCAATTTGCACGGGAGGCTCTATTCGTTTTAAAACGCCGAATGGCGAAAAGCGCATCAACATTACCCGCATTCACCTCGAAGAAGATGCCGGTAAAAGCATGCACGATCAGGATCCATACGATTCGCTTATCGACCTCAACCGAGCCGGGGTTCCATTGCTCGAAATGGTTTCTGAACCCGAAATTCGTAGCGCTGAAGAAGCGGGAGCTTACCTCACCGAAGTGCGCAAACTGGTGCGCTACCTCGATATTTGTGATGGCAACCTCGAAGAAGGAAGTATGCGTTGCGATGCCAATATTTCGGTTCGTCCAAAAGGCAGCACCACGTTCGGAACCAAAGTAGAGGTGAAGAATATGAACTCCATCCGCAATGTGCAGCGTGCCATCGAATTTGAAATCAAACGGCAGATCGAAGCCATCGAAGCCGGCCAAATTTTGACGCAAGAAACCCGATCGTTCGATGCCGTAAACGGAACAACTTTCAGCCTGCGCTCCAAAGAAGCGGCAAACGATTACCGCTATTTTCCGGAGCCCGACCTCAACCCGGTGATTGTCGAAAAAGCATACATCGAGAATGTGCGTGCTGCTATGCCCGAATTGCCCGACAGTTTATTTGAGCGCTTCACCAAAACCTATGGACTTTCGGAGTACGATGCCGGTGTTCTCATCGAGAACAAACTCATCGCTTTATATTACAATACACTCTGCACGTTAACCGGAAATTACAAGGCGGCGGCAAACTGGATGAACGGCCCCGTAAAATCGTGGCTCAACGAAAATGGTCTGGAGCTCGATGAATTTCCGTTGAAGCCTTCGTCATTAGCAGAACTCATCCAGGTTATTGAGCAGGGAAAAATCAGCTTTTCCACAGCCAGTCAGCGCGTGTTCCCAATCTTGGTGCAGAATCCCGAACGAAAAGCAATCGACATAGCTCAGGAAAACAATTGGATACAAGAAAATAATGCCGACGAACTCAATGCCTGGATTGCCGAAGCCATTGCCCGCTATCCCGATAAAGTGCAGGAATACAAAAGCGGAAAAACAGGCCTCGTTGGCCTATTTATGGGCGAAGTGATGAAGCTTTCGAAAGGTAAAGCCGATCCGAAAGTCGCCAATCAACTTGTACAAAAAGCATTAGAAAACGCATGAAAAATACAATGAAAAAAATAACGTGTTTACTGTTTATCAGCTTCGGAATATTAACGGTATTAGCAGCCTGCAGCAGCGAGGCAGGTAAAAATGGTCCGCTGAAAGGCCAATTGACTCAGCACAAAGGGACCTGGCTGTATATCGATCAAATTAAAGGAAATATGGTCGAAACGCTCGATTCGGTGAAGATTGCCGATGACGGAAGTTTTAGTTTTAAAAATGAAATCAAGGAAAAGGATTTCTACCGTCTGCGGGTAAGTGACAATAACGTAGTGTTTGTGGTACTCGAGCCCGGCAAATCGGTTGAGTATATCAATAAAAATATGCTTTTGCAGGACAACTATACCTTGAGCGGAAATGACGAAGGAAAGCTAGTTTTGGAAATCAAGGCCATTCGTTTGGGAATAAACGCCCACCGCGATTCGCTGATGAAAGTAATCAATCAAGCACCGCCCGAGCAGCGCGGCTCCTTGCAGATGGAGTTGGAGCAGTCGTTTAATGCTTTTGTAGGTAAGAAGCTGGAGCAAACACGCGGAATAATTCGTGCAAACCTAAATACACTTGCGGCCATAACTGGCGCCGAGTTGCTCGATCCGGATCAGGATTTTGTGATTTATAGTGAACTGGCCGAAGCACTCAAACGTAGCTATCCGAACTCGGGCTATGCACAAAGTTTTGTGGCCAAAGTGGAGCAGATGCGCGCTACTGCAATTGGTTCACCGGCACCCGAAATCAACCTGCCATCGCCCGACGGAACGCCAATAGCGCTTTCGTCGCTGCGCGGGAAAGTGGTGTTAATCGATTTCTGGGCTTCGTGGTGTGGTCCATGCCGGATGGAAAATCCGAACGTGGTTCGACTCTACAACGAGAAGAAAAATCAAGGCTTCGAGGTGTATTCGGTATCGCTCGACAAGGATAAAACTGCGTGGATGAAGGCCATTGAAAAAGATGGATTGATTTGGCCTTCGCATGTGAGCGACTTGGCCTATTGGAGTTCGGTAGTGGTGAAACAGTATGGATTCCAAGGCATTCCATTTACGGTATTGGTAGGGCGCGATGGTAAAATTTTAGCCAAAGGACTTCGCGGTCAGCAACTGGAAGAGGCAGTTACACGGTATTTGAGCGAATAAGGGTAAACTGTAACATTATTTATTTGATTTTCTCTTATTTGAATATCAAAACGAATACTATGAATACAAGAATACTCGAGAGGCCATGGGTTGTCCTCCTTTTTCTGATTTCCGGTCTTAGTTATTCCCAACCATCCGACTACTTTCAGCAACACGTGCGTTACAGCATCGATGTAAAGCTCGACGACAAACGGCACATGCTGCTGGCCTCCGAAACCATCGAATACACCAACCA
>CAZVHF010000047.1:0-14778 GCA_964627105.1 uncultured Chitinophaga sp.
ATTTCATCCATGCCGGGCATTTTCCGACAAACTATCGATCAGGCGCTGCTCGAAGCCGAAGCATGCATGGCACTCGGACTGAAAAACTTCATCCTTTTCCCAGCCATAGATGAGCAACACAAAGACCGCTATGCAACCTACAGCTATCATCCCGAATGTTATTACTTAAAAGCGATTCGCGAATTTAAGTCCCGTTTTCCGGAATGCACTGTAATTACCGACGTTGCGATGGATCCTTACAGCTCCGATGGGCATGATGGTATTTACGAAAATGGTAAGATTTTGAATGACGAAACGCTATCGGTACTCGATAAAATGGCGCTTGCACAAGCTGCTGCCGGTGCCGATATCCTCGGGCCCAGCGATATGATGGATGGTCGCGTGGGGCATTTGCGAAAAGCACTCGACGCGAATGGTTTCAGTCAGGTTTCCATTATGAGTTATACCGCCAAATATGCTTCCTGTTTTTATGGTCCATTCCGCGATGCCCTCGACTCGGCACCTAAACACGGCAATAAACTCAGTTACCAGATGTCGCCACCCAACGCCCGCGAAGCATTGATTGAAGCTGCTTTAGACGAAGAAGAAGGGGCCGATTTTCTGATGGTGAAGCCTGCGCTCGCCTACCTCGACATCATCGCAAAATTAAAATCGGCCAGCAATTTACCCATTGTTGCCTACAACGTGAGCGGTGAGTATGCCATGATCAAAGCTGCAGCTGCCAATGGATGGATTGATGAACATCGTGCCGTCGAAGAAGTGCTCATGTCTATCAAACGGGCCGGCGCCGATATCATCATCACGTATTTCGCAAAACAATACCTTCAGGCGCGTTTAGCCAAAGGCTGATAACGATTTGCCAATATCTCGACCAGTTCGGCAGTTTGATTTGCATAGTTAATTCGCAAAGGATTCGGACTGTTGAGCCAATGTATTAAGCTTTGACCCAATTCTGAATTGAACTGCTGCGCTACCGAAATCCCCATTTCTGCTAATGCCGCCGCGTTGCATTGTTGTTCGTATTGGCCCTGTATGGGAATGACGAAGAGTTTCTTCCCCAGAAATAAGGCTTCTGCGGGTGTTTCGAATCCCGCTCCACACAAAACGCCTTCACATTGTGCCAGGCTTTGAATAAAGGCTTCGCCTTCAACCGGCTTAAAAAGTACGTTTCCGATACGCGATTCGATTTTGCATCCGGGTAAAAAAACCTCCCATTTTACACTGCTCAATTTTCCCAATACTGATAGAATTAAATCGCGTCCTATTGCCGGAAGATAAACCGTGTAATGCCCTCTATTTTCGGGTGTAATCATTCGTATTTTCGATCGTAATACCGGCGTAAAAATGAATGAATCGTATCGTTTAAAATGGAAAGCAATCGCATCCGAAGCCGGTGCATAGTTTTGAAGCAGCATTTCGGCAAATACCGATTTATGCTCCGCTCTCGGCGTTTGCCGACTTAAGAATGCGGCCTGATGCGAAAATGCAACGCAAGGAACTCCTCTCAGTTTTGCGGCCCAAGCCGAAATGCTTTCGAAATCGTTCACCACCAAATCGTATTGTGAAATCGGGAAATTCCGGATTTCGCTGAATAAACGCGATGCGCTATTTTCGATAAACATGCGGCGGTAATCGAGTTTGCCATGCTTACCATAAAACAAACTCAGGCCACGACTTTTGTACTTGGCCTCAAACGGAAAGTGCAGATGGGCATTGCTACCGCTCAGAAAAATATCGAGTTCACCAATTTTACGCAACTCGGGGATTACTTCACAAGCGCGACTAATGTGTCCGTTGCCTGTAGCCTGAACGGCGTAAAGAAGTTTCATGCGCTAATTGAGCCAAGATTTGCGCTGCTGTTCAATACGGCATATGTTTCCTTTGTACCAAACAAACTGCGGTCGATGGTTCTGATTTTCGGAATTTGAGCAAATTCTGGTGCAGCTTTGTATTCGGCAATCGACCATGTTTGATTGGCGTATTCTAATGCGGTGAGATTTTCAACCCAATCGCCACTGTTCATATAGGTTGTTTCGCCCTTTTCGGTTTTCACCGAACGAATACCGGGCTGGTGTATATGGCCGCAAATTACATAGTCGTATCCCTGATCAATTGCATGGTTAGCTGCAATTTCCTCGAAATCGTTTACATACTTTACAGCTTGCTTTACACCCGATTTGATCTTTTTTGAAATCGATACTTTTTCGCGACCCAATTTGGCAAGCATCCAATTAATTGCACGATTTAACAAAATGAGGTAATCGTAGCTTTTACCGGCAACTTTTGCCAGCCACTTGGAGGTATTTACTGAAAAATCGAACACATCGCCATGAAAAAACCAGGCTTTCTTGCCATCAATTTCCAAAATCAACTTATCGGTTAAAATAAAATTCGCCAGACGCAAATCGCTGAATCGACGGAGCATTTCATCGTGATTGCCGGTTAGGTAATATACGCGGGTGCCTTCGGTAAGCAAACGCATAATTTCCATAATTACCTGATGGTGCGCTGCCGGCCAATAGCGTTTACTAAATTGCCAGCCATCGACGATATCGCCGTTCAATACCAATATGCCCGGTTTAATGCTGCGCAGGTATTGCGCCAATTCAAATGCATGACAACCATAGGTTCCGAGGTGCACATCAGAAACTACAGCAATGTCGACAGTACGCGGAGGGTGATACGGAAAGTGCATTCGCCTAATTTTTAGTTTCACAAATTTCCATATCCTTCATTATGTTAGCATGAAGCCTGTTTCAGTATATTATTACCTTGCTTTAACGCAGTGTTTCCTGTAATTTGCCCAAAAATCAATCAGACATCACACATGACTGCAAATCAACTTATTAAAAATGAACGATTTGTTAAGTGCTTCATTTATTCACTATGGTGTGTTTGTAATCTTCTGTTTCTCACAGCGTGTTCAGAGGTAGAGGATTACGCCAATCCGCACCTGCGCGATGTGTATATGTTAATCGACCAACGCCATACCGATAGTTTATTTGCTTTTTTGGCGAATGATGATGAAGAGATCCGAAGAATTGCTGCGCATGGATTAGGCTCAATCCCCGATTCGGCGCATGCACAAAAACTCGTTGAAGCAATTAAACGTGAGAAAAATGAGTCGGTACAAGAAGCCATGGCATTTGCACTTGGCCAAACCGGATGTTATTCTGCGGCGATGAATGTATGGCGTTATTTTGAAGGGAAAGGAATAAAAACTGTTTCTGCGGCCTTTTCGGATGCATTTGGAAAATGTGGATTGGAAGCTTTTTTCTTGCAGAAGCACGAAGAGAATGCCATTGCAGATCAACATGCCTCGGGATTGTTTTACCTCGCTCGGCGTGGAAAACTCAGCAGCGAAAAGCTTATGACTTCGATTCTGAAACTTGCCGAAAACAACCAAACAACGGGAGTTTATGCTGCACACGCTTTGAGTCGAACGGGATTCGATATCACACCTGCTCACGATGGTATTTTTAACATGGTTAATCAAACCGAAAATGCACAGAAGAAAATTCCGCTCATTCAGGCATTGGGAAAATCAGCAAAACTTAACTCACAAATTCTAACAACGCTTTTTAATGCGCACGCAAAAGCCGACGATCAGTTTGTGCGCCTGTCGCTAATTCGTGCAGCCCGAAAAGCTAAAATAAAACCCGATGCGGCATGGATTATTTCCTTGCAAAAAGACGCATCGCATTTTGTGCGCGAGCTCGGGGCCGATTGGCTGCTGGATGGTGATACGCTCATGTATTCGGAGCAGGTTGAAAATTGGATTCAAACAGAGGCATTTTCATTGGTAAAATATCGATTGCATGCTTATTTGCTAAGACACGAGGCCGATTTTTCAAAACGCTTGGAATTACTCAAAAGTGAATTCGCAAAGCAGCAGGATGTGTATGTGCAATCGTATATCATTGCAGCCCTTGCAGAACAATTTGCATCGATTCAGTTTCTGGAAGAATTGATGTATACCACCCCCAGCATTTTAATCCGCGAATATGCATTCGATGCGCTTGTGAAGTTGCGCTCGAGTAAACAATTTTCTGCATACCGCGAAAAATGGAAGACTATATCTCCATCGCAAACATTGGAAGAACACTTTGTGCAGCTGTTTCGCGATGCCATCGAAACACATGATGTAAGTATGATTTCGATTGCTGCTATTGCCTTGCGCGACACATCAATGCTATTCAAAGCAGATTCAAATTTCCCGGTAAAATTTGCCTCGCTCGACTTTATGCGCAAGGCATTGGGCACTTTGCAACTCCCGCGCGACATTGAAGCATTTGGCGAATTGCTCCATACCATTTCATTCTATGAAGGCAAACCCTTCGAAGGCAGCCTCAAACCCGATTACAACAATGCACCCGACTGGGAGGCCATTGTTTCCATTAAACCTCTCCAGCATGTCGAAATTCAAACCGAATCGGGAGCCATCGAGGTGGAACTTTGGCCCGATGTGGCACCGCTTACAGTAGCGTACTTCATTAAAAACATCGAACGGGGCTATTATTCCGATAAGCGCATCCACCGTCTGGTTCCGGGGTTTGTAATTCAAGATGGCTGTCCGCGCGGTGACGGATACGGAGGAGCAAACGAAACCATCCGCAGCGAATTTTCAGACCGTATGTTCGAAACCGGCGTTTTGGGAATGGCCAGTGCAGGGCCCGACACCGAAAGTACGCAATGGTTTATCATGCAAGGTGATGCTCCGCATTTGAACGGCCGTTACACTGCATTTGGGAAAGTTGTTTCAGGATTGCAGCATGTGTTGAACATGAAACATGGCGGAAGAATTATTTCGATGCGTGTGGTGCAATAAATCCGTCATTAAATACCTAACGGCATTTCCAAAATTCCACCCAAGAGCGATTACTTCTTCTTGTCCAGCACAATCATCTTCTCAAGCGTGAATGTGCCTTCATCCTGGGCTTTGAGGAAAAACTCAAATTTATAGGGAGCAAACCCTTCTTTGGCAATTTGGAGGATGTAATTTTTGTTTCCTTCAAGGGTACTGAAATACTGTCCGTTTTCGTCGGTCTGAACCATTACCACGTTACCCGATTCGCGCTCGGTTATCGTGAACTCAGCTTCAACCAGTTCACCCGCAAAAGAATCGATGATTTTACCTGAGATAATCGATAAAGCAGGGCCTTTCGGAGCAATTGGGGCTTCGGAGGCTTCTATATTGGTTTCGGCTTCTTTTTTTACAATACTGAAATCGAGTTCCCAAATATCAAGTTCGCCTGCAGTTCCTTCGCGGTCGGAGCTTAACCAAGCGGTTTGTCCATCGGTGCTCATGCAAAAGAAACGCTCATCACCAAAGGTATTGATGGGTGCCCCCAAATTTTCGGGCTTAGTCCATGAGCCATTCTCTAAGGTTGTTTTGAAGATATCGTACCCACCGATAGCCTTCGGACTATTCGAAGCGAAGTACATGGTTTTCCCGTCGGGATGAATAAACACGCCAATCTGGTCGTACTCATCGTTAATAACTGGTCCAAGGTTTACAGCTTTACCCCACTCGTTTTTACCTTCACGGCGGCTCATGTAAATGTCGCCCATTCCGAAACCACCTTTTTCGCGTTCCGAAACAAAATACATCGTTTTGCCGTCGGGCGATACGCAGGCTGAACTTTCGAAATAGCTGGTATTAACATCGCCTTCAACGGGTTTAGCCTCGCTCCATTTTCCGGTACGACCAAGTTTCGACACAAAGATTTCTCCTGAGCGTGTATATCCGACATTGCGATATACAAATATTTGTTTTCCATCGGCCGAAATACTCATATTCGCATCATGACCATCGGTGTTCAAGTTACCATCTATGGGTTCTGCTGCCATCCATTTACCGGTTAACGAATCTTTGAAGGAGATGAAGATATCTTCGAAAAACTTCCCATCTTCAGGATCTTGTTTTTTACCGGTACTCTCCGGACGACGCGATGTGAAAATCATGGTTTTACCGTCAGCCGAAACAGAAGCCGAATAATCTGGATACTCAGAATTAATCGCTTCACCAAGATTTGTCATTTTGATGTTGCGCGGATTGTTTAACATTAGTGTGGCCGCCTTGCATTGTGCGATAAAGTCTTCTGCTTCTGTTGTTACTTCAGATTTCTTTGGTTGAAGTTTCAGGTATTGCTCATAGCTGCTAATGGCTTCAGATAATTTTCCTTTGAATTGTTTCACACGTCCAAGCATGAAGTACTTTTCAACGTCTTCTCCCGGTGCTACCTGTATAGCACCTTCGAGGCGACGCTCTGCATCATCGTAATTTTTTAAAATGAAATTACATTCACCACTCAAGCTCAATACTTCGGCTGATGAACTATCAACCTTTTCCATCTCACGAATTAAGCGCAAGGCTGCATAGTAATCGCCTCCATTCATAAGGTTCTTAACCCGCATAATTTGCATTTTGCTCGGGCCATCTCCGGCAAAGGCACCTGCGGAATTATTTGAAAGTAGAGCTACAACGAGCAAAAATGAGGGGAGAATATTTTTCATGTGGTAGAATTAATCTTTATAGTTGCTACGATTTACTCAATAAAGATAAAAATGTTTCCAGACCTTTTTTCTTGTTCTCATCAAAAATGTAAGAAATAGATTGTGTTAAATATTTCCGTACAGAATAATGCTGTGGATAAAGCAATTCGATTTCTTCGGCCGCTTTTTCACGATGTAATATTCCGGTTAAGAATGCATCGTTTAATGTCTCCGAAATTTCGGGCGAAATAGGAACTCTACTAACCCATAATGCAAATACAAATGGCAGCCCGGTGAATAGCTTCCAGGCTTCAGCCAAATCGTATGAAAATTTGAATTGAATTGCCGCATCGAAAGCACGATCTCCAATTACGACGGCAGCTTCATTTTTTCCAATGTGATTTAAATAATTTTCCCCGGCCTCGCGAAATATCACTTGCTTTTTCCAAAAGTCGCGGAGAAGAATTTTGCATAAGGCTACCGAAGTGCGCGATTGATAATCAAGCCATACCGTATGTACTTCATCCAAAGGCTCGTTGCTTACGATAAGTACAGAATCAACTTTACCATCGGCACCGATACAGGTGGTACCGAGTATTTCGTAGGAATAAAGTTCGGGTAAAACCGCTACCGGAATTAAGCCTATTTCGGCATCACCTTGTGTAATTGCTTTTGCACATTTAGATGGAAAATGATACTGAAATTCGAATTCCGTATTGAGATCAAGTCCATGCTGGCGTATACCATACAAAAATGGCTTGGTGTTGAGGTAATTAACGATTGCTACACGCGTCATTGCGGGCAAAGATACGCGTGTTCGTCCACAGGGATCCGAGACACTAACAACAATTTTTATTTCATAATCAATATGTTACAAAAGTCATCGGCTTTTTTATAAAAATACCTTTCAAAAATTTGTTGTTTATAATGAAGGATGTATATTTGCAGCCCAATTAACGGGAGCATAGCTCAGCTGGTTCAGAGCACCTGCCTTACAAGCAGGGGGTCACAGGTTCGAACCCTGTTGCTCCCACCACTAAAATAAAGGGTTGCAGAAATGCAGCCCTTTTTTGTTTTTAGAATTGTAACACAATTGTAAACCAAAGCAGAAATAGTTCGAAAACAATTCGGTAATCGTCTCTCTATTCCTCTAATAAGTACAATTCGCTTTCCTGTCTGATTACTTAATTATTACCTTTGCAGCTCAAA
Source organism: uncultured Chitinophaga sp. (assembly GCA_964627105.1). Taxonomy (GTDB): domain Bacteria; phylum Bacteroidota; class Bacteroidia; order M30B66; family M30B66; genus CAMCXT01. The sequence continues at coordinate 7,705 of CAZVHF010000047.1, forward strand.
ATTTTATCACAATTATGGAAACTGCAAGCCTTAGTCGTATCGACATTCAACCCGTTTTAAAATCGCTCGGAATTGAGCCCGAAAATACCGGTGTTTCTACCGGAGCACAATGGTACGAAGGCTCAGGTAAATGGATTGATTCGTATTCGCCGGTTGATGGAAAACTGATTGCACGAGTTAAATGCGCCAGCGAATTCGATTACGAAATGGTGGTGAAGCAGGCTTCCGAAGCATTCAAGGTATGGCGCCTCATGCCGGCTCCGAAGCGTGGAGAAATTGTGCGCCAGATGGGTGATGCTCTGCGCGAAAAGAAAGATGCACTCGGCCGGCTCGTTTCTTACGAAATGGGCAAAAGCCTTCAGGAAGGCTGGGGCGAGGTGCAGGAAATGATCGATATCTGCGATTTTGCCACTGGGCTTTCACGTCAGTTGTACGGCTTAACGATGCACAGCGAGCGTCCAAGTCACCGCATGTACGAACAATGGCATCCGCTCGGAATCGTTGGTATCATTTCGGCCTTTAATTTCCCTGTTGCCGTTTGGTCGTGGAATTCGATGATTGCCTGGATTTGCGGCGATGTCTGCATTTGGAAACCCTCTTCTAAAACGCCACTTTGCGCCATCGCTTGCCAGAACATCATCCGCGATGTACTTAAAAATAACAATGTGCCCGAAGGTGTTTCCTGCTTATTGGTTGGGAATGCTGTTGGCGATTTGATGAACAACGACAAGCGTGTTCCGCTTGTTTCGTTTACCGGGTCAACACGCATCGGTCGTCATGTTTCGAAATCGGTTGCCGAACGTTTTGGTAAAACCATTCTCGAACTCGGTGGCAACAATGCCATCATTGTTACACCCGATGCCGATTTGAAAATGGTCTTAGTGGGTTCGGTGTTCGGAGCCGTTGGAACAGCCGGTCAGCGCTGCACCTCTACACGCCGCCTTATCGTGCACGAAAGCATTTATGCCAAAGTATGCGATGTGTTGAAAGGTGCATATAGTCAGCTTAATATCGGAAATCCACTGGATCAGCATAACCATGTGGGTCCGCTGATCGACACCAAAGCGGTTGAAGATTATCTCAATGCCATTGCCAAGGCAAAACAAGAAGGAGGTAAAGTGCTTGTCGAAGGTGGCGTTATGCAGGGCGAAGGCTACGAAAGTGGTTGCTATGTGAAGCCTTGCATCATCGAAGCCGAGAATCACTATCATATTGTGCAGGAAGAAACCTTCGCGCCGATTTTATACATCATCAAGTATTCGAACATCGAAGAAGCGATTGAATTGCAAAATGGCGTTCCGCAAGGACTTTCATCTTCCATCTTCACCACCAACATGCGCGAAATGGAAGCCTTCCTTTCGGCAGCAGGTTCTGATTGCGGAATTGCCAATGTTAACATCGGTACATCAGGCGCAGAAATTGGCGGTGCATTTGGTGGCGAAAAAGAAACCGGCGGCGGTCGCGAATCGGGCTCGGATGCCTGGAAAGCATACATGCGTCGCCAAACAAACACCATCAATTATGGTACGCAATTACCACTCGCTCAAGGAATTCAATTTAACTTCTAATTGAAGTCGGCATTCGGCATATTTGCGTCCTTATTGCTGTTTTGTGCATGCAAGCAGCCCGAAAAGGAATACCGTGCCGAATCGTATTTTGATGTACCTGCTTTTTTCGATTCGGAAGCTATGCGTTTAAAATCGTCGCAGATAGAATTGGTCAAAAGCACGAGCGTTTCGGATAAAAGTGATTCAATTCGTATGCATCAACCCGATTGGAATCGTGAATTCAAGCTTTTCCGAAAAGTGAATCTAAATGTTCCTGCACTTTTAGGGAAATATCAAGTAACAAAAGAATTTTCCGATTCGCTTAGCACCACGTGTTATGTTTTACCTGAAGAAATGAGCGGTGCAGTAGAAGTGAGAATTTCTGAAAATGCGATGGGGAATATTCAGCGGCTTGAGTGTCGCATTGTTGAAACATCAACACTTACTACGCATACTGAAAACTGGACCTATGTTTCTGATAGTGGTTATGCATATGCAGGCTCTGATCGCATTCATGGAGTTTCTTCAAATTCGTATTTCATTTCGGGTCGCTTTATTGTCCCAAAATAATTCCGATTATGGAGCAGATTATCGTATTAATTTTTATTCTGGGCTATCTGGCCATTGCGTTTGAGCATCCTCTTAAGATTAACAAAACCGGTGCGGCGCTATTTATGGGTTTATTGCTGTGGACTTTATACCGCGTCGGATTTCCGGATCATCCTATTGCCGAAGAACTGGCACATCACATCGAAGCGATTTCCGAAATCTTGTTCTTTTTAATGGGTGCTATGACGATTGTTGAAATCATTGATGCCCACGATGGATTCAATGCCATCACCAACCGCATTAAAACACGAAACAAGATAAAGTTGCTTTGGATTATTGCAGTGCTTTCGTTTTTTCTTTCGGCAGTGCTCGATAACCTCACAACAGCCATCGTAATGGTTTCGCTCACCCGAAAATTGGTTGATGACAAACAGCAGCGCCTGTTTTTTGCAGGAATGATTGTTATTGCTGCAAACGCTGGTGGAGCTTGGTCGCCTATTGGCGATGTTACGACAACGATGCTTTGGATAGGGGGGCAAATTTCGGCTTCGAATATTATTGTGCGCTTATTTCTGCCCAGTTTGGTATGCCTGCTGGTTCCGCTTACTTACGTTTCGCTTTTTGAAAAGAAACAATTGGCGGGTTCACTTACACCAATTCCGCAGAATCAGTTGGGAAAGGAAAATATGCTGATTTTCGTTTTGGGTATCGGGGGATTGTTGTTCGTTCCGGTATTTAAGCAATTAACACATTTGCCTCCCTACACCGGGATTTTACTCGTGCTCGGCTTGTTGTGGCTTGTTGCCGATATACTGCACCGAAAGAAAGATGATGAATTACGTACGCGCTATTCGGCCTCATCTGCTTTGATGAAAATCGACATGCCGAGCATTTTATTTTTCTTGGGAATTCTTTTGGCGGTTGGCGTTTTAGAATCCTTGCACATTCTGGAAGGTTTATCGAAAGCTATGGACCAGGCCATTGGAAATCAGAGCCTCATTGTTTTTTGCATCGGGATTCTTTCTGCCATTGTTGATAACGTTCCGCTGGTTGCAGCAACTATGGCGATGTACGATTTAACGGTTTTTCCACAAGATTCAGCCCTCTGGGAGTTTATCGCTTATTGTGCCGGTACAGGCGGAAGTTTGCTGATTATTGGCTCTGCCGCCGGTGTTGCGGTGATGGGCATTGAAAAGATTGACTTCATTTGGTATCTCAAGAAGATAAGCTTCATTGCCTTGCTTGGATATGTTGCAGGTGCTGCTGTGTATTTGTTTATGCAATAAAAAAGCGCGAAAGACGAATCTGCCGCGCTAGACCTCGATAATTCTAATTTATTAAGAGACTTTCTTAAATGAAAAGAGGCCATTTCTTGTAGAAATGACCTCTTAAAGTTATTTATTAGAATTAGTTGAACTGTACTTTTACGAGTTCGCTGCTTCCATTAACAGAAGTAATGCGGGCGATGTATATCCCATTTGACAAATCTCCACGCTGAATAACAACTGAATTACGAGCGTTTAAAACTGTATTTACTACACGTCCTGTAAGATCAAATAATTCAACGGTATGCGCAGACGCATTAGCAAAACGAATATTCAGAGTGTTCTGAGCCGGATTAGGAAATACCTCTGCTTTGCTAGCAACGATATTTTCATTACCAGTAGAGCTGCTTCCTACACATGTATTAAATTTATAACTCAATGTTACCGGATCAGCACTTGTGCGAATGTAAAAACGGTTGAAGCCGCCGATTCCGTTAGGTTCTACACAATCTCTGTCTGTTGAGTCAGGGAATGATTCTTCGTTAGATGAGGCAGTTGTAGGACCATTAACGTATTTATAGTTGATTTTACCCGGGCAAATGCCGTTTACAGTAGCTTCATAAATACCTGCACCTACCAACGTCATCGGTATGGCACCACCCTGGTATGGAGGAGTAGTGAAATCACCCATTACATAAATTGTAGCGGCCGGAGTTTCGTCGGTCATATCGACACGGAATGTAATGTTAGATGGAGGAGGAATCGGCGTACACTCTCCCGAAGGAAGTCCGAAACAGCGTGCAGCAAGTGAAGTATCTGATTGAAGCATCACAACGGTATTGCTTCCGCCTTCCCAGCCACCTGAAAAATTTCCATTACGGATAATACGTGCTTTAAACTGGAACTCACCTGCCTGAAGCGGGAGAGTAATCGAATAAATTCCGTCATTGTCGGCATCTGAAAGCAAATAAGCGGGACCACCCTGGTAATTATTAAAGGTACCGGCAACGTCAACAGAGTCGTTTGAATTTACATCAAAACCGCAGTTGTAGCGCATATCGATGTTAATCGTTGCGTTAAATGTTGGAAGCGTTACACAACTTTCATCACACGATGAAAAGCAGAACTTAGGCATTAATTCAGACGTTGCTTCAAGGGTAAAGGAACGGGTTCCAAAAGTCTGGCCCTGACATGCAGTTGGCACGTTTTCTTGTGAAGCCCCATTAAAGAATCCATAATCGAATGTGCCCGTTACGCCTTCAGGATAATAAACAAGGCCGGTATAATTCGCCATGCCATCACCTCCATTGATATCATACAATTTAATTTTATCTAACCAATCAGTCAAAATATCATTTGTAAATTCATTCATGAAGGAACCTGTTACAAACACACCGGTTGGGTCAATCGTAACAGATGAAGGCATATCAACCGTAAAACGCATTGGCTTGAAAATAACACCAGCGTCAACAGCAGAAGAACCATTGAAAGCAACAGCAGGCATTGCCGGAGAAACACCATCTACCACAAAAAAGCGGTTAGAGTTACCACCACCAACCTGGCAGACTGCCGGAATTTGAGTTTCGTCTGATCCCCAAGCATTACCGTTAACGAATTTATATTCATACACACCATCAGGAAGTGTACAAGTGTATGAATAAATACCATCCCCATCATCGTCTGCCATTGTTGCTGTGTTAGGTTCCCAGTCGTTCGGCAAACCTGCTTCCGATTGCCAGTTTCCTGCTACGTGAACACCTTCTGCTGGTACGGTTTGGTTCTGCATGTTCACAGTGAAAGTCACCTCCTGCTGGGCCACAAGCGATCCCAGAGCGCCACCGATTAACATTGAAAAAAGTAATTGTCTTTTCATTTGAGTAAAGTTTAGTTCAAACAAATGTAAAATTTACCTCCAATTAAATCACAGCGAATAAGTGTCTGAGTAACGCTAAGCGTCTTAAATAACACATTTATAGATTAATAAATACAACATAAAATGTAAACAATGAAATGTTCATTTTGTTAACGAGTATGCGGCTTATGTCATAGACGTAAGTCGGACTGATATTTTATATGATTGTATATCATTATTTTAAGTGTTTTTTTGCTGAATATTTTATTTCTTTAGTGTTAAATTTACACTCAACCACTAATTTCGTATTCTCCAACATACACAAAACGATAGGTGCCATGAAACGATTACTCTATGTTGTTCTTTTTAGCTTTTTAGCTCAATTTTCAATTGCTCAAGCCATTGTTACCCTCAACCCGCCATTTGCCAATGGATCGAGCTCGGTAACTATTACATATAATGCTGATGAGGGCAACGGTCAACTTTCAAACTTACCTGTAGGTACGGTAGTTTATGCGCACATGGGCATAACTGTAAATGGTCAAAACTGGCAATACGTAGTAGGTAATTGGGGAACTGTGGATAACCGAACGGCTATGACGCGTATCGGAAACACTGATCAATACACACTTTCATTAAATCCATCCATTCGCGAATGGTTCCAAGCTAATAACAATGCATCGCAACAAATTCCCGGCAATGCAACCATTTCAAAGCTCTGCCTCGTGTTTCGAAATGCAACAGGATCATTGGAAGGCAAAACCAGCACGAATGGCGATATATTTGTCGAGCTTTCAACCAGTGCTTTTGCAGCTGCCATTACATCTCACCCGCAAACTTCTTTGTTGGTCAACAACAACCAAACTATTCAATTTACAGGACAAAGCTCCGCACCCTCTATTCTTGAATTCACAATCGACGGAGCATCTGTTGCCAACCAAACCAATTCAACAGTACTTAACTATACTGTAAATACGTCGAGTCTTTCGGGTGGTTTGCACACTTTAATCTTTTCTGCCAATAATGGAGCGGGAATAGTGCTCGATACCTTGTATGTTACAAAATATGCGGGAACAAATATTGCAAGCCTGCCGGCCAATGCTCAGGAAGGCATAACCTACACCGACGAAAATACGGCCTACCTACAACTGCGTGCGCCTTACAAAGAATTTATTTATGTGCTTGGCGATTTCAACAATTGGACTTACCGGCCCGAACACCTCATGAATAAAACGCCCGATGGCCAGTACTTTTGGGTGAATATTCCAAACCTCGACCCCAACCGCGAATACCGCTTTCAATATCACATCGATTGGGAAGGATTGCGTGTAACGGATCCATACTGCACAAAAATTCTCGACCCCTGGAACGATCCGTGGATTAGCGAAGAGAAATACCCTAACCTCATCGATTATCCAAATGGAATAACCGAGGGAATTGTTGGTGTTCTGCAAACCCGACCTGATGTTTATCAATGGGATAATTCGTATACCTACACCAAACCGCCCAAGGAAGATCTCGTTGTTTACGAATTGTTGGTCCGCGATTTCACCGAAGAGCGCACCTTTGCCTCAGTAATTGAGAAACTGCCTTATTTGGATGACTTGGGCATTAATGCGATTGAACTTATGCCTGTTGCCGAGTTTGATGGAAACGAAAGCTGGGGTTATGCACCCAACTTCTGTAGTGCGGTCGATAAGTATTATGGACCTGCAAACGAATTGAAACGACTCGTAGATAGCTGCCATGCCCGCGGTATTGCTGTTCTATCGGATGTTGTATTTAACCACGCATGGGGCCAATCACCTTTGGTTAAAATGTATTTCAATCCCGATGCAGGCCAATACGGCGAACCTACCAC
>CAZVHF010000048.1:0-14715 GCA_964627105.1 uncultured Chitinophaga sp.
GTTTAAAAGTTTTGAACTAAATTAATGAATTACAAACAATTTAGTGTATCGATTACAAAAAAAATATCTTTGCGCACGAAATACATTCAACATCAAGAATACGCGTATATTATGGAAAGTTCAGTAGAAAACCTCAACAACGAAACACAATCCAAAAACAAAGGAAGAGGTTTGATTCTTATTATTCTGATTGGCTTGTTGGCAGCAATGTCGGCACTATCAGGTTATTTGTATGTTCAACTGAACGGACTGAAAGCCGAAAACCAAGATTTTAAGCAAAAACAAGAGAAAGCCAATAAAGAAATTGATGAGTACAGAAGTCAGCTTCAAGAATTAACAGCTAAATACGATAGCTTGATGCTGGCTCATGAGGGATTGCGTTCGGAACTGAAGCAGGAACAGGATAAGGTAATTGCCTTGATGCGGGATTATGAAAAATTGAAAGCGGCAGGCGGCACGGTTCAAAGCCCTGGCGGAAAAAATTTGCGTGCACGATTGGAAGAACTTCAACAAGCATACGATGAAAACGAGGCCATTATTCTGGAGTTAAAGGCGAAAAATCAGGAACTAACAGACGAAAACTTCAAAGTGGCAAAACAAGTGGAGGAGTTGAATGCGCAGAACACAAAATTGACTGATGAAAATGGCAAACTCGTTAAAACCGTTGATATTGCAAAACGTCTTAAAACATATGAAGTATATGCAGATGCCGTAAAGCTTAACAGCGATAAGACCAAAGAGAAGCCTACTACCAAAGCCAGTAAGGCAGATCGCATTCGCGTTTGTTTTACCGTTCTCGATAATCAAATTGCCGACAAACAAGAGAAAATAATTTATGCGGTTATTAAAGATCCATCCGGAAAAACCTTTACAAGTGGAGACCGATCTAACATTACGTTGTTAAACGGTAGCGAAATATCATACAGTATTAAGAAAGAGATTTTCTACGATAATAAGGTGATGCAACTTTGTATGAACAAGGATTTGGTTTCAAACGAAACATTGAATCCCGGAAACTACAACGTTGAAATTTATGCTGAAGGCGTTCAAATCGGAAAATGCTCGTTTGAACTTAAATAGCAAGGTATTCGCTACCTGCTAAAGTTAACTGACAGCAATTTATCACGTGTTAATGGTTTGCAAATAAAATCAACAACAGCGGTATATGATTTTGCTTTGGCTTCGTCTTCTGGGTCAATTGAACTCGAAAGCATAAGAATTTTTATTTCTTGCGTAATAGTGTCCGAGAATTGATTGAATTCATTCAAGAAATCAAATCCATCCATATCGGGCATACGTATATCGAGAATAATAAGATCTGGAAGTTCTAGGTTTTTTTCGTCGCTATCTTTAATGTAATCCAATGCGGGTCTGGCAGATGGAAACGAGTGAATCACGTTCCCTAAATTGGCCTGTTCAATAACTTTCGTATTGATAAAAACATCAATGGGGTTATCTTCAACTAATACAATATGTTTAAATGGAGTCATAGGAAATACTATTATTGAAGGACGCTTTCGCTTATTGGAATTGTGAGGGTAAACGTGGTACCTAAATTAATTTGTGAGTTTACTTCAACTTTTCCCCCTAACTTTTTAATCGTTTCGTTAACGATATAAAGTCCAAGACCTGAACCACTGCTTTTATCGCTTGTTCGGTAAAACATTTCAAATATTTTTCCGAGATGTTCCTCCTTTATTCCAATTCCATTGTCTTTAACAACAACAATTGAATTGTTCGGATTTGTGTTGCAGGTAATAAAAATCTGTGGTTTCCTGTTGGGGTGTCGGTATTTAATCGAATTGGATATTAGATTATTTAGGATAATTTGAATCCGTGTTCTGTCTGTTTGAATACTGGCCGGTTCCTCGATATGTATGATTTCTTTTAGAATAACCTCATCCGATTCGAGATACCTCAAACCTGCACTGATATCTTTGATTACCTCTTTTATCTCTACTTTTTCAATATTAACGAGCGTTCGGTTATTTCGGGAATAGGCAACAATGTCGCGAATGATGTTGTCGAGCTTCAGTATGCTTTCTTCCATCAAATCAACATAGCGTATTGTTTCCGAAGTGTTCGTTTCGTTCCGAAGGAGGTAAAGTAAACCCAAAACCGAAGTTAATGGTGAGCGCAAATCGTGAGAAGCAGAATAAACAAAGCGATCGAGCTCAAAATTGATTTTTTCAAGTTCTTGGTTTTTTGATTGCAGCTCTTGCATTGCACCAAAATTTGAAACATGCGCATTGGAGTGCATTAATTCTGAATAAACCTCTTTCAAAAGATGTAAGTCATCAAATCGCAAAACCATTGCAGCTTTACAATGAAATGAAACGAGTGGTGGAATTGAATCACCGATAAGAATCAACTGTGAGCCCTGATTTCTTAGTCGCAACTCTGCCGAAATGCGTATTGCTTCTTCAAAATTATTTAAAATCGGCAGCAGAATGATATCGCCCTGTTGTAAGGATTGCTTTACATCCTGGAATGAATGAGTTTGAATACTGAATTCGGATAAAGATTCAGTTATTGCATTGATTTCTGCAGATTCAGCTTGGCGCGTAAAAAGATGAACAACGGGTTTTTTCATCGAAGCGGCAATTTATAAATTATCTGTGTTTCAAGATTCTGATATCGAAAAATTAAGTTTCAGCATTTAGCATCGAACGCTAAAATAATTAACCACATCTGGTTGGAATTAAAGTGTGCCAAAATGCAGGTTTCGACTGTTTCTTACACTATGTTTTAGTTGCTGCCTAATTTGTAAAGCAGCAGTAAATCAGGTATATATATCAATGCGGTCTCGATTTTTTTGTTCGGTTTTAACATTTCTTGTCATCTGTAAGTACAGCAGTGCGCTATGGACAACCTGCCTTAGCCGAGCAGAGTAATATTGTAGTGTAATCAGAAAGCAGAAAATTATGAAGCCTGTTAAATTTCCCCGAATCGTTTTAGCCCTCGCTTTTGTTTTGTTAGTTGGTGCATTGAAAGGACAAGAAGCACCCGATGGCAAACGTCGTTACAGAGTAACTGCTTTTAAGTCTTACAATACCGAGATCACCAGTCTGTCTAATACGGCTGATGCATTCCCAAAATCGACGCTTTACATTCCTTCTGCCTTTACGCCCGATGGAGATGGCGTAAATGATGCTTTTGGTGCGAAGGGTAAAAATATTATTTCGCTTAAAATGAAAATCTACAATCGTTGGGGAGAATTAGTGTACGAGTCTGATAAATTGAATGATACCTGGGACGGGACTTATAAAGGGAATGCGATAACAAATACAGATGTTTTCGTTTACACGGTAAATGCGGTAAGTGTCGATGGTAAGCCACTGCCTGAAGAAAATGGAACTGTAACGCTTGTTGCAGATGGTACAATTGAATAATCATATAATAAAAAGCACTCCCAACCCATTAAAAATGCAGCATATGATTTACTCCTACTTATTAAATCGCGTTTCACCGGCTAACTTGTTTTTCTGGTCTCCATTTTTTCTGGTTTCGGTATCTCAAGCCCAAGCACCAACTGCCGGTTTTACTGTAGTTGCAAATGAGGGTTGCGCACCTTTCAGTGTTAACTTTACAAACACATCTACCGGTGCTGTATCGTATCACTGGAATTTCGGCAACGGAAATTTCTCGGTTTTAACAAATCCACAAAACGTATTTATTAATCCCGGTAGCTACACTGTAGTTTTAACGGCAACATCGGCGTCGGGACAAACCAGTACCCATTCAATGTCAATATCGGCCTTGCCAGGGCCAACTGCTTCTTTCAACGTTTCCTCTACCAATGGATGCGATGATCAGACGGCATTTCAGTTTACCAATACTAGTTCGGGAGCCGTTTCTTATTTTTGGGATTTCGACGATGGAACATCATCACTGCAGGTAAATCCGGTAAAAATTTACAATACCCCTGGCGATTATTCAGTAAGTCTTTTAGCGACAAATTCAGTTGGGTGTCAGACGGTTTATACTTTAAATCAATCAATCGCTGTAAATCCAGTACCTACCGCCGCCTTTACTTCAAACATTACTTCAGTTTGTCAGCCCGGCAGTCCAATTCAATTTTCAAATCAATCGAGTGGGGCTTCTACATATCAATGGAATTTTGGCGACGGAACAGGATCTGTGCAAGCTAATCCTTCGAAAAGTTACACCACTGCAGGTACGTATTCTATTACCCTTATAGCGGGTAACGGATTTGGATGTTACGATACAATCGTGCAATCCAATCTTATCACAGTTCATCCAGCCATTACACCAGCCATTACGCCAAGTGTTACGAGTGGATGTCAGCCACTAGTTGTGAATTTCGCAACAACGCCTAATCTTGGGGCTTCAACTTACCAGTGGAATTTTGGTAATAGCCAACAATCGCAAGCAAGCACGTTCAATGCCTCATATGCTAATGCCGGTCAATACAATGTTACACTTCAGATAACTATGCCTAACGGGTGTGTGTATTCTGCAGCCCAAAACAATTTAATTACGGTTCACCCAAAGCCAACAGCTGCTTTTTCGATTTCAAATGCAACAGGTTGTGCTCCCTTAACTATTACACTCGACAACAATTCAACTGGTGCAACAACGTATAATTGGATTTTTTCGGAAGGAGGGAATTCAGCGGTTTTTGAACCGACTCCTACATTTACAGTTCCGGGCATGCACAATGTTAGTTTAGTTGCTACCAATCAGCATGGATGCACTCATCAGGTTAATATGCCTAACAGTGTAAACGTTACCGGTCCTGTGGCATCGTTTACAGCTTCAGATACAGCCGGTTGCCCACCTTTGTATACGCAGTTCAGCAACACATCAACCGGTGCAACAAGTTATTTTTGGAGTTTTGGAAATGGCGCTACAAGTTCACAGGCAAATCCTAACGTTTCTATTTCTCAGTTAGGGAATTATGACGTAATGCTTGTTGCGATAAACGGAGCAGGTTGTCGCGATACGTTGATTATGGAGGATTTGTTAGATGTAGCCTATGAGGTAGTGCCTTACACTGCACCCGCTCCGATTTATGCATGTGCGCCATTTACGGCATCGTTTAGCGCAGTTAATTTTAATGCTGAATCGTTCGTATGGGATTTTGGCGATGGTACAACTTCCACAGAATTATCGCCTAACCATGTTTATAGTGAACCAGGCGATTATATTGTATCGCTGGTGATTGATAATGGAAGTTCGTGTATGCAGAGTTATCCGGTTTATCAGGAAATTCATATCGAAGGTGAAGTGCCCATTTTTACAACAACTTACGATGCTTGTCCACCTTTTCCGGTAACCTTTCATGTCGATACCACCAATGTAGCGACATACCTATGGGATTTTGGTGATGGTACAACTTCTACTGAGGCAATCCCAACGCATACGTATCCGAACAACAATGTTCACCATGTAAGTTTGAATGTAGTTACAGAATTAGGATGTACTTATTCGTATGTTGGATTCAACTCTGTGAATTTCGCATCGATGCAGGCAAATTTCACAAGCTACTATGATCCACAGGATGAATTTCCGGTTTCTGTATCATTCCAAAGTCTGAATCCAAATGCAACAGGTTGGCTGTGGAATTTTGGTGATGGAACAACCTCTACAGAAGAAAACCCTGTGCACATTTATCAGGTGGATGGCGATTATGCTGTTACCTTAACAATTACCACAGCAGAGTGCACGGTAACTAGCACTGGAACTGCCTTTGCCGATGAAGCCATTGCTCAGAATCAGGAATCTGCTTCAGGCGGGAGTACTACAAATGGTGCTGCTGTTCAAGTAGAGCCAATGATCGTTTGCGCGCCTGCTACAATCTATTTCTTCAGACAAGATACTACACATCAGGTTATTAGCTGGAATTTAGGTGATGGTACAATTTCAACCGAAACCATGCCGATTCATCAGTTTACCGAGCCCGGGATTTTCAATGTAACCTATATCGCCAATACTCCATATGGTGTCGATACGTTTAGTTATCCGCAAACCATTTTGGTTGGTGGTGGAGCACCCGAGTTTAATGTGTCGGTAGTTGAGGCTTGCAGCAATGCCGAAATCACTGTTAGCGTTGAAAATCCGGGATTAGTTGATGAGCTAATCTGGACATTTGGCGACGGCTTTGAGTCGACCGAGTTGAGCTTAACTCATATGATAGAGCACGTTAACTCGTCTTACCTTGTAACACTTCAATACACCGATACATTGGGTTGTGTTACCAATGCAATGCAGAGTGCTTTGCCAGGTGAGGCAATACCAACTATAATTTATCCGTCTGCTGTCTGCAACGATACCATTCAGTTTGTAAATAATTTTGCTTCCAATCCAGGCTATTCTTTTCTATGGAATTTTGGTGATGGAACCACATCTACTGAAGCAAGCCCATTTCATTATTATCTTCAAGAAGGAACTTATCAGGTGTCCCTCACTTACACAAGTGCCTTGGGTTGTGTAAATGAATTTGAATTACCAACCCAGGTAGTTTTTGCAAATCCGGTTCCTGCATATAGCACTGATGCTGATTTTGAAGGCTGCGCACCGCACACTTTTGCGCTGGCTAACGTAACTCCAAATGTGTCGCAGGTTGCTTGGTTTCATAGCGATGGAACTTGGAACCTTGCAGCATGGAACGGGAGCGCATATGTCAATCCGGTTAATAAAACCTACACCCAACCCGGAATATATGGGTTTTATCAACGAGTAACCAGTTCGTTAGTGCCGGGATGTGTGGTACAAACCTTATTTGATTCGCTAATTACTGTCCACGGAGCCGATGCTGCTTTTAGCATCGACCAAAGCGGTATTTGCCTTCCAATCCAAGCTACATTCAACCCTACGAGTACCGATGCTGTAAGCTGGAATTGGGATTTCGGAAATGGAATTACCTCAACACTCGAAAATCCGACGATCGACTTTGTTACCGAGCCTGCCGATTCATTTTCGCTTACTATAACCACTATTCATGGTTGCGTTGATTCTACTACGCAAATCGGACTCGAGCTGCTCGACCCACAAATCGAAGCCGAATACACCGGATTCTGCAATCCGCTGCATGTTGAATTTTCTGGAACACTCGATGGTATGGTTGACTGGGAATGGAATTTTGGTGATGGAGCAACAGGAAACGGCTCTAATGTGTCGCACGTTTATACAGCAGATGGGAATTACACGGCTACATTAATTGTTACAACAGAAGACAATTGCCGCGATACGGTATCCATGGTGGTTCCTATTTACGTCAATGGACCAACAGCCAACTTTAGTTCTCCCACACCTGCTAATTGTGCGCCTTCAGTAGTTGAATTTTATGATAACTCTGAGGAGGCTGTTGCCTGGTACTGGGAGTTTGGCGATGGATCTTCTTCAACCGTTCAACATCCTGTAAAACTATATGAAAATCCAGGGGTTTACGATGTGTTACTCGTTGTAACGGCTGCATCTGGATGTACAGACACCTTGTTTATGCCGGAATTTGTTACTGTACTTGGACCTGGAACATCGTTTAGTGTATCTTCTCAGAATAACTGTATTGGAGCAACAGTTCAATTTACAGATCTTTCAAATGGAGCGGTAGAGTGGGAGTGGAACTTTGGCGAAGGTTCTACCAGCAACGAGCAGAATCCGACCTTTACTTACTCCGACACGGGCAGCTACGTAATTACCTTATTTTCTCAGGATACATTGGGTTGTAGCGCGTTCTATACGATTCCTGCACCTATCGCTATTCATCCTTTCCCAAGCGCTGCATTTACTGCCGACCGAATGATAGCATGTAATCCACTGCAGACACAATTTACGAACACTTCTGAAGGCGCAAGCACGTATGTATGGGATTTTGGTTCATTGGGCACCAGCACACTCGAAAATCCTTCGTTTACATTTAATCAGAATGGCGTTTATTCTGTTGAACTTATTGCAACTACAGAGTTTGGTTGCAGCGATACTGCCTTAGTTGATGGATTTACTTCTTTAATGGTACCAGTTGCAGGTTTTAATATTGACCATGCCGAAGGTTGTACACCACTTTCAGTAAGCTTTAGCAACACGTCATACCAAACCGAAAATCCTACTTACACTTGGATTATGGGCAATGGTACCGAAACAGCCGAAATAAATCCTACCGAAGTATATTACAATCCCGGATTCTATTCTGTTGAACTTCAGGTTATGAATGCAAATGGTTGTGCCGATACCTTGTTGATTCCTTCATTGGTGCAGGTTTATGACACGCTTCCGGCTCCCGTTACTCCTATTCTTCGCGTTACAGTAGCGGGCCCTCAAACGGTTTTGATTGAATGGGAAGAATCTACCGCACCTGATTTTGGTTCGTATGAGCTTTATCAACGTTTGCAAGGTACCGAAGAATGGGTGCTGTTAACTTCAATTACCGATGCGCACATTTTATCGTTCGAAAGTACATCACTCAATACATTTGATAATGTATATTGTTATCGACTCGAAACGCGCGACCGTTGTGGATATTCTGTAAATACCGAAGATTTGATTGAACACTGTACCGTGAATATCGAAGTGTTAACACTCGAAAACAATACAATCGATGTAAACTGGACGCCTTACATAGGGAAGTTGCCTCAAACCTATCGCATTTTCAGAGCGAACGCCGACGGATCACTTCCTACAGATTTAGGTACTGTTTCTGGCGACTCAACACACTTTATCGACAGCACAGTATATTGTTCAGAACCATACCGTTATTTTGTTATTGCAGAGGCACTGAATGGACAATTGCATGTTGAATCGAACTCAGATTACGATATCTGCGCTCCAATTCAGAACCTGTTTGCCAACCAAAAGGTTGATTTAACCCGCTCTACGGTTGTGAATGATGAATCTATTCTTACTGAATGGACCGTTCCACAGGTTATGGGCGATAAAGTAACTGGTTATCGAATTTACCGTTCGACTGATAATGTGAATTTCGTCCTTATAGCTACATTACCTGAGTTTCAGACAGAATTCTTAGATCATCAGGTAAACGTACATAAGCATAAATACTATTATGCAGTTATGGCTACCAATAGTTGCAATCAATTGGGAATAGAAGGACAGACCAGCGAAAACATAGTACTTGAGGTTGAAGCCGCCGATGATTTACACTTTAATTTATCGTGGACACCTTATGAAAGCTGGGGTGCACATGGGGTTGGTTTCTATATGATTGAACGCGAAACGGAAGATGGAAGCTGGGAGGTTGTAAAAACTGTTCCAGGCTCTGTGACGAACACTGTTGATGAAAATTAATAAAATCTGAAGGTTTAGTTTCAGAATTCGTCTATATTCGAACCCAAAAGGCGAAGTATGATTAAGTTCAAGAGCATTGTCCTGCAGTTAAAGGAAGAAGAATATGAAGCCCTGTGCAAACAATTCGTTGAAACCAAGGCAGACAAATATCTTCGGCTTCTGCAGTTGTATCGCGAAAATAAATATACCGACGATGAAATTCAGGGGATGTTGCAAGTTAACATCTCGGCTTATTACACATTAAAATCGCGCCTGTTTGACAAGATTCAGGATTTTCTCACCAACAACATGTCGACGCCCATAATCGACCTGTTACGCAAGGTGGCAAATATTCCAACACTTATCTATGACACACACCGCGATACGGCGATTGCAATTCTTACCAAACTCGAATCTGAATTGCAGAATTACGATATGCCTTATGAATTGTCGTCGGTTTATAATGCATTGAAAAAACTGCATATTCATTCGCCTAAGTACTACGAATACACACAAGCATACAACAGGCATTTAGCGTATACAATTGCGCTCGACAAAGCCGAAGATTTGCTCAATACATTCATGAAAACCCTGGGCGATTATTACGTTTCTCGTAATAAAGCGCAGATTGATTTTTTGGCATTGGTAAAGCAGGAGATGTCGAATATCTGTAGTCTGTATGATTCACATCACTTGCAGATTTATAAAAGTATTGTGGATGTTTCTTTTGCACTTTACATTCCCAATCAGGATGCAATACGCGATGATGAGCCAATCGAAGATGTGCTGCTTAAAATGGAAAAAGTATTTAGCACATACAACAAGGATACTAATTACCAATTCCTTCAAATGGTATATAATTTCCTTGCTTTTGAGTACTATCACAAGTTAAACCTGCCGAAAAAGGAAGCTCGTTATTTTGATGTTTTAGACAAGAAAATTCCATCTTTCCTTCTATTTAACCATTGTGCGTTTACCACAAAGTTTTTGATTTCAAAAATTGAGCGCCATATTGAATTGGGGACAGAGGCCGATTTGTATGAATTCAATAAAATGGCTTTAGGTACCTACGAGCCCGATAAAAACGATATTCCCAATTATATTAACTACACAAAGTACATCGCGGCATCTGCTTTCTATGCCAAGAAATATCAGGAGGCAGTGCAGGTATTGAATGCCTTAATAAACGATGTGAGTTTTAAGAACTATCCCCATACTGAAATTGAGGTTAAGCTTTTACTGGCATTGAATTATTCGATGATCAATAAATACGATCCGGCTACATCATTACTGCGGTCTGTTACGCGGAAGATTCGCGAAATTGAAGATGACATGGGGTATGAAAATGCGCTTGTGTTCTATAAGATTCTTTCATTGCAGATGAGTTCCTCTGCCCGACAGGTTGATCAAAAAATCACCCAGCTTTTTGCGAAGTTTGAATTGCTGAACCAGAAGTCGAATCGAATGCTTGAATACATTAAAATTGACGAATCATTCATAAAGCAACTCAGTCAGGTAGTTAAGCGCTAACTAGCGCTTTGCGATTAACCCCACTCGTAATTGTAATTCTGCGCTGTTAACAACATTTTTAGGTTAATAAGTTGTATCGTAAGCAATACAATAATTTATATAATTTTGTGTTTCAAACTGAAAAACAATTAAAAATGAAAAAAGTAACAATTGCGATGCTTGCAGCCGGTGCGGTACTGTTGGCATCTTGCGGCGGTAACGCCGATGCCGATAAGGCAAAAGCAGCGGCCGATTCAGCGCGCGTTGCCGATTCACTAGCACAAGTTGAAGCTGCTGCCAAAGCTCAGGCTGCTGCAGACTCAGCGCGTATGGCTGATTCTTTAGCTGCTGTAGCTGCTGCTACTGAGGCTGAAGCTGCTGCTTCTAAAACAAAAGGTGGAAAATCTTCAGGCGGTGGTTCTAAACCGAAAACCGAAGCTCCTAAAACGGAAGAGCCGGTAAAAGGTGGATCAACTGGGGTTACAAAAGGTGGATCATCAATGGGTGGGTCAGATAAGAAGACAGAAACTCCAGCTGGTGGTGGAAAAGTAACCAAAGGCGGAAAGCCAATGTAAAACAAACAGAATATTCAAAAAAGAAAGCCGCTTATAGCGGCTTTTTTTTATTCTCGCTGGCAAACACATCGCATTTACGCCTGATATTTTTGATTACGTGGAAAAAGCTAACGTAATATTTGATTAAATAAACGGGATATACCAATGTAAAATAGCAGGTACAAAAAAAGCCGGTCAAATTGAACCGGCTTTTTTATTCGAATAAATTCGATTTAGATTTTAGTGTAAGTACCAGAACAATTTCCTGGAGTTCCGTTAAATGTGTATGAATATGAGAAGGAAATTGAATTACCAGAAGCATTTATTGAACCAGTTCCGGAATTGATTGTAAGTCCACCACTGCAGAAAGATTGGTTAGCCGACAAGGTAATATCGTTGCCAGAAACAGTAGCCTCTACAATAATATTAGCACCAGAACACTGGAAACCTCCAAATCCGCTCATAGCAATTTTTGATGGAGAACTTGACGCTTCTGTAATTGCTACTGGAAAATCAGTTACTACAGCACCATCACAAGATTCATTGTATTTCCAACTGCCAACGAATTTTTCGTTTTCTTTTGTTTCACACAAATCTCCTACATAACCAGCAGGACATTCGCAAACACCTTCATTACAAGTGCCACCGTTTTCACAGGTAACATCTTTACATTCGTCTGCACAAGACGAAAAAACAAACATTCCGGCAGTTAGGAATGCAAAAAGAATTTTTTTCATGTTTTTAAATTTTAGTTGATGGGTGCAAAAATAAACAAAGGCTATTAATCACAAACATATAGAGGTATTGGATTCGTTTTTTTATTCACTTCATGCCGTTATTAATTCTTAAAGCTAAGATTATCAGTATAATAAAATAAATATTAAAATATTTTAACATTTTTTTTGAAAATCGTTTGTTGCGTTTAAGTTTTTTTTACATTTGTGCCGTTGTAACAACTTAAAAAAAACGAAAATGAAAAAAGTATTTTTCTCTGCTGTTCTTGCCGGTGTAGTTGCTCTTGCTTCTTGCGGCGGTGGTCATGATGACAAAGCAAAAGCTGCTGCTGATTCAGCTCGCGTTGCTGATTCATTGGCTGCTGTAGCTGCTCAAGCTGCTGCTGATTCAGCTGCTGCTGCTGCTGCTGCAATGGACACTACTAAAAAAGATACAGCTGCAACAGCTGCTCCTGCTAAATAATATTTATCAGGTTCAATCTTTAAAGCCCGGTTATGCCGGGCTTTTTTATTTTTTGCATGTTTCGCAATTGCCTTCACTTGCCTTCGCATTGCGTTTTCTTCCTAAGTATTTCCAAATGAGAAATCCGGCTGCAAGGCCAACGCAAATTGCCGCCAAAATATTCTGAATCATCCCGCTAAATTAGGTTTTTCATCTATTTTTGCCGCATTCAATTCGAAAGCATGCAGTTCAACCGTAACGGGAAATCCAACGACACTTTATTAACAATTTATAAAGAACTCCTTCTGCCACGCATGATTGAGGAGAAAATGCTCAATCTGTTACGGCAGGGTAAAATTTCTAAATGGTTTTCGGGTATCGGTCAGGAAGCTATTTCTGTGGGAACGGTGCTCGCCATGCACCGCGATGAATATATTTTACCCATGCATCGCAACCTAGGGATTTTCACTGGTCGCGGTATGTCGTTTCACCAGTTATTTACTCAATGGCAGGGCAAGTACAATGGTTTTTCTAAAGGTCGCGAACGTTCTTTTCATTTTGGTTCCAAAGATCATAAAGTTGTTGGCATGATTTCGCATCTTGGTCCGCAACTCGGTATTGCCGACGGAATCGCGCTAGCGCACAAACTAGACAAAGAACCTTTCGTAACGGCTGTTTTTACCGGCGACGGAGGTGCATCTGAAGGCGATTTTCATGAATCCGTGAACACCGCAGCAGTATGGGATCTGCCCGTAATTTTCATCATCGAAAATAACGGCTACGGTCTTTCAACTCCTTCCAACGAGCAATTCAGGTTTAACTCATTTACCGAGAAGGGGCCAGGTTATGGTATTCCGGCCCGTTCAATTGATGGCAATAACGTACTTGAAGTGTACGACGCTGTTTCCGAAATCCGCGAATCCATTATAAAAGATCCGAAACCTTGGTTGCTTGAGTGCATGACCTTCCGGATGCGCGGACACGAAGAAGCTTCGGGAACCAAATATGTGCCTCAGGAATTATTTGAGCAATGGGCCAAGAAAGATCCGGTAAATACTTATGAAGCATGGTTGATGGCAGAAGCGGTACTTACACAAGCCAACAGAGATTCTATCCGAGCAGAGCTTAAAGCCTATATCGAAACAGGCGTGCAGGCTACGTTCAACGAGCCCGATATTATCCCAGTTACAGAAGAAGAATTGCGTGATGTTTATGCGCCATTTTCGTATTCAGAAACACGGCCAGCCTCATCAACTACAACGAAAAAGCGTTTGATTGATGCTATTTCAGATGGGTTGGCCTTAGCCATGGAAAAGCATCCACAGCTGGTGCTCATGGGGCAGGACATTGCCGAATACGGTGGCGTATTTAAGATCACAGAAGGATTTGTTGATCGATTTGGCAAAGAACGCGTGCGCAATACGCCTCTCTGTGAGGCCGCAATTGTTGGAGCTGGGCTAGGACTTTCAATCAAAGGGCGTAAAGCTATGGTCGAAATGCAGTTCGCCGATTTTGTAACCGAGGGCTTCAATCAAATTGTGAATAATCTCGCAAAGATTCATTACCGCTGGGGGCAAAATGCCGATGTGGTTATACGTATGCCAACAGGAGCAGGTGTTGCTGCCGGTCCGTTTCATAGCCAAAGTAACGAGGCCTGGTTTACGCATACACCCGGATTGAAAGTAGTGTATCCTGCATTTCCGAATGATGCAAAAGGTTTATTGCTGGCGGCTTTTGAGGATCCGAATCCGGTGATGTTTTTCGAACACAAGGCCTTATATAGAAGTATATCAGAAGAAGTGTATGATGATTATTTCACACTGCCCATTGGAAAGGCAAAGTTGCTACGAGAGGGAGCGCAGGTTAGTATTATAACGTATGGTTTTGGTGTTCATTGGGCACTTGAGATTTTGGAAAAACATCCCGATATAGATGCCGATTTGCTTGATTTGCGTACTCTTTTACCACTCGACGAAGAAGCTATCTTTGAAAGTGTACGGAAAACCGGGCGCGCAATTATTCTTCACGAAGATTGTTTGACTGGCGGAATTGGTGGTGAAATTGCCGCGAGAATTATGGAGCATTGTTTCGAGCAGCTCGATGCACCGGTAATGCGTTCTGCCAGCCTAGACACACCTGTGCCATTTTCGGAAGAACTGGAGTGGAATTTTTTGCCAAAGGCTCGATTTGAAGAACAGTTACTGAAATTGGTAGCTTATTAATCTGAGCTAAG
>CAZVHF010000049.1:0-6083 GCA_964627105.1 uncultured Chitinophaga sp.
TGCGTCGTGTAGAAGCCTGGAATCGCGACCTCAGTTTACAAGAGGCGTTTAGCACATCGGCAGTTTGGTATTTTCAGGAATTAGCACGCCGAAGTGGGAAAGAGAGGATGCAACATACATTGAACAAACTCAATTATGGTAACAAGTCGACGGCCGGAGCGATTGATTCATTTTGGCTGAACGACACCCTTCGAATCACGGCGAGCCAACAGCTCGATTTATTACGTCGTTTGTACCACGAGCAATTGCCGTTTAGCAAAGAGAGCCAACAAACCGTAAAGCGCATCATGAAAAACAGCGAACCCAATCTTTACGGCAAAACCGGTTGGGGCATATGGCAAGGCAAGGATTTGGGATGGTTTATCGGTTGGATGGAACTCGACGGCAAGCCCTTATTTTTTGTGCATATATTGATTGCCGATGTAGTGCCGAACGATGAATTTGGGTTACTCCGTCGTTTATTGATTTTGGAGCTATTGAGATGTGGGTTTGAGTGATGAATCGATGTACGAAATCTATGAATCGAATCACTAAACGGGGTCGATTGGTAAAAGTTGGAATTATAAATTCTCTTTCATCGGAAATTTTCGAAACCAGCTCTTCAGCTTCATCTCAATTACACCAAATATCGCTTCGCGGAAGATTTTACCCGACATCTTCGATGTGCCCAGCGTGCGGTCGTAAAAAATAATCGGCACTTCAACCAAATTGTACCCGCATTTCCAGGCGGTGAATTTCATTTCGATCTGAAAGGCATATCCCATGAATTTAATTTTATCGAGCTCGATACCTTCCAGCACCTCGCGACGATAACATTTGAAGCCGGCAGTTGTGTCGCGAATCGACATGCCCGTTATCATCCGAACATAAGCAGATGCATAATACGACATCAAAACCCGCTTCATGGGCCAATTAACCACATTTACCCCCGTTATGTAGCGAGAGCCAATTGCCACATCCGCGTTGCCTTCCGCACAGGCGGCATGTAAACGAATCAAATCTTCGGGATTATGCGAAAAATCGCAGTCCATCTCAAAAATGTAATTGTAACGCTTCTCTATCGCCCAACGAAATCCTGCAATGTAGGCAGTACCCAGTCCCAATTTGCCTTTGCGTTCCAACAAATGAATACGTCCATCAAACTCACGCTGTAATTCTTTAATCTTCGCAGCCGTGCCATCGGGCGAACCATCATCGACAAAAAGCAGGTCGAGTGCCTTTGGCAGCGCCATCACGGTGCGAATCATCCGCTCAACGTTCTCAATCTCGTTGTAGGTCGGAATTATTACCAGGCTATCTGAATGTGCTGCACTCACGGGGTAAAGATAGGCGATTTATGCCGGGTGTTTAAATGCTTTTACTTCGCGGATGAAATGCTTTACATGCTCGGGATTGGTATCGGGATACAAGCCATGTCCCAAGTTCGCAATGTGCGGAGTTCCACTAAATGCACCCAGCATCGTTGCCACATTGCGGCTAATTTCTTCGGGCGATGCATACAGCATACACGGATCGGCATTGCCCTGCAGCGTTTTTCCGGGTCCAACTTGTTCACGAGCCTCCCGAATATCGGTGTGCCAATCGAGACCAATCGTGCGGCAGTTCAAATTACGCATCGCCGGAAGTGCGAAAAATGCGCCTTTCGCGAACACCGTAACCGGCACTTCGGTAATGGCATCGCAAATACGTTCGATGTAGCGCAACGAAAACTCGGTATACTGCTCGGGCCCAAGGATTCCGGCCCAAGAATCGAACACCTGCACCATATCGGCACCCGCTTCGATTTGCGCTTTTAGATATGCAATCGTAGATTCGGTAATGCGATCGAGTAATTGATGTGAAAAGGCTTTATCGGTATATAAAATCTTGCGTGCCACCGAAAAAGTCTTCGACCCCGAACCTTCGGTCATATAAGCAAAAATTGTCCAGGGGGCGCCGGCAAAACCAATAAGTGGAACACGTCCGTTAAGGCGTTGCTTGGTGATGCGGATGGCATCGGTAACGAATTTCAAATCGGCACCCGGGTCGGCCACGCGAATGCCGTCTAAATCGCTTGCATTGCGAATGGTTTTTGGGAAAATTGGCCCCTTGCTCTCGATCATTTGGTACGCACAACCCATGGCCTGCGGAATAACGAGGATGTCGGAAAAAATAATCGCTGCATCCACATCGAGAATATCAACCGGCTGAATGGTAACCTCTGCAGCCAAATCGGGCGTTTCGACCAATTCGATAAATCCCGACAATTGCGCGCGCACTGCCCGGTATTCGGGAAGAATGCGTCCAGCCTGGCGCATCAACCACACCGGACTTCGTTCTGTTACTTCGCCGCGGGCAGCCCTCAAAACAATATCGTTTTCGAGTTTCATTGCTTTTTCAAGTTAAAGGTTGGGGTAAAATGTAGGCATCAATCCATTCGCGTACACAGCCAAATCCACCTTTGTTTTGCAAAACCACATGCGCGAGCTTTTTCACGGCAGGTAAGGCATCAGCGGGAGCAGCAGTAAATCCGCAATGTTCGAACAGAGGTAAGTCGTTTACATCGTCGCCGATGTAGGCCACTTCCTTCAGTGCAATGCCCATTTCGCTGCACCAGGTCGAAAGAATTTCAAGCTTGGGTTGCGTTCCACAATACACACGTTCGATGTTGAGTAAGGCTGCACGGCGCCGAATCAGGTTTTCGTTGATTCCGTGGCTGATGATGCCTGTTTGAATGCCAAACTTTGGCAAGGCTTTCATCGCCAAGCCATCGCGTGCATTGAAACGCTTGAATTCATCGCCGCTTTCGGTGTAATACATACCCGCATCGGTAAGCACGCCATCCACATCAAACACTACAAATTTTATCGTGCCGCGGAATTTTGACGCCAGTTCCAGATCTTCATTAAACAGGCGCTCCAAAGGATATCCACTCAGCGCGCCGAGTTTCGCAAATTCATCGGCTGTGCAGGTTGCGTTGGCACATAGCTCATCTAACCTATTGGGTGGAAAGGAATTTTCCAGCCGCGATTTTAGGAAGGCAATATTTTTCGAGAAATACTTCACGTCAAATGATGGTTCTGTTAATAGCTGCGGCAATCGGGCGAAGTGATGCCATCAATTCGGTAAACTGTGCATGATCGAGCTGTTGCGAAGCATCCGAAAGGGCTTTTTGCGGTGTTGGATGTACTTCGATCAATAAACCATCAACACCCATCGCCATGCAGGCCCGCGATAAATCGGGAACGCCGTAGGCATAACCCATAGCGTGACTCGGATCGAGAATGACCGGCAAATTGGTGTATTGCTTCAGGTAAGCTGCACCACACAAATCGAGCGTAAAGCGTGTCTTGGTTTCGAAGGTGCGGATACCTCGTTCGCACAACAGCACATTTTCATTTCCGCCCGAAAGAATGAATTCTGCACACTGCACAAATTCCTGAAGCGTTGTGCCGAATCCGCGTTTGAGCAAGACCGGTTTATTGGCCTTCCCGCAACGGCGTAAAATACCGTGGTCGTACATCGATTTGGCCCCAATCTGAATTACATCGGCATATTCGATAATTTCTTCCAACTGCGTAGCATCGCGCACTTCGGTAACAACGGTTAACCCATATTGCTCGCGCACTTTTGCCAGCATTTTTAATCCTTCGAGCCCTAAACCCTGGAAGGTATAAGGCGATGTACGCGGCTTAAATGCACCTGCACGAATATTGCGAATGCCCAAACCGGTAAGCAGTTGCGCCGATAAATCGAGTTGTTCTGCCGATTCTGCCGAGCAGGGCCCTGCAATTACAACTGTATTATTCGAGTTGCCTCCAATCGTAGTTTTTCCCCACGAAACGGTGCGGGTTTCTTTTCTGTATTGGCGCGAAGCAAGTTGCATATCCGAATCGCTCACCCAATGTTGTTTTGCCAATGATTCGAGTGCCGGAGGCAGGGTTTTAATCGCCGAAGGCAAAACAAACACCAAATCGTCATGGCCTTTGAACCAGATGGCTTGATGTGCAATGGCTAATTCCTGTGCTTTTTCGTCTGAAATTCCTAAATCGAGGTGTACTATCATGCCTGTATATTTTCGATGAAGAAAGAACCACTAATGGCTCTATCGTTATTGATTGCAAAAACGTATCGCGGTAAAAAGGGGTGTGCCTGAACCGTGCTGCGAAGTTGGGAAAGTGGAGTTAATTCATCGGCAAAAATACCCATTCCGGCACTTTCCCTGAAACGCATCACTTGCGCACATTGCTGTTCCCAAGCGGGAAGCTGTGTAACTTCCTCTAAGCCCCCCGATTCGTTCACAAACCACGAACGCGGTAATACGCCAAAATTGCGGTTGTCGTTATGGAATAGGTCTGTGCCCGGCACCATAACATCCTTTAATAACCAAGGAATGCCATCGTGAAACTTAAGGCTGCCAACCGATTCGGCAATTGAATTTCCCTTAAATAAATAGGAACCAGAAACAACGGTGTCGATGCCCATCAAGCGCAGAACTGCAGCCACTTCGTGATTTACGCCACCATCGATGGTGAGCGGCGTGTCGGGGTACAATTCGCGAAAACGGATGATGCTCGCAAAATGCTCGGGTTTAAATGTGCCTCCGCTAATTCCGGGAGTGGTAAGCATGAGCAGCGCCGATGTTGCATCGTTTTGATACACAGCGAAGCGCTCGGGATTGGTATCGGCATGAATGGCGATGCCCACTTTGCCTTGCAGATCGCCAGGAACAAACAAGGGTTTTTGCAGGTTTTCGAGTTGAAAATGAATGCGCGTGATGTCTGAAGAGCGGATGTCATCCCAAAACTTTGCAGGCGAATCTGTGATCAGATGCAGGTCGAAGGGCGTTTCGGTGTGTTGTCGTAAATCGCGTGCATAGCCGAAAATCGAAGGATCTTCGATACTGTCGAGATGAAAGAAATCGACCCCGGCCGCATCGAGCTGACGAATGCAATCTGAAAGGATGTCGGATGAGACCGATGCGACGGACGCTGAAATGCGCATGAAAGAAGTTCGAACGGGGGCAAAATTAGGTCTTTTAGGCTGATTGAAAAAATTCCGATATGTTTGCAAGCCAAAATCAATTGTTGAATGAATCGCGTAGCGAAACGAATGCTCGTGCTCAGTGAGTCTGAAACCCTTGCTATGGCAAGGCGAAGCAGGGAACTGAAAGCGCAGGGAAAGGATGTTATCAGTTTGAGCATCGGAGAACCCGATTACGATACTCCCGATTTTTTAAAAGAATCGGCCTACAAAGCCATCAAAGAAAATTACACGCATTACACCCCAGTTGCCGGATTTCAGGAATTGCGCGAAGCCGCAGCGCTGAAATTCAAACGCGACAACAACATTAATTACAAACCCGAACAAATCGTTGTTTCGACCGGCGCCAAGCAAAGTATTGCCAACGCCATCATGAGTTTGGTGGATGTTGGCGATGAGGTATTGTTGCCAGCGCCATACTGGGTGAGCTACATTGAGATGGTGAAACTCGCCGGAGGAACGCCGCGAGTAGTGTACGCCGGATTGGAGCACGATTTCAAGGTGAATCCCGAAATGTTGCAGCCGTTTATCAACGAGAAAACGCGCATGATTGTCTTCAGTTCGCCCTGCAATCCAACGGGCTCGGTATACAGCCGTGAGGAATTGAAGGCACTTGCAAAATTCCTGAGTGCCTATCCGGAGTTGATTATCATTTCGGACGAGATTTATGAACACATCAATTTCGGCGAGCAACATTGTTCGATTGCTTCGTTCGATGAAGTTTACAACCAAACCATCACAGTAAATGGCCTGTCGAAATGTTTTGCCATGACCGGCTGGCGCTTGGGCTATCTTGGTGCTCCGAAATGGATTGCCGATGCCTGCGACAAGTTTCAAGGGCAAATTACCTCCGGTACCAATTCGATTGCGCAGCGTGTGGCCATTGATGCCCTGCAGGCCGATCCTTCGGTGATTCATCCAATGGTCGAAGGCTTCCACAAACGCCGCGATCTGATGTATGGCTTGTTAAAAGAAATCAAAGGACTGGAAGTAAATCTTCCCAAAGGCGCATTTTATTTCTTCCCAAACATTCAGGCATTTCTGGGCAAACGATCGGGAAA
>CAZVHF010000049.1:6093-8913 GCA_964627105.1 uncultured Chitinophaga sp.
CGCACACGATTTAACCATGTATCTGCTCAACGAGCATTTGCTGGCCACAGTGAGCGGGGAGGCCTTTGGTTGTTCGAAATCGATACGCTTGTCATACGCTACCTCCGAAGATCAGATTATCGAATCCGTAAAACGCCTTAAAGCCGGACTAGAAGCGCTTCAATGAGTCAACTTGCCCACATCGACGCAGTATTTGAGCGCTTCGGCCAAATGAACGTGCTGGTGGTGGGCGACATCATGCTCGACAGTTACATTTGGGGAAAAGTGGATCGCATCTCGCCCGAGGCGCCTGTGCCGGTTGTATTGGTCGAACGCCGGGAGGATCGCTTGGGTGGAGCAGCGAATGTTGCGCTTAATCTTAAGGCGCTCGGAGCAAACGTGCATATTTTAGCCGGAATTGGGAACGATTCGCATGCTATTATCCTGAAAGAACTGCTAACGCGCGAAGCGATGAACTGCGATGGCTTGATGCATACTCGCAGCAAAACCACAGTAAAAACACGAATCATTGGGAACGCACATCATTTATTGCGGCTCGATGAGGAAATTACCGAACAACCCAACGCTGCAACAGAAATCGAAATTATAGAAGTATTTAAGCGCTTGATAGGTGCCGCTCGTTTCGATGCAGTTATTTTTGAAGATTACGATAAAGGATTTCTTTCGGAGCGTATTATCGCAGAGTTAGTTGCAATGTGCAAATCAGCCGGAATAAAAACGGCCGTGGATCCGAAAAAACGAAATTTCAGGTATTACCGAAATGTTACGCTCTTCAAACCGAATTTGAAAGAGATCAAAGAAGGACTGAATATCGCAGTTTCGGGGAGCAACATAGCATCGCTTGAACAAGCCGACCAAGAATTACGCAAAGCACTGCAACACGAAAACACCTTACTCACATTGTCGGAGAACGGCGTGTATTATTCTTCGAACGGAATTTCGGGAAAGCACGAAGCGCATTTCCGCCAGATTGTAGATGTGAGTGGAGCCGGGGATACGGTAATTAGCGTAGCTACCTTGTGTATGGCCGCAGGATTATCAATGGAACAAACTGCACAGTGGTCGAACATTGCCGGTGGGTTGGCTTGCGAACGAGTTGGCGTGGTGCCGGTAAATCGTGGACAACTTCGTGAAGAAATCGTTCGGCTTGTTACGCAATCCTAAACAAAAACCGGGAATTTTGGTTGAGCAACAGATGGAAGTAAAACCGTATTCCGATTCGGCCGGAAAAAAAGAACAAGTCGAGCGCATGTTCGATTCCATTTCGGGTCGCTACGATTTTTTGAATCGATCACTATCATTTGGCATTGATGTGTACTGGCGGAAGAAGATGGTGGCCAAACTGAAAAAAGACCAACCGCAATCTATTCTTGATATAGCAACAGGAACTGCCGATGTGGCCATTTCTTTACGAAAGCTTGGTCCTAAAAACATCGTCGGACTCGATCTTTCCGAGAAGATGCTTGAAGTTGGGCGCGAAAAAATTAGAAAACGAAATCTATCAGGCCTCATCCAGCTTGTAAAAGGCGACTCGGAGCAACTCCCTTATCCCAACGATAGTTTCGACGCTATTACAGTAGCCTTTGGAGTGCGAAATTTCGAAAATCTAAAACAGGGACTAGCCGAGATGTGTCGGGTGGTTAAACCGGGTGGCAAGGTTGTTATACTCGAATTTTCGCGTCCGCGAGTTTTCCCCATAAAACAACTTTACGATTTTTATTTCCGGTATTTTTGTCCATGGTGGGGCAAGGTAATTTCGAAGGATAACGCGGCGTACACCTATTTATACGACTCGGTAAATGTATTTCCCGAAGGTGATGATTTTATGAATATTGCAACATCTGCCGGATTTTCTCAAGGAAATTCGGAACGTTTAACATTTGGAATCGTAAGTTTGTACACTGTTTCGAAATAATGAACCGCGACATTCGTTTTACATGCTGAAGATGCAGAAGTCGAGAGTTGAAATTACCATTTTAATCCTTCTTCTTTTGGGGATATTTTCGAACGGAAATGCCCAAAAAAAGAAAATCGCAAATCTTTACAATTACGATCTTCAGGTAATACATTTCGGGTTTTTGTTAGGGGTAAATAACTTCAATTTTACGGTAAAACCTACGCCCAACTTTTACGACCTCGATTCATTGTACAGCATAACTTCAGAGCCTGCCTTGGGCTTTTCGCTGGGCATTGTTTCCAATCTTCATTTGGGCGATAATTTCGACTTGCGCTTCCTTCCAACGCTATCGTTTGGTGAGCGTACCATGGTTTATCGCGTTAAAGACAATGCGCTCGATTCAATTGTCGAAAAGCGTAAATTGGTAGAATCTACGCTGATGGAGTTTCCGTTGATGATGAAGTTCAAATCGGCACGATATGTCAATTTTAGAACTTATCTGATTGGCGGGATTAAGCCTACGATTGATTTGGCTTCGCAGGATAAGGTGGATTCGAAGGGAGAGAAGATTCTAAAACTCAAGCGCAACGATTTGCATTACGAATTGGGCGTTGGCTTCGATTTTTATTCGCAATACTTTAAGTTTTCGCCTGAACTGAAGTTTTCGTTCGGACTTCGCGATCTTACTGTCCAGGAAAACACGATTTACACGGTAGGCCTCGACAGGGTTAGTTCACGCGCGATTTATGTTTCCTTTTTATTTGAGTAGATGTTACAGGAAATTCAACTCAGGCTATCACCTGACATTGCATTTAATCCTGAAGCACTCGCGAATTACCTTCAACGTGAATATGGTAAAGGAAATCCGATTGCTTATAAATTGCTCCGTAGAAGCATTGATGCCCGAGGAAAAAGCGTAAAGG
>CAZVHF010000049.1:9013-14668 GCA_964627105.1 uncultured Chitinophaga sp.
ATTGCTTATAAATTGCTCCGTAGAAGCATTGATGCCCGAGGAAAAAGCGTAAAGGTAAATCTTAGCATTCGGCTCGGCGTGAGGGTAGATGAGGGCATTTCCAATTTGCCAAACTACCAAAATGTAGCGCATGCAAAAGAGGTCCACATCATCGGTGCCGGTCCGGCGGGATTATTTGCTGCATTGAAGCTCATCGAGCTCGGTTTGAAACCGGTCATACTCGAACGCGGAAAAGATGTGCGTGCCCGTCGCCGCGATTTGGCAGCCATTAACCGCGATCATGTAGTGAACCCCGAAAGCAATTACTGCTTCGGCGAAGGTGGTGCCGGCACTTATTCTGATGGTAAGTTGTACACACGCTCCAATAAACGTGGCGATATAGCCGGAGTTCTTCAAACCTTCTTTGCGCATGGTGCTGTCGAAGAAATCCTCATCGATACCCATCCGCACATCGGCACGAATAAATTACCGGGAATCATCGTCGCCATGCGCGAAACCATATTAAATTGTGGAGGTGAAGTGCATTTCGAAACGCGCGTTGATGACATTGAAATTGCATCCGGCAAGATTCATTCGATTACCACCTCACGCGGCGATAAAATATCTGTGAGAGCGGTAATTCTCGCCACCGGACATTCGGCACGTGACATTTACCAGCTGTTGCATCGAAGAAACATTTTACTCGAGTTCAAACCCTTTGCCTTGGGAGTGCGGGCCGAACATCCGCAGGCGCTCATCGACAGCATTCAATACCACTGCGATACGCGCGGTGAATTCCTTCCGCCCGCTTCGTATGCATTGGTGCATCAGGTAAATCAGCGTGGTGTCTATTCGTTTTGTATGTGTCCGGGTGGTATCATTGCACCTTGTGCGACGGCTCCGGGCGAAGTGGTAACAAACGGATGGTCGCCCTCGAAGCGCAACAATCCGTTCGCGAATTCGGGAATTGTGGTTGAGATAAAACCCGAAGACTTAAGAGATTTTGAAGAATTTGGTCCACTTGCCGGGATGGAATTTCAGCGGATGGTTGAACAGCGCGCCTGGGAAGCGGGAGGCAAGCGGCAGTCGGCACCGGCACAGCGCATGGCCGATTTTTGTAACCGTGTTGTATCCGGCAGCCTGCCCGAAAGTTCATACCAACCTGGAATTGTAAGTGCAAACCTACACGATGTATTGCCTCTTGCTGTCTCGCAGCGCCTATCGGAGGCATTTCGTGAGTTTGGTAAAAAGATGCGCGGGTATTTCACCAACGAGGCGGTATTGCATGCTACCGAATCGCGCACATCAACACCGGTGCGCATTCCACGCGATCCCGAATCGCTGATGCATGTGCAAATAAGTGGATTGTTTCCAACTGGCGAAGGAGCGGGTTATGCCGGTGGAATTGTTTCAGCAGCCATGGATGGGCAGCGTTGTGCCGAAGCAGTAGGCAGGTTTTTAAATACGTAAGTTGTATAAGAATACAAGTTTACCTGTTTAAAAACATGTTGCGTTTGCATTGATTTATATTTAACTTAGCCACAATTTCATAGAAATTGGCTGTAGAAACTATAAATAAAGACCGAATTGTACTTGAATTGGTTCAGGATCGACCTTTGTTGGCATCCGTTGTAGACCGATTTGGTATTCCATATGCAAAGTGGACTTTATCTTTAGAGAAAGCCTCGGAAGCGTTCGATGTAAATTTGCCGCTTTTGCTCGAAATGCTCAAGGCATTTGCCGATAGTAACTATTTTCCGGCCGATGAGTTGCGTAAAATGCCCCTGCAATCGATTATTGAGTATTTGATTAAAACGCACGTTTACTATATCAAATCGCGGCTTCCACGTATAGAGCAGTTTGTAGACATGCTTATCGATCACTATGGCCGTTTCGATTTACAACTGTATCAGCTCAAAGATTATTTCGAGGATTACAAACACGATATGCTAGCGCATATCTGCATTGAGGAGCGCGATTTGTTTCCCTACGTTTTGCGTCTTATCCGTGCAAAAGATAGTTTGCCCCTCCAAACGGTCGACTTGTATAATCTATTGGAAAAAAATGCGATTTCGAATTTCAAGAGCGCGCACCATGACGTAGAACACGATTTAGGTGAAATTCGAAGGAGGTTGAATAATTATACCGAAACGCATCACCACAAAGTACAGGTTTCTACCTTGTTTTATGAACTTCGTCTGTTTGAAATCGATTTGCTCACACATGGTAGAGTAGAATCTGAGATTTTGATTCCCCGGGCCGAAGAAATTGAAGAAGCCCTTAAACGCAACCTTTTGCGTCGGGCGATGTTAAGTTGATTAAAATAATTCACGTATGTTGAAGAAAGAAATTGAAAAGGCCTTAAACGAACAAATCTCGATCGAAGGTTCTGCTTCGTTTTTATATTTATCCTTGGCCTCGTGGTGCGATACCAAAGGTTTTGAGGGATCTGCTGCATTTTTATATCAGCAGTCTGATGAAGAGCGCATGCACATGCTACGCCTTTTCCATTATATCAATAACTCGGGTGGTTTTGCCGTTGCTCCAGAGATAAAAAAGCAGAATCTCAAAATAAATAACCTTGCGGATGTATTCCGTTTGGTGTACAAAAGCGAAACGAAAGTTACCGAATCGGTAAACGATATGGTTGATTTATGTTCGCGGCAAAAAGATTTTTCGACCCTAAATTTTATCCAGTGGTATGTTTCAGAACAGTATGAAGAAGAAGTACTTATGAAATCGATTATTGATAAAATCGAACTTGTAGGCGATGATGGTAAGGGATTGTTTATGATTGATCAATACATTAAAACAATTCGTAAACAACCGGCAGCAAACCCTGCTGCAGCCGAAGGAGATGCCTGATACCTTATCGATTATCTGAAACCACTGATTTGGGTAGAGGTTTTCTTAAGGAAGGTTTCAATGGTGTATTGTCTTTCTGATTTTGAAAGAACGCCTATACTAAAGGATGCCGTTTATCCACGAATCAATGAATTGGCTTTGCAATCATTGCTTGAATCTATTGTAAAGTTTGAGCGCTTCTCTCATAATATCCGCTCTTGGCAGGATTTGAAAAATGATAAATAATCGTTCGATGTCTACCACTTAATTGCCGCCCGCAATTCATCCCACGTTAAATCGGCTTTTATCTCTAAAACTTCCGTTTGATTTCTAAACCACGTAAGCTGCCGTTTGGCATACCTGCGCGTGGCTTGTTTAATCTGAGCCAGGCATTCATCTTTGCTGATTTTTCCATCCAG
Source organism: uncultured Chitinophaga sp. (assembly GCA_964627105.1). GTDB lineage: Bacteria > Bacteroidota > Bacteroidia > M30B66 > M30B66 > CAMCXT01. The sequence continues at coordinate 12,256 of CAZVHF010000049.1, forward strand.
CATCGCGAAAATCTCGGGGTATCCGAGTGTTTGCAGGGCTTTTAGCTCGCGAAATGCTTTCAGCGACTCGGCTTCCTCGATCCAACCGCCGTTTAACATCGCCATTGCACGCGCATTGATTCGTGCATACAAGACTTCGCGCTCCATGGCAGGCATGAGGTATACCACCTCAAAGGGCTTTTCGTGTTTACTACCTTTGCGCATTTCGGAGTATTTCGTTCCGCTGCTTTCAATTAATTCCAAGGCGCGCAATACCCTTGCTTTGTTAGCCAGGTCAACTTCGGCAGCATATTCGGGATCGCGAAGCTTTAACTCTTCCTGCAGTATTACTAAGCCTTCTGCCTCGAGGCGTTGCATATAACGCGCACGGATTTCTTCGGGCACTTCGGGCAAATCGTCCATGCCGTCAACCAAGGCTTTGATGTAAAGTCCCGTTCCGCCGGCAAGCACTTGAATGGGGTTTTTCAGAAAAAGACTATCCAACACAGTACGGGCTTCGTCGGCAAATCGGCCGGCATTGTATGGTTCGTGAATGCTAACATTGCCCACCAAATGGTGTGGTACACTTAAACGTTCTTCTTGCGTCGGTGCAGCACTTCCAATGGGTAATTCGCGGTACACCTGGCGCGAGTCGGCCGAAATAATTTCGGCACCGAACTCCTTAGCAATGCGAATGGCAAGTGCTGTTTTTCCGGATGCTGTTGGTCCGCATACTACGACCAGCAAGGGTTTCATCGTTTATTCGTCGTAATCGCCCCCGTAGCCGCCTCTGCTGCTTCCGCCGCCGTATTCATCGTCGTCTTCGCCGTTGCCGTATTCATCGTCATCATCGCCAAAACCACCGTATTCATCGTCTTCATCATTGCCTGAAGCACCTTGATCGTCGCCGGTTTCGATGGTATTGTTGAACTCTTCGGCCAACTTGGCTATCTCGGTGTCGGTTTCCAAATCCAAATCGCCGGGCAACTCCAGTTCATCGCCTCCTTCAACCGCTTCGCCCACATCTTCGCCTTCATCTGCCGGTAATTTTACATCATCGTCTTCATCGTCCATCGACATCGAAGCAAGCAATCGGCTCAACTCATCTTCTTCCTCATTTTTCACGCGGGGCTTACGGCCACGGCCATCGGGCTCGGTGCGCTCGCGCGTAGGAATAATCAGTGTTTCTTTGTACTGTACCGGCGGCAATCCGGCCTGTGCAGCCAGTTTTGGGTAAATGGCTTTGTATTCGGCATCGGCCATAATGCGAATCAACTCGATGTTGAAATTCCATTTCGCATCCTCATCGTAGGTAAACAAGAACTTCTGATGCGGATCGTCGATGTGCTCCACTAATTCGGTTTTACGCAGCGGAGAATCACCTTCACCCGTAATTTCGCCAATCACGGCGCCTTTTCGCCAGTTGTGGTCGGCCAGCCAGAATGTGCCTTTGTGTTTTTGGTCGAAGCCAACCGATTTCAATAATTCGACATACAAATCGGCGAAGGTATGTTCGGCCTTGAAGTCGATGTCGCGCTGAATATCGTCGTAATCGTCGAATGTGATGCGGAAACGGAGTATGCTCATAATTGTTCAGAATCAGAAATCGACGTTTCGAGTCTTTTTTGCAACACCAGCCCCAGTTTTTCGCCTTCGGTTACCATAAACGTGTAAGCTTCCTCAAATTCGTTGGGAATGATGCCATCGAGAATCGCTTCGCGGATGGCCGCTTTGATTAGCCCGATTTCTTTCCCCGGTTTGATGCCGAAACTTACCATAATATCGTTGCCCGAAACCGGAGGTTGCCAATTGCGCAAGCGATCTTTCTCCTCGATTTCTTTGAGTTTAATTTTTACCAGTTCAAAGTTAGCCAAATAACGCTTAACCTTTTCTTTGTTTTTCGATGTAATATCGGCCTGGCACAGCAGCATCAGGTCGTCGATGTCTTCGCCGGCTTCGAACAACAAGCGCCGCACGGCCGAGTCGCTCACTTCTTCCTTGCTCAATACAATAGGCCGCAAATGCAGCAGCACCAGTTTCTGAACGTATTTCATTTTATCGTTCAGCGGCAGTTTCAGCTTGCGGAAGATTTCGGGCACCATGCGCGCGCCTTTGTCTTCGTGTCCGTGGAAGGTCCAGCCATGTCCGGGTTCAAATTTCTTCGTTGCCGGTTTGGCAATGTCGTGCAGAATGGCCGACCAGCGCAGCCATAAATTGTTGCTGGTTGCGCAGAGGTTATCGAGCACCTGCAGCGTATGGAAGAAATTGTCTTTATGTGCCTTGCCCTGCACAACATCAACGCCGTGCAGGTTCGCCATTTCGGGAAAGATCATAGCGAGCAATCCGGTTTCGAACAGCAATTTAAAGCCGATGGATGGCTTTTCGGCCAGGATGATTTTATTCAGCTCCTCGGCAATGCGCTCCTGCGAAACAA
>CAZVHF010000050.1:0-14632 GCA_964627105.1 uncultured Chitinophaga sp.
CGTTAAGCCTAAAACCATCATTAACAGAAGATGTACTATTGTTTTCATAGCGTTAATTTTAATTGATTCTAAACCTAAACACGATGGCATTTTTAAAAAGGTTTATTGCCCGAGTAATTAATGTTTAGCGAGAACGAAAGTATCTCGAAATGAATCATAATTAATTGATTCTATTCAGATTTTGATATGATTTTTATCCATAAAATAAAACATTGCATCGTGTGAATTTGATTCCATTTGTATTCTTATTGGCTGATTAATCTAAATCCCTCAATTATGAATCGATTTATTACGTTCTGTATTTTACTTTGGATGTAGATTGGTTTCAAAAATCAAAGGAAGCTAATAAGCCAGTATCAAGGCGCGGTAAATGCGATCCTGTTTCTCTTTCATACGTTCCTCGGCAATCAGTCCTGCACGTTTGAATCCACCCATATAGTATCGCTGAATCCACGGGATTACCGCAACTGTGGCATCGAGCAGCGAATAGCGTGTGGCCACGAAATACCCAAGTGCTATGAAGCCGCCGGTAAGCAACATCGAATTCAGTCCGTTTTTTATGTCGCCAGCGTAAAATTGGCCTGCCCCCGGTAAAATGATGCTCAACAACCGGGCGGTTTTGGATTTCGGATGTTTTATGTCCGCTAATTCGGCAAACAGACTATCAACTTGAAGCTTTGTTTTTTCATTGGCTGCTGCTAAAAATGCAACACGGCTATTTTCAAATTCGCCTGCTTTGAATTGCGTTATGCCCAGTAAAAACTGTTGCTTCTGGTAGGTGCTGTCGTTTTTATCGGTTTGTATTCCGAGCAGTTCGATGCTGGCCAATTCGGTTTTTCCTGCACGAATCAGCGCTGCTGCTTGTAGCAATTTGAGCCGAACAACTTGGTGGTCTTCGCTGCTCGCCTGGGCTGCTTGATTGTATGCATTTGCCGCTTCATCGAAGGCGCTGTTTTTTGCATGCATATCGCCCAGTAGGGCAAACGCTTCGGCATCGAATAGCCCTTCCCCAAAAAAGATTACGCGTTCCAATTGCGGAATTGCAGCTTCGGTATTGCCCAAAGCGGCATTTTCGCGCGCCATCGTAAACGTGGTGCGTACATCCTGACCCCAAAGCCGGAGGTTAAGGAGCAGAAACAGGAAAACGCCTGAAGTTGTTTTCAATGTCGGGGAGAAGGGTTTTGAATTTGCGCGCGTTGTAACGTTTAGCCGATCGTGCCGATCCGTAGATATTGCCAAGGTAAAAGCCCGTTCCGAGCCCAGCCGATATCCATCCGTAAACCGATGATGTTCCATCTTTCTTAAATCCGCGGTATGCCTGATAGGCCATCATGCCGATGGATATAAATCCGATGACGGCATCTTTGCGTTCGCCGGCATACCACTTGCCCGAACCCGGAATAACTCCCGACATGCAAGCTGCCAGTGCCGGACTTTTTCGCTTTAGTTGCGATGCCTTCATGCAGGTTTCGTTGAGCGCAAGTACTTCGGGAATATGCAGTACATCACGTGGAACAGAGTTTATTGCAGATGAAACATCATTCAGCAAGATGGCCTGCCACGCCAGGTAATATCTGCGTGCGTTTTCGCTAACAGGCATGTTAACTTGTTTTAAATACGCATTCGGTAAATCTTTCTGTTGTTTTAAGGAAGCCCAGATGCGGTAATTGAAAAACAGCGTGTCGTTGAATGTATTTTGACTGGGAAATTGCAGCGAGCGCCGTTCGATGGCTTCATAATTTTTATCCAATGCATAGCAATCGAGCAATGCTGTTTTTAACGGAAGCGAATCGGGTTTTAAAAACACCAGGCGCTCCATTTCGGCAGCGGCCATGTTGTAACGACCCGATTGCATAAGGTAATCGGCAAAGCGTGCCGAATTTTCGAACGAATACAGGTCTTGTGCACCAAGTTTAAGCGATGCATTAATGAGTATAATGAAAAGCGAGAGATACTTCACTTTATTTTTAAGGCTGGTCGATGAGCACCATGCGCACCGGGTCGGTTTCGTAGTTTTCGGGACTCAGGCCATTGCAGCGCTGAAGTCGATCGAGTGTTGCGAGCATTCCAATCAGTGCTCCATGTTTTTTAACGGCGAGCAGGCCAAATTCCGAGCAGGATGGGTGGAAGGCGCAGCGGTTATAATCTTGCGAAGAAATGGCAAACTTATAAAACAGGAAAAGGCCCGAGAAAATCATTTGAAGCTCGTTCCGGTTGTTTTTCGCGGCTTCCCATTTCGGTTTTGGGGAATGGGTATGAAAAACATCCGCAAAGTCGGCAGGCCTTAAATCCTGAGCTATACTATTTTGAAAGCACAGCAGGAACAGGAAAATTATAAATGTGCTGATCTTTGGGATCATTGACCACCAGGTTTTTAAACGTTGAAATTTTTGTGCTTTGCGAACGCAGGCCATTCGCTTCGATTTTGTAAATTATTTCGGTAATTTCTTCAGGAAAGCTAATTCCTCCGGCTTTTAAATACCCTTTGAAAATTTGCTTTTTGAGCAATTCGTTTTTGGGCGAATAGAAGGCAATGCCGTAGAGTTGATTGTTTTTACGCGAGATTACAACCTCTCCAAATGCTTTTTTGAGACGTTCATCGGGTGTCCACGTGGTAATTACCTGATCGCCGTCTTTTTTCGGATTTCCGGCTTTGTAGAACGATTTCTCCAAGCCAAAGTTGCCGAGATTGTTCGCAAGGGCGTAATCGAATAGGGTAGAGGAGGGCAGCATGGGGATGAACTGCTTTGCCACCAATTTGCCATTTACGATGCGGTGAAATACCGTATCGCTGATAACCCACGTTTCTTTTTCGGGGAAACGAACCTGGTATACAATCTTTTTGAAGGTCTTGTCATAGTAGACTGTTCCCATCGTTAGGCTCAGTTTTCCGTCGGCATTTTTTTCCTTGATGCTGAATTCGGCCTTTAGCCTAAAACGATGTTGCCCAATACTGAGATTGGGCAACATCAAAAGAATGAATACAACAGATCCGACCCAAAGTCGGAGTTTGTGCATGGTGTTTCGTTAGAAGAAAAGGAATGCGTTTCCGGCAACAAGTACCCAGAACACCCACCACAGGATGTACAATCCACCCGACACTGCGCAACCAATAAATGCTTTGCGGGTTTCTTCGCGGTCGTCGGCTACGAAATAAACAATCGCAACGCCGGCTACGTTAAAGCAAAATCCCCACAAAAATGAAGGGATCCCAAGTGGTGCTTCAGCCAATGATGAAACTACACCCAATGCCGAATTTCCTGCAGATACATTTGCAAGTAATGGATTGCTGGCATCCATGGATGAAAATGTAACGCCTTCGTTTGCGTTCACATAGTTCTCCAACTCATCGAGCTGGGCAAATTCTGTTGAAATTTCCTGTTCGTTAACTTCAAACAGCGCTGCATCGGCAGCAAATCCCAAATTGCATGCACATGCAAAAAGGACACTGAAAAGTGCTTTCTTGATCATAGGTTTAGCTTTATTGTTCCGACAACAAATATATGTTTCTAATCGAAATGCCAAAACAATTCAGCCAATCTTTAATAAAACTCCTGATATTAATTGTACTGACATAAAGCTATTTAATAAATATATGTCTGAATTATAGTGAATTGAGATGATCTTTACTTAAGATAACAAAGCAATAATTTTCTAGTTATTGGTTAAGTTTTTTTAATTAGCGCCTACTGAAAAAGTCAGAAATGCAGCCGATGCGAGGCGACAAGGCGAAGACGTACCTTGTAAATGGCCAGCCTCGGGCAAAAAACAATTGGTGGATTTCTGGGTAACAAAATGCTTAAGAATTTAAAGGTCATCTGTTAAGAAATTAAACTAACACCACTAAAAACATTGAATTCAAATCGTCCCAAACAGCTCTCAACTAATAAAGTAAATACATTGAGTGTTTTTCAGTAGGTCCTAATTAGGATTGATCTTAGGTACTTCGAGATAGAAGCGGTTATAAAGCAAGGATTTTACTCTGCAGAGTTGGGATAGTTTTCGTTAGCAAATAAAAAAAGCGGAATCGCTTAATTACGATTCCGCTTTTTTACAAGTTTAATTTATTGGGCTCTCCTAATGTTTAACCATGCGAACAATTTTCTTTTCTGATCCATTCATGGCAACAAGGTAATAAATGCCGGCAGCCAGATTGTTGCCTAGTTGTATCGGATTGTCGGGCGTTAATTTTCCGCTTTCTTTTAATTTCCCAAGTCCATCATAAATGAAGTATTCAAATTGTTCGTTTTCAGGTTGAAACATGTCTCCGAATTGAATGCTTACGGTAAACTCATTATCCGTAGGGTTGGGATAGGCTTGAATTCCCCAGGTATTTCCTAAATCGTTTGATGCTATTTCTGGTTCTGCCCAGCGGTTGCCGTTTCCACTGCATCCCGTTCTTCTGACATTGTTTAATCGAACCGCCTTATTCAAACTGTTTCCACAACTTGATGTATAGGCAACACGAATACTGTCTGTAGTGCCGGCTGCAGAATTACTTGAATACCGAATTCGAATAATTCGCGATGACAATGAGCCTGAGTCGAGCACGCCGGTTGAGCCTACTGTGCCGGTTGGCATTGTCCACTGGTAACCGGTAGCTGCAACAAAGGATCCGCTGGCAGCAGGCAATAATGGTGCTGTGTAACGGTAAATTCGGTTTCCGCATGTATTTGAAATTTGCTTAATAGCTATCGATGCCGGCGCAAGAGGTTTGTTTCTAACAGTCAGTTTCAACGTATCAACAGAAGGGCAGCCTGTGCTATTAACATAGCTTCGGGTATAGGTTCCGGATGATGCGTAGCTTATACCATTCCAGACATAACTGCCGCAAGAGGTTGCGATAAGTACATTGTGAGTTGAGCACTCTGCAAACGGATTGCTCCAACGCGGATCGGTGGTGATTATGGTGTCAGTTAAAGTTAACAGAAATGCTTTCAATGCTGCTTTTTCGGTTGCCGTAAAATGCGGTTTGCGCGGTGGGCATGTTAGGCATTGGTTGTTATTTGGATTAACGGTTCCCGGAATAATTTCGCGTAAAAAGCCCGATAAGTTCGGATGCGCTTTAACAGAATCACTATAAAAATCGATTACCTGATCGAGTGTTTTGAAGCGTCCATCGTGCATGTAAGGAGGGGTTAACGCAACGTTAATTAAGGATGGTACTGAGAATTTGCCATTTTGTGCCTGACGACCGGTAGCTGCACCTACTCCATTGTCGGCGTAAACCAGGTCGAGACCGATGTTTTGTGCACCTTGCTGAACCATAACATTGCGCGTGTGGCAAGCCTGACAGTTGCCTCGCGTGATGTCCATGAATAGATTCTTACCTAAGTTTTCCTGAGCTGTGAAATTTGGAAATGGGGTAGATTCGGGTGGTCCATTTGTTATATCTACTCCCTGCCGAAATTTAGAGCCAAAGGTATTCATGCTTCGAATAAACTGTGCCAATGCACGCGCGATTCGGTCGGTGGTTACTTGCGTCGAACCAAATGCATTCTGGAATAAAGTAGTGTAATATGGTTTTGATGCCACGCGAGCTACCAGTGTATCGAGGCGTAAGCCCATCTCTACCGAACTTACAATAGGCATGAGTGTTTGTTGCTCAAGCGATGACGCGCGATTATCCCAAAAGAATGCACTATCGCGTTGAAAACGTGCATGTATTAATCCCATCGAATTGCGAGCGGTGAGGGCGCCATTAAATCCCCGGCTAAACCGAGCTGTATCCGAGAATGAGAATTTCTGTTTGTGGCACGATGCACAAGAAATGGTGCGGTTCGCCGATAAATTCACATCATAAAACAGTACTCTTCCCAACGTGGCCCCATGGTCTGTAATTGGATTGGTTGCCGGGGTGTTGTCCATATTCGGCAAGTTGTTGATGATGTCGATTGGAAAACTGATGTTGGCATAATTGAATGGTGTAGATGGCAAAATAGGTATTACCGTTGCCAGTGCCGTTGTAATGCATGCAATCGTTAGCAATACAACAATTTTTTTGTAGCTGTTTTTTTTCATTTCTCAGAGGTTAAATCAGTTGAAATTTGGTTGTGAATTGGACAAATTGGTATGCATGATACCTTATCGTCAAATTTACAATTACCTGTATTGGTTGCCTATCAAGTAGACAGAAATTATTAACAAAAAAACCTGATTGTAAGATAGTTGCGTTTTTTATTGTGTGAGTGCATTTAATTAATTCAGAATTATATACTTAAGTAAATTGGTTAGGGGTTTTTTCCATAAAAAATATAAGGATTCGAGTAATAATAATATTTATTAATTGATTATCAAATTAATGAGCATTTGGCCTGGCTCCTACACCTACATCCAGTGGGGAGTTTTCAATGCTAAATTTCGCGTTGGCACTAGTGAGCTATTTTTTCTTTCCGTAAAGAAATACCAACAATACCGGCATCAACACGAGCTCGGCCAGCAAGGCAATAACTAAGGTTAAAGAAATTAGCAGTCCAACGTAAAATGTGCTTTTAAAATCGCTCAGCATCAGCGTAGCAAAGCCCGATGCGATGACCATAGCCGTTAAAATCATGGCTTTACCGGTCGATAAAAAGGTGGTTCGCATCGCCAAAGGTAAACTCCGTCCTTTATTCAGTTCCAGTTTAAAACGACTCAGCAAATGCAGCGTATCGTCAATTGCGATTCCGAAAGCGATGGAGAAGATAATCGAAATGGTTACTTTCATCTCGATACCAGCAATGCCCATAATTCCAGCCGCCATGAGCAAGGGAATAAGGTTTGGCAAAATGGAAATCAGCATCATGCGCAACGAACGGAACATAAACCCGATAATCAGCATCAATACAAGAACATCGAGGCTTAAGCCTTCGAGCATGTTTTGGGTGAGGTATTGATTGCTTTTGTCGATTAAATCAGAACTTCCGGTAATTCTGAATTCCAAATGGCTATGCTTATTTCGATGGAGCCAGGTGTGCAACAAATCATTCTTCCGACTTACAGCAAGGCTGCCTTTATCGATAATGCGTCCGGCAATACGAGCCCGTTTAAAATCTTTCCCCAGTATTTCCTGAATTCTTTTGTCTTTCAAATATCCCGAAACCGATTGCATGAGCAGCGCATGTTCTTCGGCCGAATCGGGTAGTTTGTGAAAATTGGCATCTCCATCGTGTCGCGCCATATTGAGTAGCCGCACAATCCTGGCGGGCGAAACCAGGGCACTGAGGTGCATTGAGTCAATCAGATACCTGTCGAGTTTATCGATGAACTGAATGGTTTCATAATCGAGCAGGTTCGATTTATTGGTCGAAACGGCAAGCTCGAAGCCTCGAACGCCCCCGAAATGCTTGTCGAAAAACCCAAAATCCTGTTTAATCGGGTCGTCTTTACTCAGGTCATCGAGCACCGAATTATTGACTTCAATTTGCATCACGCCCCATACCGAAATCAAAAGCAGAATAATTGTTGCAATTCCAATTTTACGTGGATTTCGGAATACCCACAACAATAGCCTGCGCAGGAATCGGTCCCAGCGCACGTTCACGGTGTGAATTTTAAAGCGATTCGGATTTTTTACCCGCATCAGCATCCAAGGCAAAAGGGTAACCGAAAGTAGGTAAGCAATGGCAACGCCGATCGCGGTATAGGTTCCGAAATCGCGAATGGGTTGAATGGAGGTGGTATTTAAGGTTAAGAAGGCCACCATTGTGCTGATGCAGGTGAGGAAGGTTGCAAAGCCCACTTCCTTCAATGCCGCTTTGATGGCTTCATCGCGTTCTAAGCCTTCTTCGATTTTTTCGTAAAACTGACTGGCAATGTGGATCACATCCGACATCCCCACTACGAACAAAATGCAGGGCATCAGGATAACCATAATGTCGATGGCTTTTCCAGTTAAAGTCATGACGCCAATCGTCCATACAATCGATAGCAAAACCACCGTTATTGGCAACACAACGCCCCAGGTATTTCTAAAGGTTAGCCAAAGAAAAATCATGACCAAAACGGCCGATATCGACATGAAGATGAGCAATTCGCGCCTTGTTTTGTAGAGGTAACTTTGTTCCGATTTGATTTTTCCGCTGATGCGGCAATCGGTAAATTTCATTTGGGCTGTGAGCGATTCAATTGAAGCAAGCAGCGAATCGGCTTTTTCGCGTGGCAACTGCTCTTTGTGCTGCACGAAAATGCACAATGCTTTTCCATGTTTATCTACCAAACTGCCTTCGAACATGCGGTGTTGGGCCATCAAAGCGGTATCGAGCCGAATCAGCGTGTCGTTCGCGTAACGTAATACAGGTAAACTTGCAGCACCAAAACTTCCGATTACAGGCAATTCGGCATTGGTAATCGAAAGAACGCGCTTTACATGGTTGAGTTTTTCGATGCGGCGTGTAAGCGAATCTACTTTCTCGAGCACGTTCGTTCGATAAATTCCGGTCGAATCAAAAATCCCGACCATGAGGAACTCGTTATCGCTGCCAAATTGCTGGCGGTAGGCATAATAAAAATCGGCATCGTCGGAGTCGACCGGAAAAAAGCGTTCGAAGTCGGAGTCGAATTGTACCTTGAAGCAGGCCGCTCCGAACACGAGCGTAAGAATCGCAATAAGGACAACACCGAAATTGAGTAGGCTTTTGAACTTCATTTAGCGACGCAATCCCCAATATAAAATCCCAAAACACAGCAATACACTCAGCATCGTGTTGCCAATTGCCCAGCCGTAATTTCCGCTACGCAACATTTCTACACTTTCGAAGCTGAAGGTCGAAAAGGTACTCAAACCACCGCAAAAGCCCGTAAAAAGCAACAGGCGCAGCTCGTGTGTAAAGGTCGGATGTTCAGCAAATCGCATCAACAATGCCATCACGCCACACGAAAGCACGTTCGAAATCAACGTGGCCCATGGAAACGAGAAACTACCCAGGGCTAGAACTGCTAAACCAATTGCCCAGCGCAATGCAGAGCCTAATCCACCTCCAATAAAAACCATCAGCAATTTCATTCTTCCGGTTCTGGTTGTGGTGTTGGTTTTACAAAAGGCAGTAGCAATTTTGCGGCAACCCAACCTATCGCTCCACCCGCTATCCATCCCACTAAAATATCGCCCGGATAATGCACACCCAGGTAAATGCGGCTGTATCCAACAGCGAGCACCCAAAGCATTAGTCCCCAAAACATGTATCGGTAGGCCATCAGCAAACTGCAGAAAACAGCCAAGCTCATCGTATTGGAGGCGTGCGAAGAGTAGAACCCGTATGCACCACCGCATTTATGCTCAAATTGATGCACTTGACCCGTTAACGATACTTCGTGGCAAGGCCTTTCGCGCTCAACCAGATTTTTAACCGCCACTGAGACCTGATCAGAAACCAAAATCATAAGCGCTACCGCCGGAATAATTTTGATGAGGTCTTTTTTGTATTTCTTGAATAACAAGTAAAGCAAGCCGAGGTAAATTGGAGTTGCCGACCAGCGCGACGATATCCAGTTCATGGCATTGTCGGCATAATAGCCGCCTTCGCCGTTGAGCCAGAGAAACAAATCGGTATCGGCAGCCTGAAACATTTATTTCTCGCTCGTTGGGTTTAATTCGCGCCAAAGCATGTCTTTTAGTTGCACAAGGCCGGTTTGGTTGTGCGAGGAGATGAACACATGCGGAATATTTGGAAGGTCTTTCGAAAGATCTTGCATCAATTCTTCGTCGAGCATATCGGCTTTCGAAATGGCAAGCACGCGTTTCTTGTCGAGTAATTCGGGATTGTATTGCTTCAGCTCGTTGAGCAGGATGCGGTATTCTTCGTGGATATCTTTCGAATCGGCCGGCACCAGAAACAGTAGCAATGAATTGCGTTCGATGTGCCGTAAAAATCGAAGTCCAAGTCCGCGGCCTTCGTGCGCACCTTCGATAATTCCCGGAATATCGGCCATGATAAACGAGCGAAAATCGCGGTATGGCACAATGCCCAGTTGCGGCACCAAGGTGGTAAACGGATAATCGGCAATTTCGGGTTTAGCGGCACTGAGCTTAGAGAGCAGCGTCGATTTCCCGGCATTCGGAAAACCAACTAGCCCTACATCGGCAAGGATCTTCAGTTCGAGGATGCGCCAATCTTCGAGGCCGGGCTCACCGGGTTGCGAAAATCGTGGAGTTTGCAGCGTTGCCGACTTAAAAAACGCATTGCCCATTCCGCCGCGACCGCCTTTGGTTAATACGCGTTCTTCGCCGTCTTCGGTAATTTCCATGATGATTTCGCCGGTTTCGGCATCGCGGGCAACGGTACCGAGTGGTACCTCGAGAATTTCGTCTTTGCCGTTTTTTCCGTGTTTGAGGGCACTGGTGCCATTCCCGCCGGGTTCGGCAATAACGTGTTTGCGGTATTTGAGGTGAAGCAGGGTCCAAAGCTGCGCGTTTCCGCGAAGAATCACATGTCCGCCGCGGCCACCATCGCCACCATCGGGCCCGCCTTTGGCTGTAGTGCGGTCGCGGTGAAAATGCACCGAGCCGGCGCCGCCCTTGCCCGAGCGGCAGCAAATCTTTACGTAGTCAACAAAATTCGTTTCGGCCATTGCGGGAATAATTTCGGCAAAAAAACAAAAATCCCCACCATAAGGCAGGGATTTTCGTGTAAAAATATGATAGAATTATTTTGAAGCGAGGTAAGATGCCACGCCATCGTGCGTTGCACTCATAGCTGCTTCGCCTTTTTTCCAGTTGGCAGGGCAAACCTGACCATGCTCTTCGGAGTATTGAAGCGCATCTACAACACGCAAGGCTTCATCAACCGAGCGACCTAAGGCGTCTGAGTTCACAAGCTGGTGCTGTACAATACCTTCCTTGTCGATGAGGAATACTGCGCGGAATGCTACCATCGAGCCTGTTGCAATGAGTTCTCCATCTTCGTTGTAGTCGTAATCGCCATCCAAAATGCCATAGTTCAATGAAATTGTTTTGGTGGTATCGGCAATAATCGGGTAAGTAATGCCTTTGATGCCGCCATGCTCTTTGGGAACTTGTAACCATCCCCAGTGCGATTGCTCGGTATCGGTTGAGCAAGCTACTACGGCTACATTGCGTTTTTCGAATTCCGCCAATTTTTCCTGAAAAGCATGAAGCTCAGTAGGGCAAACGAAGGTGAAATCTTTGGGGTAGAAAAACAACAAAACATGTTTCTTCCCGAGGAATTGTTCGAGGCTGAAATCGTCTACAATCTCTTCTCCGTTAATTACGGCTTGCGCGTTGAACAGGGGCGCTGCTTTCCCAACAAGTACTGACATATGATGAATTTTTGGTTGTTAAAAATGAGGGGCAAAGGTATGAAATGGGAATGAAACAGACGATGCTGTAAATTGTTTTGAGGCTTGAAATCTAAAGATTATCCGATTAAATTTTTCGGGCAAGACTTAGTCCGTCGCGAATTGGTAAAACAACAACCTCTATGCGTGGATCATAGTGCAGTTTTCGGTTAAATTCGAGTAGGGCTATAGTGTCTGAATCTTTTGGATTGACCGGTTCAACAACTTTTCCGCTCCATAGTACATTGTCGCTCAGTATAATTCCACCTGATGGAATGCGGTCAATAACCAAATCATAATACAAACTATAATTGCATTTGTCGGCATCAATAAAAACCAAATCAAATTGGCCAATTAATTCCGGAATAATACGAGAAGCATCTCCAATATGGGGGATGATTCGTTCTTCAAAACCGGCTTCACGAATATATCGCTTCACGAGGCTATCCCGTTCAGGATTATTGTCTATAGTATGCAAGATTCCATTATCTAATAAGCCTTCTGCAAGGCACAATGCCGAATATCCGGTGTAGGTGCCTATTTCGAGGATTGATTTTGGCCGAATCATTTTGCTTACCATACTGAGGATGCGGCCTTGCAAATGTCCCGAAAGCATGCGCGGTTGCATAACTTTAAGATGCGTTTCGCGATTCAGTTTTTTTAGTAAATCAGATTCCGACTGCGAATGGTCTTCACAGTAGTGAGAAATGGCGTTTGGAATGAAATCCATAAAGAAATTGATTACAAAAGTCCTTTCGCGCCGGTGAAGTGATCGGTGCTTTTGCCTGAACGGAAGCGATTTCGGACTTTAAGAAAAGGCTCTTCAATTAGCTTATAGCTTATTTTGGCAACGAAAAGGGTAATGATGAAGCACAGAATAATCTGAGAAAGGAAAACCCATGGATTATCCACTTCAGGCTGAAGGTGCAATAGTTTAAAAAGGAAAAATACCATCCAAATTACTACGAGGTGCCAGATATACATGCCGTAGGAAAATTTACCAAATGATGAAATAAGACGCAGTTTTCCGAACTTATAAAATGAGTTATCTGAATAATGCTGCTCGCCAATGATGAATGCGAAAATGAAAGAAAATAGCATTGGTTCGATGGCGTGAACAAACTGGATAATACTATAAAAACGTAGACTGTAGGTTTCGTCGCGGATAATGATTAATCCTATTGCCAGCATGTAAGGCAGTACGATTGATTTTTGAGGAAGATTTTTAAAATATAATCGGATACGCTCTGAGTAAAAAAGCCCATAGGCAAGTAATGCGCCCATGGTAATGTCTGATAGGATGCTGAACGTATGGAAGCGGGTAACATAGGTTGCCTTTAGCCGAAGTGCATCAAAACGTGAAACCACATCAGCTGGATGAGGTATGTCAACATTGCCAAGCTGGTAATGATTAAAAAGTTGGGCAATTTCGTGCCATTGCATGAAACGATACAAGGCAGTGCCGGCAAGCACTGCAAATAGCGAATAGATCAAGTATTTACGTGGAACTAACGCAATGAGCAATGGCCAGAAAATGTAAAATTGCTCCTCCACCGAAATGGACCAAAGGACTGCTAAAACAGGGCTCGGATAAGGATTCGCTGTTAAGTCAAAGTTTACCAGAAAGCCCAAATAGTATCCCAAGCGATCATAGGGAATGAGTGAAAATTCGGGTCTGAACGGATTGGCCTGCGGAAAGAACCCCAAAATCGTAGGGAGGACGTAAAAGCCAACGAAAACAAGGGCAAAATAAAGCGGCCAAATCCGTAAAAAACGTCGTGCGTAAAAACTTCCGATGTTGATTTTACCGGTGTCTTCGCGCTCCTGTAACAGTAAATTTGTAATTAAAAATCCGCTGAGTGTAAAGAAAAAATTCACCCCTAAATCGCCGTTCAACAAGAGCGATTCTTCAATCCAACGATACCATCCTTCGCCATTAAAATATAGGCCAAAACTTACCATGTGTAGACAGAATACCGAGAAAAATGCAATGAAGCGAAGAGCGTCGAGGTTATCGAAATGACGAAGTGGTTTCATATTCGAACATTAATTTGCCGACAAGGTAAGCAGCCAGATGAATTAATCAAATTTATGTGTAAAAATTGATTTCAATTGATGGCAATTTAAGCCTGCAAAATATTTTTCAAAACGCTAAAATTTCATTTATTAAAAATTTATAGCGTATGAGATGCAGATTCTATCCCCCCATTGTGGTATTTTCTGCCTTCAGCGAGCCATCTATGTTTGTGGTATAAATTATCCAAACCATGAAAACACCCGCAATCAACAAGCAAACAGCTGCCAAAGCAGGAAATTTTATCCGCAATGTATTTTTCCTTCTAGCATTAAGTCTAATCGGTTGTTTAAATCTTCATAGCCAAATTATACCATTTACTGGCGGCATGATTGAAGAAGCCGACCAGCATTTATGCCATTCGGGCGATCCTAATCCTATCGTATTTTCGATTCCGGTGAGCCCGGCGGGTATTGTTACTTATCAATGGTATTATAAAAACGGAATTGTATCGGCACCCGAATTGGAATCGAGTGTAATCGGATGGACGGCAATCTCGGGAGCCACCGCCGCATCGTACGATCCGCCATCGGGGCTTACCGCTTCACGTACCTACGCGTGTCGGATTATTGCAACCGGTATCTATAGCCGCTGGGCAAGTAACGTGCGTTATGTTACCGTGTTGATGGCATTAAACAGCGGAACAATTGCTGCGGGCGATCAATCATTCAGTCTCTCGGGGAATCCCAATCCGATAACCCTCTCAGCAGCTCCATTTGGATCATCGGGCGATTTTCAATACCGCTGGTATTCCTACCAAGGCATTACATCTGCACCAACGGGTTCAAACATTCCTTCGGGCTGGACAGAGGTTGCGGGTGCCACAAGTGCATCATACGACCCTCCTGTGCAATGC
Organism: uncultured Chitinophaga sp.; assembly: GCA_964627105.1. Taxonomy (GTDB): domain Bacteria; phylum Bacteroidota; class Bacteroidia; order M30B66; family M30B66; genus CAMCXT01. The sequence continues at coordinate 14,205 of CAZVHF010000050.1, forward strand.
AATTCTATAACATATGCCTTGCGTGTTGACCCGGTTGGTTCGCCCGATTGTTCTCCAAAATGGGCCACAGGGCAGCGTCGAATCACCGTTAATTTTAGCGTAGGAACCCTTGCTTCTGGCAATCAGACCATAAACGAATGTGGCGATCCGAACAATATTACCTTCGTTTTCAATGCTACATCCGGAGCCACATTTCAGTGGTATTATCGCGACGGAATAATTGCTGCACCATCTACCAATGCCGCTACAACCGGTTGGACAGTTATTGCCGGAGCAACTACAAATTCATACAACCCACCGGCCGGCCTCAGCAGCAGCCGCACATATGGATGTCGCGTTTCGAATTGCGGAGGAAGTTACTGGGCAACAGGCGTTAGGCAAGTAACCGTAAACCCTGCCAACATCAGCATTGGGAACACCGAAGTATT
>CAZVHF010000051.1:0-14503 GCA_964627105.1 uncultured Chitinophaga sp.
CGTAATAAAGCGTTCCGGCGCCGCTTACATTTCCTTTCAGCGATTCGCTTGCATTTACTTTGGCATCACCTGTTCCTGAAACGTTTGCGTTGGCATTTAGACTTCTTAGCCGTTGTGCCATTAAATCGCCCGAGCCCGAAACAGATGCTGAGAATGAATTGGTCTGACCAGCAAGCTTTACCTCCGATGCACCCGAAACTTTGCATTCTACAGTTCCGAAATTCAACAATAGATTCATGTCGCCGGTGCCTGAGCAGGAAACCAACAAGGCTGTACCTTTGAGCGTATCGCTGCTATAAAGCTCCGAAGCTCCTTCGAGCAGTACTTCGGTAAGTGCTGTTACACCCACATAAATATCATCGCCACTGCCCGAAATATTTAACTGATCGCCCGATACTTCGTACGAAACATTTTTAATTTCATCCTGCTTTATACTAATATAAGGCTGAAGTGTTTGTTTAAGATACACGGTCGATGTTCCATTCACGCTGATGCGGGAAAATGGATTGAGTTCTTTTTTCAATAATTCGCCCTGTGATTGGGCAAACACGGCCGAATAAGCCAATAAGACTGATGCGAAAGACACAATGGTTTTCATGGTAAATGGATTTAGATGAAACAAAGTATTAGTTCGAAGCTAGGCTTCGTGTTATGCTGAAATTTCCGATTTTCAAATAGGTGTCGGGACCTTTTTCGTTTTCGGGTTGATGCGAGAATTCAATACGGCCTTTGCTAATTTGCTCCAGGCTCTGGTTGCCTGCAGAAGCAAGTACATCGAACCAGTCGGCAGAAGTTGATTTTTTGCCTCGCGAAAACACATTGCGGATAATTCCGGCCAGACGTTTTGAACCTCCCCCGGGGTCGGTTGCCTCTAAATTTTCAGGCGCTGATACTTGAAGCAATTCCTTGTTCATTTCGAGGTGTGTTTGGTTCGCAAGTGCCGAAGGAAGAAAAGGTTGGTGTTGAATAGTAATTCGTTCTAATTCGGCCAGTTGTGTTTGTTGCACATAATTGGTACTCTTCTGCTTCGAAGCAGATTTGTTGCGAGGCAATGATTCGTAGGTGGTCGGATTTTGACTGGGAATTTGAGTAGATTCCGTTGCAGACAAACTGTCGATTTGAATCGGCGCTGGATTCTTATCAGCAGGCATTTGACTGTTATTCACAAGCTGTTGCGTCTCCCGGCTTCGTGTGCCGAAATTATTCCATACCCAACCGGCAACCAGCGCTACAACACACGCCGCGGCAGCGTAGCGCATCCAGAGCACCTGAACACGTTGTTTGTAGAGTTTAGATTTGCCGGGAAAGGATACCGTTTCGGACTTCAACACCGAATGTTGGAATGCCTGCCACTGCACTTGAAGATCTGCGCGTTTGGCTGTAATATCGCTTAATTCGTTTTCGTTACGCTCGCCTTCCAGCACCGAAACGGCCAGCGTATCGAATGCACTAAGTTCGTAATCGTCCTTCTTTAGATATGTAAAGGTGTTGTTGACCTCGGTATCGTTTGATTCCACTAAGATTGGCTCTGTTTCAGGTACCAATTCCGGATGCTCCTCAAGAAAGGCACAAAGCGCATCCATTTCCTGTGCATTAAGACTACCTTCCTGCGCCTGCAAAAGGTACCAGCCAATGTTTCCGATGTTTATCTGCCTGCTCATGCCACACATTCTTTAGATACCAAATAATTCTTCAAACTCACGCGCGCTCTAAAAATATACACCTTTACCTGGCTCGCATTGAGTCCGGTAATTGCTCCTATTTCCTCATAGCTATATCCTTCGTAGTCGCGCAGCATCACCACCGAACGCTGAATTTCGGGTAGACGCGCCAGAGCCTCGTCGAGTATGCGTTTAAGATCGACTTCGGGTTTTACCGTATCGGCAATGCGCTGTGAGGCAAAATCATCGAGCGGAATAATTCGGTTTTGTTTACGGATGCGCTCCAGCATGAAACGATATGCCGTGGTAAACAAGTAGGATTTCGCTTTTTCGAATTGTATTTCTTCGGCCTTGAGCCACACTTTTTCGAACGCATCCTGCACCACATCCTGCGCAGCTTCCTCATCTCTGAGGTTCTTTACGATAAACCGATACACAGCATCGGCATGTAAATCTACGCATTGGTTGTATTGCGAAACGGTCACGTTCTGGCGTTTAATTTATCCTATGAGGCAGCGGCAATTTAATTTGTTACAGTCGGTGTTATTTTTTTTCAAATTTCCATGCTAGGGCCGATCGGTCGTCGCTTCCCGAAATAAACATGCCCGATTGTTCGTCCCAAAAACCCGCGTTTACCGAATTTACATGGCCATGTGTTTCCTTGTCGATGCGTTGTAAAACAGCGAAAGTTTCGGCATCCCACAGTTTGATGGTTTTATCGCGGCTTATGGTGATGAAATGCTTTCCATCGGCGGTAAACTGAATGCCATACAAAGCAAAATTGTGCGCAGGAATTTGCTCGATGAGTTGCCGCTTGGGCCAATCCCAAACCTGAAGGTGGGCGTTCTTTGTGCCACTTAACAAGTAATTCCCATCAGGCGAAAATGCCAGCGCATTAACCGCATCGGCTTGCGGATTGAGCGTTTCGACAGCATGCGTTTCGTCTACCAGATATATTTTACCATCCGAACAGGCCAGCGCCACACATGAATTATCGGATGATGCTTCAATCTTACGGATTTTCTGATTCGATATGTTGAGCAGCGTCTTGTTTTCAAACGTATCGGCATCCCAAATACTTAAAAAACCATCGGCCCCGGCTGCCCAGATTCCGTTGGTATGCGGCATCCATTTTATATCAAAAACACCTGTTTGGTGAGCCTTCCAATAATGAACTTCCTTTTTTTGATTCAAATCAACCACATGAATGCCTCCCTGGTTGTTTCCGATAAGCAGCATCGACTTTTCACGAAGCGCGAGCAAGCTGTAAATCACTCCGGCCGAGCGCGCAACGATTCGCGGATTCGCGTTTTCAAAAAGATCCCACTCCACCACGTTGGTATCGCTTCCGCCCGAAAGAAAAAAACCTTCCTGCATGGCCGGCGCAACGCAATACACAGCGCCCTGATGCCCCGAAAAAGCCGCATGACGAATAAGCTTTATTTCCATTTCGCAAAGGTATGCAGGCGAATGGGAATCGGGCAATTTTTCATTCTACAGCTTGTCGTGTTTGTCAATTTGTCAGCAAAAAAGCAGAGGCACATCCTTTGAAAGCAAGGCGGCGTTCAAAAAAATCACAAGCTATGCAAACCGGAAAAATCAACGTACACACCGAGAACATTTTCCCCATCATTAAAAAATTTCTGTATTCCGACCACGAAATCTTTCTGCGTGAACTGGTTTCGAATGCGGTCGATGCAAGCCAAAAAATCAAAACTTTGGCTTCGGCCGGCGAATTTACAGGCGAACTGGGCGAGCTCAAGGTCGAAGTAAAAATCGACAAAGACGCTAAAACCATTACCATCAGCGACCGCGGCATCGGTATGAGTGCCGAGGAAATCGATAAATACATCAACCAAATTGCTTTTTCGGGAGCTGAAGAATTTGTTGAGAAATACAAAGACAAGCCCGAAGCTCAGGCTATTATTGGGCATTTTGGACTTGGATTCTATTCTTCGTTCATGGTTGCCGAACGCGTAGAAATCATTAGCCGTTCGTGGCGCGATGGTGAGGATGCCGCCCGCTGGGAATGCGATGGCAGTCCGGAGTTTACCCTCGAAAAAGCAGAGCGCACCGATCGCGGAACCGATATCGTGCTGCACATTCATGAAGATTCGGTCGAGTTCCTCGAAAGTGCCCGCATTTCTTCGCTGCTCAATAAATACTGCAAATTTTTACCGGTTGCCATTTGGTTCGAAGAAAAACAAATCAATAACACACAGCCGGCCTGGACGCGCAAACCGGCCGACCTTACTCAGGAAGATTACGACAAGTTTTACGAGGAACTCTATCCATTCGCTGAGAAATCCTTATTTCATATTCACCTCAATGTCGATTATCCGTTTAACCTAACCGGAATTCTTTACTTCCCCAAGCTGCAGCGTAACTTCGAGGTGCAGAAAAATAAAATCCAGTTGTACTGCAACCAGGTTTTCGTAACCGATTCGGTCGAAGGTATTGTTCCCGACTTTTTGACCTTGCTGCACGGCGTGCTCGACTCGCCCGATATTCCGCTCAATGTTTCGCGTTCGTATTTGCAGAGCGATGCGAATGTGAAGAAAATCAGCAATCACATCACCAAGAAAGTAGCCGACAAGCTCGAAGAGTTGTTCAAAAACAGCCGAGAAGACTACGAAGGCAAGTGGGACGATATTAAGATGTTTATTCAGTACGGAATGCTTAGCGACGATAAATTCAATGAGCGTGCACCAAAGTTTAACTTGTTCAAGAGTTTGAATGGGAAGTATTTTACAGCAGAAGAGCTACAGGAGCAACTTAAAGCAACGCAAACCGATAAAAATAACCAGCTTATTGTGCTATACACTTCGAATGAGAAGGAACAACATAGCTTTATCGAAGCGGCTACATCGCGCGGGTATGAGGTGATGCTGATGGATTCGCCCCTCGATGCACACCTGATGAATATGCTCGAAGGGAAGCTGGAGAATACCCGATTTGTACGTGTCGATTCGGATACGGTAGATAAACTCATTCAGAAAGACGAACCGGTAATTTCGAAATTGAGCGATGAAGAACAGGAAAATTTAAAGAAAGTGCTCGAAGAAAAAGTGGCTAAAACGTATCATGTGCAACTTGAGGCCTTGAGCGAAACCGATATGCCCTTTATGGTTACACGTCCTGAATTTATGCGCAGGATGAAGGAAATGTCGGCGATGGGCGGGGGCAATCCGTTTATGAAAGACATGCCCGAATCGTTGAATCTGGTTGTTAATACCAATCATCCGCTGGCAGGCCGAATCCTCAACGAGAAAGAAGCTGATAAGCAGGAACACTTGGTGAAACAAGCTACCGATTTGGCCTTGTTAGCACAAAATTTATTGAAAGGCGAGGATTTAACGCGTTTTATCAAGCGCAGTGTAGCCTTTATTGACTAAAAGGATAAATAAAAAGAAAAAGCGATATAGCGGCATTTGCAACTATATCGCTTTTTTATTTAATCTAGTTATTACGCTTCTTTCAGTATTTTCAACTGGTCGTGTAAACTGCCAATCTCTTCCTTAACCTTACCAATTTTACGCTCAATGTCGCGGCGCATTTCATCGGCCGCCTTTGATTTCGAATTCGCAAGGAAGCCAATGTTGTTCTCCAGCGTCTGCAATTCGGTTTGCATACGTTTGATTTTATCCTGAACGACATTTTTCTGTTGAAACAATTTGTCTTTCCCTTCAGGCTTAGCACTTAAATTACTCACCTGATTGCGAAAAACCTGACGGCGCATTTCGGCATTACCCGATTTAATTTTTGCAAACTGCTTGTCGATTGCTGCGCGATATCGCTTATTGAGGCTGTCTTTTTCCTTCAGCGGCACATGACCTATCTCAATCCACTCGGCTTGAAATCCTTTCAGCGACTCGAAACTCGAATTCAAATCTTCGGCACTTTCAAAGGCTTCGATTCTTGCAAGTAATTCCTGTTTTTTTCTAAGATTTTCGTCCTGCTCCGAGTTCATTCCCGAGAAATGCTGGTTGCGGTTTTCATAGAAAGTATCGCATGCCTTGCGGAAGCGTTGCCATAATTTATCGCTATGCTTTTTTGAAACCGGACCGGTCTTTTTCCACAATTCCTGCAGTTCGCGAAGGCGGTCGCCGGCCTTCTTCCACTCGTTACTTTCTTTAAGCGCTTCGGCTTCCATGCACAAATCTACTTTCTGCTTGTAGTTCTGATTTTGGGTGTCGCGCAACGATTTGTAGAATTCTTCTTTGGAAGCGTAAAATGCGTCGCGCGAGCGTTTGAATCGCTCCCAGACGGTCTCATTATCCTTGCGCGAAGCAAAGCCTATTTTTTTCCAATCTTCGAGCGTTGCAGTCATTTTTTCGCTAGCCTCCTGCCAATGCTGGTGCGTTTTGAAAGGCATTTCGCCTACAATTACTTCTGCGCGTTCGCAGACAGCCGTTTTTTTCGCAAGGTTATCTGCAAAAGCAGCCTCCTGGCCTTGAATGTACTCACGACGACGGTCGAACAATTTATCACCGGCGCTTCGAAAACGCTCCCAAATCACTTCGCTTTGTTCGCGGGCAACCTGACCGATTTCTTTCCATTGACTTTGCAAGGTGGTGTATTCGTCCAGCGATTTGCTGATAGAATCTTCAAGCAACAGAGCTTCGGCGCGCACGCAGAGATCGGTTTTTAATTCTAAATTCTTCTTCTGATCAAGTTCGCGAAGTTCCTTGTTAATTTTGATGATTTCATAAAAATTGTTGATGTGGTGATGGTAGTTCTTCCACAATTCATCAACATACACTGAAGGAACTAAACCTACATTTCGCCACTGATTCTGCAGTTCGTGCAGGCGGTCGAATGAAGCTGAAATATTCTGAGTGTCTTCGAGTAATTTCTTGAGTTCGGCAAGGATTTCCTGCTTTTGTTTTAGGTTGTTATGTAGTTCGCGCTCCTTTTGTTTCCGTTGTTCGTTTCGACGTTCGATAAAAGCCTTAACCTGTTCATCATACAAGTGGTCGGTATCGTCGCGAAGCACTTCAAATTCTTCAGGATCGCCACCGTGTTCAATGAACTTCGACTTTTTAGCTGCAATCTCATCCTCTTTCGCCTTTCGGTAAGCATCGCGTATTGCGTTGAAAGGCCCTTTTCGGCTATCCAAATCCGGAAGCCCGGCAAGCTCCTTTAAGCTATTTACAAGTTCTTCGCGCGATAGTTCATTGTACGCAACCAATTGCTCGAGGGTGTCTGAACCGGAATCGGCTTCATCAACAAGCGCAATTTCATCCTCACGAACAATTTCGGGCACAACAGGCGCATCAATCGAAGCTAATTCGATAGGGACAATTGGCTCCAAACTCGATTGCTCCACGGCTATCTCAGACGTTTCAGCAAGCTGACTAACAATAACGTTCTCGGATTCTTCTTCACCATCATTTACAGCTATTTCAGAAAGCGGTGCATCTTCCTTCGCCTCAATGGGCAAAAGAGGCTCATCGGCAGGCGGATTAAATTCGGGTTGTGGTTCCGGTTCCCCTTCAGCTTCAACAGAATTGCCGTTTAACGACGAATCGTTAACGGTACCAGCATCGGCTGTATTCTCCACTGGATCATTCGGTGTGGACTCCGGTGATTGCAAATTTTCTTCGTTCGTATTCATGCTTCAAAATTAATCAATTCGCACAAGGCTTTTCGCATTTTATGTAAATTAACACGAATTTTTACGTTAAAAAATCACCCATACAAGGGTAACATTAATTGTAAACAATCAGCAATATTTTATGGATGGTCCATTCAATTCACACGCTTGCTATATTTACAACCGCAATTCTACGCCGCATGTCGTGTAAACAGTTTTTCTTCGCCCTGTTTTTATGGGTTTTATTCGTTTCACCGCAATTTTGCAATTCACAGCAATTGAATATTCCAGTAGGCGGATGGCGTGACCACCTACCGATGAACCTCGGCATTTCTGTAACGCAGACACCCGAAAAGGTTTATGCAGCAACCGATCGAGGCCTCATTGTGTTGCAAAAGGAAGACAACTCGTTCGAAGCCTTAACCAAGGCGAAAGGCTTAAGCGATTTAAGCCTCTCGGCGATAGGCTATCACGAAGAAACGGAAACGGTTGTTATCGGATATCGAAATGGCAACATCGACTTCATACGCAAGAATGAAATCGTTAACATGGCCGACATCAAAAGAACGCCGCTGGTTGCCGGTCCAAAACAAATTTATTCTATTAAATTTAAAGGTGATGATGCCTACTTATGCACCAGTTTCGGTCTTGTAGTTATCGATATGCAGCGCCGCGAAATTAAGGCCACCATATACCCTACGCAGGCGCAGGCCGAAGTGTATGATGTTGATTTTAATGCCGATACAATTGCTGTAGGGACGCGTCTTGGTAGCTATTTTGCCGACATTAACAACCCGGCACTTGTCTATTATGGCGCATGGCAAGCGTTTGAAGGATTCGGTTCGGGCCGAATTATTAAGAGTGTGTGCCATTTCGATAATGCATGGTACTTTAATAAGATTGTTCCATTTGAGTCGAATAGAGACACAATTTTCAGTTACCGCAATGGCGAAACTGAAATTGTACAAACCAACGGTAATTTTTTCAACCTAAGGTCTAACAATGGCGTTTTATTTCTGGTTAAAAACACTGAATTATTCTATAAAACAACAACCGACACTGCCTTTCGCTCATTTAGTTTATACGATTTCAATGTTCAGGCTTATCCGGTCGATGCCATTGCCGATAGCGAAGATCCCGGCAAATTTTGGATAGCCGACCAAGGTCAGGGCTTGGCTGCATATTTCAGCGAATCTCGAAAGCCATGGTTTACTCCCGAAGGCCCTTATTCGAAAAATACATTTCGGATGGCGCACGGCGGCGGACAACTTTGGGTGGCAACCGGGGCATATGATTTTGGCTATAATCCGATTTACATTACCGACGGACTTTTGAACCGCGACGGGGCATTTTGGCGAAGTTTCCGCTATCCGCTCGGCACCGATTATATCCGCGATTTTACCTCAGTTGCTATCGATCCGAACGATTCAAAACATGTATTTGCTACAACCTGGGGATATGGAATGATTGAATTGCAAGATGGGGCCATCATTCAGCGCTATGACACCGCCAATAGTGGTATGGACGCCATAAGTCCATTAACAGCCGAAATACGTGCATCGAGTCTTGCCTTCGACAAAGATGGTAAATTATGGACGCTTTCTACCTCGGCAGTTCATCCCATTGGCATGCGTAAACCCGACGGAACATGGCGTTCGTATGCATTCGGCCCGAGCATCGACGACCAGTCGACCGGCGATTTGATGGTCGACAGTTCGGGCAACAAATGGTTTATGCTTGCCGAAAAAGGACTGGTTGTTTTTTCGACCGATGAAGAAGACAATCTTGTTTCATTTAAACTGCTGAATGATCAAGCTGGACGGGGAGCTTTGAATTCGGTTCGTGTTTACTCCATGGCACAAGATCTCGACGGGCAGGTTTGGGTTGGAACCGACAAAGGAGTTTGTGTTTTTTATTCGCCCGATGCCATTTTGCAGGAAGACTCCGAAAACTGGGATGCACAAAAAATTACCATATCGCAGGGCGGATTCAACCAATACCTTTTAAATTCAGAGGAAGTTACGGCCATAGTTGTTGATGGGGCCAATCGTAAGTGGTTCGGAACCCGAAAAGCAGGTTTGTTTTTGGTGTCGCCCGATGGAACTGAGCAAATCGAACACTTTACCTTTGAAAACAGCCCATTATTAAGTAATTCCATCAATACCATGTGTATGGATCAGGAAACCGGAGAATTGTACATCGGCACCGACCAGGGCATTTGTTCGTTTAGAACCGATGCTACACTCGGCGGGAAAACATTCGGGAAAGTATATGCCTTCCCGAATCCTGTTCGTCCCGAATACAATGGTCCGGTAACCATTGCAGGACTCGTTGCCAATGCCGAAGTACGCATTACCGATGTAGAAGGGAATGTGGTTTTTTCGGGTCGTGCCAACGGCGGTACCATTACATGGAATGGTAGGCTGTATAGTGGGGAGCGCGCAGCAACCGGCGTATATTTGATTTTTGCTTCGAACGACGATGGTTCGCAGACCAAGGTTGCCAAATTACTTTTTGTGAACTAATGCAGGCGGGCAGCGATGCGCTTGTAATTCACACCATACGAAACGGCGAACAGGCTGCAATTGTGCGGCTTTTTACCAAGCAATTCGGATTGCTTTCATTTCTTGTCAAGGGGGTTTTTAGCAGAAAATCGCCAAAAGCAGCACTGCTGCAACCCATGAATACTGTACACATTCAGTTTCGTTTGAAGGAAAATTCTGATTTGCTTTTTGCCGGCGAAATCAAAGGTGTTTCGAATTACAGAAATATACCATTTCTACCCGGTTCGTTGGCGCAGCTCAGCTTCATCAACGAGGTTCTTTACAAGACCTTGCGTCAGCGTGAGGCCGATACAGTATTGTTCGACTATCTGGGCGCCATGCTACAGATGTTGGATGAGGCCGGCTCCGGAATTCCCGATTTTCATCTGCGGTTTTTAATAGACTATACCCATTTTTTAGGATTTGGCATCGAATTGCCGGAAGGGAATTCTGTTCGGTTTTTTGACCCCATCGAAGGCGATTTCGCTTCCGAACCAGCTGTTTCGCGTTGGAGCAGGGAGTCGACGCAATGCTTAATTGCAATAGCGTCCGGGAACCCGAGCGAAAATGCCAGCCAGATAAATCGGCAGCGACGCAACGAATTGCTTGGTTTGTTACTGGCATTTTATCGCCACCACATTCCTGCAATGGGCGATTTGAAAAGCCCCGAGGTTTTGCAGGCCGTGTTTGAGTAATCGGATGTGCTTCGCTATCTTTGCCCGATGCCCTTAGACCAGCCCGAAGAAGAACTGAAAGGTTCGGAAATGTCGTTCCTCGAACACCTCGAAGCATTGCGTTGGCATTTAATACGGTCGGCTTCTGCCGTTGTTGTTTTTGGTGCGCTTGCGTTTGTTTTTTCCGATATTGTTTTCGATGGGATCCTGCTTGCCCCTAAGAATTCCACTTTTCCCACCTATCGTTTTTTTTGCTGGCTTTCGCATCAACTCTTCCACGATGATAGCATTTGTTTGAGCAACCTGAATTTTGAGCTCATCAGCACACAAATGTCGGGGCAGTTCACCACACACCTTATGGTGGCCTTTGCCACCGGATTGATTCTCGCATTCCCTTACCTCTTATGGGAAATATGGCGTTTCGTAAAACCGGCCTTGTATCCGGGCGAGCGCAAACATGCCAATGGAATGGTCTTCTGGGGTTCCTTCCTTTTCGCCTTAGGTATTTCTTTCGGCTATTTCGTAATAACGCCGCTCAGCGTTTACTTCTTTGGCAATTACCAGGTTTCGGGACTTGTTGCCAACCAGATTGCCGTTGGTAGTTTTATCTCTACCGTGGTGTCTACCACATTCGGTACAGGCATCGTGTTCGAATTACCAATTATCATTTACTTTTTGGCTAAAATTGGCTTGGTAACTCCGGCATTTTTAAAGAATGCACGGAAAATTTCCTACATCGTCATTCTCATCGTTGCTGCGATTATAACGCCACCCGATGTAACGAGCCAAATCATAGTTTCTATCCCACTTTTTTTACTTTACGAAGTAGGAATTTGGATTGCTGCGCGTGTAGAACGCAAAAAAGCACAGTCAAATTGAGTACATTTGGCTCAAAATAATTCGATATGAATACGCTTATTATTCTTGGTGTCGTTGGCCCTTGGCAGGTTGTGTTAATTGTTGCTGCCTTGCTCCTCTTTGTTGGCGGAAAAAAAATCCCACAACTCATGAAGGGAATTGGCGAAGGCATGCGTGAATTCAAAAATGCCAAGGATGGCAATAAGGAAGAAAATTCATCTGAAAATCCAAAATAATTCAGGGAGTACGCATGTTTAAAACGCTCGCCGATACCCGTGAAGCCATCTTTGCGGGAAAAACCACCACCGTTCAGCTTACACAACATTATCTCGAACAAATTCGGAACAAAGCTTCGTTAAACGCTTTTCTCGAAGTTTTTGAGCATGATGCACTTGAGGCTGCGCATCGTGTCGATCAAAAGATAGCAAACGGTAGTGCCGGTTCGCTTGCCGGAATGGTAATCGGCATTAAGGATGTTTTGTGCTACCAAGGGCACAAGGTTTCAGCATCAAGCAGAATTCTCGAAGGATTTGAATCGCTTTATACAGCAACGGCCGTTCAGCGCCTCATCGATGCCGATGCGGTAATCATTGGCAGGCTTAATTGCGACGAATTTGCCATGGGCAGCTCGAACGAAAATTCGGCATACGGAAATGTGCTGCATCACCTCGATAATTCACTCGCACCGGGAGGGTCTTCGGGAGGATCAGCTGTTGCAGTTGCAGCGGGTTTATGTTTGGCCACACTCGGCACAGATACCGGTGGATCAATTCGTCAACCTGCATCATTGTGCGGCATCACCGGCATGAAGCCAACCTATGGAACAGTTTCGCGCTGGGGTTGCGTTGCCTACGCATCCTCATTCGACCAAATTGGTCCTATGGCCAACTCGGTTGAAGATTGTGCTGCAATTCTGGAGGTGATTGCCGGCCCCGATGAATACGATGCTACCTTGATTCAACAGGCGCCCGAAAAATTTACCGCCAAACTTCAGCACAGCGGTCCTGCCAAACTGGCCTACTTCAAACAATACTTAGAAAGCGAAGGACTCGATCCGGAAATCAAAGCATACATGCTGAAGTTAATCGAGCAATTGCGTGCCGATGGGCATACCGTTGATGCACTCGATTTTCCTTACCTCGATTATGTTATCCCGACGTATTATGTCCTTACCACCGCCGAGGCATCATCGAATCTATCGCGCTACGACGGAATTCACTTCGGTTATCGCAGCAAAGCAGCTACCGATCTCGAATCGACCTACAAGTTATCGCGTAGCGAAGGATTTGGCAAGGAGGTAAAACGACGCATCATGCTCGGAACATTTGTGCTCAGTTCGGGCTATTATGATGCCTATTATTCGAAGGCACAAAAGGTGCGCAGACTCATCCGCGATTACACGCGCGATGTTTTTAAGGATTACTCATTTTTAATTCTGCCCAGCACACCGGGAACAGCATTTCCGCTTGGAGGCAAATCGAACGATCCAATCCAAATGTACCTCGAAGATATTTACACCGTGCAAGCCAATATCTGCGGCGTACCGGCCATTTCAATTCCGGGCGGCATGCATAGTAAAGGCTTACCATTTGGAGTTCAACTTGTTGCAGATACCGGAAAGGATGCTTCACTTCTAGCCTTTGCAGCACGTATGCAGTCTGAAATCCTACAATAATTGTGAACAAATCTGTGTTGAATTTCCATACAGTTTAAGGATTTTTAAGCGGATTTTCTGTTAGGTTTACGGCTGAAACATTTCGGTTTTACCAATGCATCCGTATGCATACGATTTGTTCAATTTTAGCGTTTTGCAGGCCATGAGGTTTTTAATTCTATGCGGTTTCTTTTTATGTCTTGGGCATACTGTGCTTCAGGGGCAGCGCAAACCGCTTACTTCATCGCGCGATACTTCTATACGCCTTCAAAGCGACGATCCTATCGCGGCAGCATTAGATTCGCTTGCATACTTAAAGCTTTTTGAAACAACTCGGGTAGGATCTGAATTCGGCAAAACCTGGTCACTGGGCTTTTCACCCGATTCGGTTCCGGTTTACGAAAATTCAGTCATTGCCGAACGTATCGCTAAACTCGATGCCCAATCGCCATTTAAACTGGTTTACAACAACGAAGTTCAGGCTTATATTAACATGTATGCGGTACGCAAGCGCAATCTCGTTTCGCGCATGATTGGCTTGTCGGAATTGTATTTCCCTTTGTTTGAGGAGGCGCTTGCACGTCACAAAATGCCGTTAGAATTAAAGTATCTGGCCATCGTAGAATCGGCCTTAAATCCGGCTGCCCGATCGCGCGTTGGTGCACAAGGTTTGTGGCAGTTCATGTATGGAACAGGAAAACTCTTTAAGCTCAACGTAAACAGTTATGTCGACGAGCGCTGCGATCCAATTAAGTCGACCGAAGCAGCATGCCTTTACATGAAATACCTCTATTCAATTTACAAAGATTGGTCGTTGGTATTGGCTGCATATAATAGTGGACCAGGAAATGTGAATAAGGCTATTCGGCGCTCGGGAGGAAAAACCAATTACTGGGAATTGAGGCCATATCTTCCAAAAGAAACCGGCGGCTATGTTCCGGCTTTCATTGCAGCCAATTATGTGATGAATTATGCACGCGAGCACAACCTTCATCCCATCATGCCGCGGGCTATTTTTAATGAAATCGACACGCTGCACATCCGCAAGCGTTTAACATTTTCGCAATTATCGCAGGTGTTAGACATGCCCATCGAGGATCTCGAATTCTTAAATCCAACCTATTTATTGGGCGTTATTCCCGAATCGGATCATCACCACGTGCTTACCTTGCCGAAGTCGAAGGTGCCGATTTTCATCAACAATGAACAAACCATTTACAGCTACCGCACCAAGGAGACCGTGCGCGATAGTTTGATGAACATCACGCGTGCTTTGCCGGTTGCATCAAAAACCCATGTGGTGCGCTCGGGCGAAAGTATTTCGGCTATTGCGCGCAAGTATGGAGTTACTGTAGCCGAACTTAAAAAGTGGAATCGTTTAAAATCCAATAAGCTCAAGCGAGGGCAACGACTCAAAGTGAGTGCTCCTTACAAGGAAAAGGTACAGGAAGTTACCTCGCAAAATCAGGCCCCTGTTGAAGAGAAAAAAGCAGAAGCAACAGAGCCCGAAAAGCAGG
>CAZVHF010000052.1:0-14395 GCA_964627105.1 uncultured Chitinophaga sp.
AGGGACACAAGGATTTTCAGTCCTTTGCTCTACCAACTGAGCTAAGGCACCAACCATAGCTTCGAAAAGCGGATGGCAAAAATAGTAGGATTTTGATATGCCGCAAAATAAAATGCAAAAAATATCTAAAACGCTTGATTTTAAAGGAGATGAAATGAAAAAAGGCAGGAAACCTGCCTTTGAAAGGGTGGCTAATGGGGCTCGAACCCACGGCCTCTAGTGCCACAAACTAGCGCTCTAACCAACTGAGCTATAACCACCATGAAAGCGGGCGCAAATATAGTAATTTGGCTTAAATGCCAACAAATAATTTTATTTTGAATGCGTGGTCATTGCTGAGATTCAGACTTCGGCAACCACAAATGTACTTCCACCTATGAAAATGAAATCGTTGGAGTGTGCTTTTTTTCGAGCCGCTGCCAGGGCTCGTTTAACCGACGAATATGCTTTTCCTCGCAGTGATTTCGAAGCGGCAAGAGTTTGAAGTTGATTGGCATCCATGCCGCGGGGTATCTTTGCCTTGCAGAAATAATAATGCGCATCTACAGGGAGCATTTCAAGAATAGAATCCACTTCTTTATCACCTACCATTCCCCACACCATATGTAGGTTTTCGAATTTACTTTTTGAAATCATTTGTAAAACTTCTGATATACCGGCTTCATTGTGGCCAGTATCACAAAATGTTGGCGGTGAGTTTGACAATTTTTCCCATCGCCCCTTTAGGTTCGTATTCTTGATAACGTTTTTGATTCCCTCACAAATATTTTCCTTCGTAAGTGAATAGCCTAATTTTTTTAATTCGTCTGAGGCAACAACTACACCGGCAATATTTTTTGATTGATATGCTCCACTAAGCGGCGATTGAAGGCTCCATTTACTTGTGTTATGAAAACCCTCCAGATGCAGGTAAGGTTGTTGACCAGATATCCAGTTAATTTCCTGCCAATCGAGCTCATCGCTTGCAAACCGCATCAGGCTTCCTGTTTCGGATGCTTTTTTATCAAATACTGGTTGAATATCAGTTTGTTTTTCGCTTATGATAACAGGAACTTTATGTTTAATAATGCCTGCCTTTTCGTATGCTATTAATGGTAGGGTATTGCCGAGCAAGTCTGCATGATCTCTGCTAATATTAGTAATTATACTTAAATCGGGTGTAATTACGTTGGTAGAATCCAACCGGCCGCCCAGTCCGGTTTCGATAACGGCAACATCGACCTTAACAGACGCGAAATATGAAAAGGCTAAGGCCACATTCATTTCAAAAAACGAAGGCTCGATTTCATCTAAAATACCCTTGTTTTTAGCTACGAATTGCGAAACGAAACGAGCAGGAATCATCGTTCCGTTTAATCGGATGCGCTCCCTAAAATCTCTCAAATGTGGAGATGTAAACAAACCTGTTTTATAGCCGGCTTCGTGTAAAATTGACGCAATAAAGTGCGATGTAGATCCTTTACCATTGGTTCCGGCTACATGAATGCTTCGAAATTTTTTCTCAGGGTTCCCTAAAGCATCACATAATGCTTCAATATTTCCCAATCCACTTTTGTATGCAGGCGCTCCGACCCTTGTGAACATGGGCAGCTTAGCATACAGATAATTCAGCGCTTCAGCGTAGCGCATATTTTACCGCCGAATGAAATTATAGGTAATGGTGCCAATTTGTTTCTCGGGTGCAGAGTTGTCGGGGTTGAATTTTGCTTTTCGCGCAGCGGCTTCGGCCTGACGAAATAATTCAGAATCCTGAACGGTTGTTCCTCGGCCACCTGCTACAGCTTTAATTACATTGCCCTGATCATCGACAGTAATGTCTACAACCACTCTGCCCGACTTTTCTGAATTGTATGAAGGTTTTGGAAGACTCACTGCTTTTCTGTTCAATAGATTGGCCGAAATTCCGGGTCCTGTTCCCGATCCTTTGCCGGGGCCGTTACCATCGCCATCGCCTCCACCGGTTCCACTTCCATTTCCTTTCCCATCTTTGCCACCCTTTCCTTTGTATAAGGACGAAAAGGGATCATCTCCTTCCTTGGAGCCTTGGTTTCCAGATTTTCCGGTTTTGCCTTCATTGCCTCCTTTTTTTCCTGAATACAATGCCCGAGTATCTGCCACCTCTTGTGGCTTTTCGGTACTTTGCGTAATGCGTGGCCCATCCTGAGGTCGTGGTAACTCCTTTACTTTTTGTTTTTTCGGTTTTACTTTTTCAACATTGGGCAATACATTGTCATCGCTATTTTCATCTGTCATCACAGCATCATCTGCAGGAGAGGGTGGGGCAGGTTTACTGTTTGATGTTAGTAATTCAGGATTGCTCATGCCCATTCCATCGGGTGAATCGCCAAAATTCAATTCAACACCTAAGCCGCCACCGCCGCCTGGTTCCAACTCAAAAGGAGGAATGGGCGTGATTATTTTGTACAAAAAAAACAATAATAAAAGCAGTCCGTGAAATAGCAGACTTACCATTAAGGCATACCAGCGATCCGATTTTCTGCTCAATTCCATAGCTTATCCGTTTGGTGGGCGTGTGGCTAAAATCATTTTAACCTTTAACCGATTACCTATTTCGAGTACATCAACAAGCTGCTGCACGGTCAATGACTTATCGAGCCGCAGTACAATCGTGGGCTCCTTTTTTCCATTGATTTCGGCTGCAATAGAGGCTTCCAAATTCTCAAACGGAACTTCTTTCCCCGCGAGGAAATACCGCATATCTTCCGAAACCTCTAGATTTATTGGCTGCTTATCGACGGTTTGCGTTTTTTTAGCGCTGGGGAGACTCAATTTTACAACGCTTGGGCTCACCATTGTTGAAACGATAAGGAAGAACAGCAGCAGAAAGAACATGATGTCGTTCAGTGAGTGAGTACTCACCTCTGCGCCATGCCGAATACGTGAATGCCTTATGTTCATTATTATTTCGATGGTTCGTGAAGCATGTCAATGAAATCCAATCCTGTAGCCTCCATGCGTTTGGCGATACGGTCGACCTGATAATTTAGGTAGTGATAAAGTACGAACGACAAGATTCCGACAATCAACCCGGCTGCAGACGTAATCATCTTCTCGTACAAACCTCCGGAAATGGCTCCGATAGAGATGTTGTCTTGCAATGAAATGTTGTAAAAAATTTTAATTACACCGGTAATGGTTCCGACGAATCCAAACATGGGAGCAATTCCGGCGATTACTGCAAGAATTCCAACATTTTTTTCGATACGGCTCAACTCCTTTTTACCAACACCTTCCATAGCCTTTTCGATTTCTTCCACCTTCAGTCCAATCCTGGAGATGCCCTTTTCGAGCATGCGTGCATCGGGCGTATTGTTGCTTTTACAAAGCATCAAAGCAGAATTGACATTCCCTCCTTGAATTTGATCACGAACATTGTTCAGCAAATTATCGGGACTTTTGCCTGCACGTTGCAGCACGATGAATCGTTCTACAAAGAGGAAGATGGTGATTAACGACAATATGCCGATGGGAATCATCAGCACGCCACCCTGCTGAATCATCTGCCAAAGGTTCAAGGTGTCGACCTGTTTTGCTGTTTCTGTGGCGGCATCCTTAACCGGAGTTGAGAGGGAATCGGCGCCTACAATAGCTTGAAGAAGTATGCTTATCATGGTTTTCTACAAATGGCTTAAGGGTAATTTTGCAGATTCAAAGTACGGAAGTTTGGTGGCGGCTTTATTTGTTTCACAGCTTGTGTTTATTCACGCTTTTATTAACACTTTGTAAACGGATAGTATGCTTGCGAATTGTGTAGGTTGTTTGATTCTGCTCACAATTTTACCGTGATGCATCTGTTTTGCACACCGTGAATACTGGAATTTGATACGTTTTTTAAATTTAACCTAATCATAATGAGATTGATAATTTGATTTTCTTGATGATACGTTGTTTTTCAGATTTTTGGTATTTTTAGGCAGGAAAAACAAACACTTAAAACACAGAAAATGGAAATCAGTTCAGCCCTTGTTGGTAGCGGCAGCGATGAACTAAATGGCTTCAGCGGTCCTATCGGCGATGAGAAACTTCAATCAGGTTCACTGCTCCTTGCAGGAGATGACGAGGATTTGGATGATGAAGATATTGACGATGATGATGATTTTGATGATGATGATTTTGACGATGACGACGATGATGATGATGATGACGACGAGGATGATAAATTCGATTTGGAGGAAGATTTATCTGATCCGGCCTTTGACGATGACGATGACGATGAAGGTTTCTACGATGATCAGTTTTGATTGAGTAAAACCGTTTTAACTAGATTAGGATTTGCCTGCAGAACTACGCTGCGGGCTTTTTTATGCCTTATACAAGGCACCGCTAATCGATGGCTTAATCGCTCCTGTTACCGAAATCAGCGTGTTTTCTTTTAAATGGACCCGACAATACGCGAGGTATGCAAAAATGAGTGCCTCCTTGTAGTCGACCAGTCTTTTATCGGCTTTTTCGAGCTTCGCAAGGCTATTTTGCTCAATTCGTTCCAGTAGATAGGTGTTATGGGCGCCTCCACCACTCACTAAGACAGTTCCTTTTAAATGCTTGCCGCACTGGATTGCAATGTACTCTGTGAATGTGGCAAGGATTTGTATTATTGAATCAACTTCAGAAAGCCCTTGTTGCAGCCAATTGCTTCTATATTGTTCCAAGTTTGGAAGGATATTTTCTTCAAGCCATTCAACACCAAGACTATTCAAGCGACTTTCGCTGTTGCGCACTGTAATCTTGTTCAGCCTATCTAATAATACGGTATCAACTATACCCATTCGCGCTTCTGCGCCAGATTCATCAAAAGGCTTTCCGAGTAGGGCGGCATATTTATTTAAAACAATGTTAGCAGCACATATATCGAAGGCGCGAATCGTTTCAATTCCATTTTGTTTGTCGCGCAATGTTGCATTGGCAAATCCGCCAAGATTAAGAAAACCGTCATATTCCGGAAATAAATCCCTATCGCCCACCGGAACTAATGGCGCACCTTGTCCATGCAATGCTACATCCTGTTGCCTAAAATTACAAACTACATCGATACCGCAACGCGAAGCCAGTGTAGCTCCACTTCCCATTTGAACACTGTAACCAAGTTCGGGACGGTGAAATACCGTGTGCCCATGAAATCCTATGCAATGCGGCTTAACGTCGTAATTTGATAGAAATGCGTTTACTGAATCGGCTACGAAAACAGTCCATTGATGCTCGAGTAAGGCCAGGTCGTTTGCAGATAATGTCGTACACGACAAGAGTCGTTTTTGCATCGTTGTATCATAGGGCACCATTTTTTCTCCCAGGAAACGGTATTGCATTTTAATTGGCGATTCCTGAAATCCAACAAGTGCCAAATCGAGCCCATCGCAGGAAGTCCCCGACATAATTCCAAGAAAAATCTCTTCCGGTTTGAAACTCATAATTGTTTTCGTTGTTAAGATAGGACGAATCGCTTACTTTAGCGCCCCAAATCTTATCCCATGCACGTACAATTATCCGAAGAACATTTGATGATTCAAAAAGCCGCCCGCGATTTTGCTCAAAATGAGCTCAAACCTGGCGTTATTGAGCGCGATGAATTACAGAAATTCCCTGCTGAGCAAATCAAAGCACTTGGTGAACTTGGGTTCATGGGCATGATGGTGGATCCCAAATATGGTGGAAGCGGCATGGATACCCTTTCATATGTATTGGTTATGGAAGAGCTGTCGAAAGTGGATGCATCTACTTCAGTAGCTGTATCGGTAAATAATTCGCTGGTTTGCTGGGGCCTCGAAACATTTGGTAACGAAGAGCAAAAGCAAAAATATTTGGTTCCACTTGCCAAAGGCGAAAAATTAGGTGCGTTTTGCCTTTCTGAACCTGAAGCCGGTTCGGATGCAACCAGTCAGAGAACGACTGCTGTAGATATGGGAGATTATTACTTGTTGAATGGTACAAAAAACTGGATTACCAACGGAAGTTCGGCCTCGACCTACCTGGTAATTGCTCAAACTGACCCATCGAAAGGTTCAAAAGGAATCAATGCGCTTATCGTTGAACGCGGAATGGAAGGATTTATCGTTGGTGCAAAAGAAAATAAACTTGGAATTCGCGGTTCGGATACGCACACACTTTTGTTTAATGATGTTAAAGTGCCAAAGGCCAACAGGATTGGTGAGGACGGATTTGGATTCAAGTTCGCAATGAAAACCTTGTCGGGAGGGAGAATCGGAATAGCTGCCCAGGCTCTCGGAATAGCTGCCGGGGCATATGAGTTATCACTCGAATATTCAAAGCAACGCCAGGCATTCGGGAAACCAATTTCACAGCATCAAGCCATTCAGTTTAAGTTGGCCGACATGGCCACTGAAATTGAAGCAGCTCGTTTGTTAGTTTATAAATCGGCATGGGAAAAAGATCAGCACCTCGATTATGGTACTTCATCGGCTATGGCCAAGCTATATGCATCAAAAGTGGCTATGGAAGCAACTGTTGAGGCAGTGCAAATTCATGGAGGATATGGCTTTGTAAAAGAATACCATGTTGAACGCTTGATGCGAGATGCCAAGATTACTCAGATTTACGAGGGTACGTCTGAGGTGCAAAAGATTGTTATTGCCCGCTCTGTGCTGGCTTAATTAGAACAAATCTTTTAAACTTTCCAAGCGATTAGATCGGGATCCCTTAATTAGGATGGTGCATCCTTTTAAGGGATTTTCTTTAAAGTAATTTTGCGCCTCTCCTACTTCATTGAACAGTTGAGTGTAAGCGTTAATTCCTGCTTTTGCGTACAAATCGCCTACCAAGAAAATTTTTTCTGCTCCCGTTTCATTGGCCAGTGTAGCGATTCGTTGGTGTTCAGTTTCCCAGGTTTCGCCTAGTTCCATCATTTTGCCCAAGATGAGTACCTTGTGGGGCTTTTTCATTTCAGCAAAATTGCGAAGTGCCATCTCCATGCTGCTGGGATTGGCATTGTAAGCATCCATTATCAACAAATTGTTGCCGGTCGCAAGCATTTGTGAACGATTATTATCTGGGTTGTAATTGCACAAAGCATCGTTCACAGCTTGTTCATCTACTCCGAAATAAGTTCCAACCGCAGCAGCAGCAAGTAGGTTTTCGAAATTGTAAAAGCCCATCAAAACGGTTTCTAAAACAGGCTTATCTTTTAGATTCGTGTCTTCTTTATCGCATTTCCATCGAAAACGTACGTACGGGTTTGAATCCAAAAAATCTCCGCATACAAAATCTGACTCGCGTTGACCATAATAGATACAATGCAAGCCTGCCGAATGTTTCAAGAATACCTCATGAATCGAATTCACGAAGACCATTCCATCCTTATGACGAATAAAGTCGTATAGCTCTGTTTTTGTTTTTATAACGCCTTCATAGCCGCCCATACCTTCG
This sequence comes from uncultured Chitinophaga sp., assembly GCA_964627105.1. Lineage (GTDB taxonomy): Bacteria > Bacteroidota > Bacteroidia > M30B66 > M30B66 > CAMCXT01. Next base: position 7,399 of record CAZVHF010000052.1, read on the forward strand.
AGATGTGCTTTGCCGATATTGGTAATGAGTCCGAAATCGGGTTCTGCAATTTCAACCAACTCCTTAATATCGCCTTGCTTCGATGCTCCCATTTCAATAACAGCCATTTCGGTATTTTCGGGCATCGAAAGTAAGGTAAGTGGAACGCCGATATGATTGTTCAAATTACCTGAAGTGGCAAAGGTTCTGAAGCGCTTTTTTAGTACAGCGGCAAGAAGTTCCTTCGTGGTCGTTTTGCCGTTACTTCCTGTAATTGCAATAATTGTCGCCTTCAGCTGTTTTCGTCTATATCGGGCAAGGTCTTGTAGTGCTACCAGGCAGTTCTCAACCAATAAGTATCGGTCGTCTACCACAAAATTTGCGTCGTCGACAACGGCATACCGGCAGCCTTGCTCAAGTGCTGCTGCGGCAAATGCGTTTCCATTGAAATTGGGACCGCTCAGTGCGAAAAAAATCGAATCTTTCTCTGGTTTGCGCGAATCGGTGCAGATGTGCGGATAGTGCAGAAATACTGCATACAAATCGCCGGTTGTGATGAACATAGCTTATAAATAAGAAAGCCCGTAAAGTTATACATTACGGGCTTTTATACGAATTGGAATGAGATTATTTCCCTTTGCCAAGTCCAACCGGACTTCCTACGCGGGTCATTGCGCAACGGAATCCGATGTGGTCTGTCGATAAGCGTTCATCTAAATAACGACGCGCTCCCGGAGATAAGTAGTATGCCCTGTCTTTCCATGAGCCACCCTTGAACACGCGCGAACGGTTGTTTACCATCGAAGTAGCACCAAATTCATACATAATTTTATCTTCGCTCTCAAGTTCTTCTTCGGCGTATGAAGTCGAAGATTCGCGGTCGCCATCGTTAAAGTTAATATTGTCTGATTTGCGGTAATTTCTTCTTCCTTCAGATTCTTGTGCTGTTACGTCGCGGAATTTAATGCGACCCAAGGAGTCTTTATCGGCAACAGTTCCATCGTCGTTACGAACAATAGTTTTGTATACGTTACCGCGAAATGCTCTGAAATCGGAAACATCTTCCGGGCTGAGCGGACGATACACATCCATTACCCACTCGCAAACGTTACCAGCCATATTATATAAGCCGTAATCATTTGGCCAGTAGGCGTTAACCTCTGCGGTTATGTCGGCGTTGTCGTTTAGTTTACCGGCAGTACCCATGTTATCACCTCGGCCGCGTTTGTAGTTAGCCATCATTTCGCCTTTCCATTCGTCTTCAGGATTTCTCATGATATGGCCATTCCATGGATACATTCTGCGCTCTGTGATAAGCTCTTCTTCGGTATTTCCGATAAGTCCGAGCGCTGCAAATTCCCATTCCGCTTCTGTTGGGAGACGGTATCGCGGAAGAAGAATTCCATCTTCCATTTTAACTTTACGTGTTGCACCTTCACCTTTTGAAGGATCAAGATCTTCAATATCATTCTTAACCAAGCCTTCGTACTGGCCGGCAAGGTATGCATCCGTATTAAAATGATTATCGGCAACTTGCCCCACCGCATCCATCTTCTGAATACCCTCACGAATGAGGATAAATTCATTTACACGATCTGTTCTCCATGCGCAATAATCGTTTGCCTGTAACCAGCTTACGCCCACTACCGGATAATTTTTGTAAGCAGGGTGGCGGAAATAGTATTCAACGTATGGTTCATTGAAAGCCAGTTTATCGCGCCATACAAGTGTATCAGGTGTAGCTTTAAGAGCCACATCCGGGAAATCTACATCATAAGTTCTTTTGAGCCAATAAAGGTAGTCGCGATAAAACTGATTAGTAATCTCGGTCTGATCCATATAAAATGAGGATACAGTTACCCTTCTCGGGGTGTTATCCCATTCATATTGAATTTCCTGCTCTGTTCTTCCCATTGTGAAGGTACCACCCTCAATGAGTACAAGACCGGGTCCTGTTTCCTGCTCGGTGTAGTCAACATTCAGATAACCACCATTTTTTGGGTCATTGTAGGCCCAACCGGTTGCTCCTGAACCTTCTTTTTCGCATGACTGCATCGATAGAGTTAAGGCAACTCCGGCTACAGCCGAAAAAATTCTCATGTTTTTAGATAACATCACGAATTTATTTTAGTGAAAAGATTGCAAATATATTAGGTAAACTAAAAAGACGGACAATTTATTGTTCTGAAGCGTTTCTTTTTAGGCTTGCACTCAAGCTGCATGGCAAATGAAATTTCGTGAGCGCCGGCAGTTTGATTAGTTAGTGGTGAAATGGTAATATCGTAGCTGTAGCCCAATTTAAATAATCCTTGCTGTATACCAACTAAGGCAATGGCCGCATCTCTGTTACGGTACCATAGACCGGCAACAAAAGGACTTTTCTGGAAGTACATCCCAACGTTGAGCTGCTGGAAATCTTGTTGACGCTGATACAATATATTAGGGGATAGTTTAGCAGGTTCACTGTAACGCGATTTTCTTCCTAATGGAATTACTGCACCTACGTGACCGGTTAATTTCATTGGGAGTCTGCTCCCGGCAATTAAAAATGACTGATCGGGTTGTGTTAAATGGTGTGCAGCAAATCCGAAGAAAAACCGGTCGCTGTAACCCAAAATACCAGCACTAAAATCCACAAATGTTTTCGAAAGATTTGGTGGTCGCTGTTGTTGGGTTTCATAAATAAACCCATAACGAGAATCAATCTGATCGCCAAATGTCAACTTCGACCAATCCAAACGACGATTACCAAGTGTTGCTTGGAAACCTGCTTTCATTGAAAAGTAGCGATTTACTGGAAGGTGGTAAGAGTACATCCCACTAAAATTGGTTGTAATCAAAGTACCTTCACCGGCAACATCACTAGTTGCCAGTACGCCAACACCTCCATTGATTCCATCGAAATGCTGATCCCATGAAGCACTGTAAGTCACAAAATTACCCGGTATCGCAGGCCATTGATTACGATAGTTTAAGATAAACCTGGCACATCGGGCAGAACCTGCAAATGCCGGATTCAAATACAAAGGGTTCGCATAGAACTGGGTAAATTGAGGGTCTTGCGCCTTCAATTCCACAACTGATGCACTAAACAGCATCAAAATAGTAAAGTACCTCTTCAACATCGGGTTCGAATTTAGACAAAATAACGTAAACTCCAAACATCCGTTACACGACTTATTATTACAGAGCCTGTTAATTGTGTAAGTTTTAAATTGTAAATCGAAAATGCATAATTGAAAAATAAAACGATTCGATGCATTTGATTCGTATGGCTCTGGATTTAAGTGTTTGTAAATAAGGATTATAAAAATAAATAGCTTTATTTCAATCGCTCTATTTCAATCTTGTTGTTTGTAAATTTAATGACGATTTTGATGTGACTGCATATTGAAATTTATACTTCGAAAGTTTAATAAAGTGCTTCCAAGCTATATAAAGGATTGTGTAGAACTATAGTTAATTCAAGGTTCGATTATTATTTCGCCGATGAACCAAGTTAAACATTGTTTGTTTAATGAGTTGCCTTCTGAATCGAATCCTACGCAATAAATTCAATTGAGTAGCGATGTAATAACTGTAAAAAGAAATTGTGATATACTCATGTTGATTGCTTCAATCCAATTATCTTTAGCTCCGAAAAACTGTTTGATGTTGTGAGAACACGATTTTTATTTATTCTAATTTTGAGTAGCGCGCTTCAACTGCTGGCTCAGCGAGTTCAACGTACACTCCAATGGGATACGCCGCGAAAAATAAGTATATCGAAATATGATGCGCTCGAAATGCCGTGGTTTCTCGGTGCACAGTACCTCGAAGAACCTCAATTGGCTCCATGGTTCATAGAGACTATTCCACTGTTGAGAGATGGAAGCATTCGTGAAGCAAAGCTCGAAAATATGCAATGGGAAAATCTTAGCATTACGGAGCAGAGAATCCTTGGCAAGTCAATTACCTCGCAAGAACCTCTATTAAATGTATCGGTAGTATACGAAAATCGAAAACCGCAATTAAGCATTCGACTATTGCCTTTGAGACTTTCACAGGGAAATGTGCAAAAATTAGTGTCGTTCGAACTTAGTTACTCGCTGGCTGCGGTTTCTTCAGCAAACTCTAAACTTAATCGCAGCACCACGACACAATCTGTTTTAAGCAATGGGAATTGGTTTAAGGTAGGCATTACTTCATCGGGTGTATATTTTCTTTCGAAGGCTCAACTTTCGGCAATGGGTATGAATACCGAGATCAATCCAATTAACCTGCGCGTGTATGGGAATGGTGGTGGAATGCTTCCGGAACGCAATAACATTTATTATCCCGACGATCTCATTGAAAATGCAGTTTTTGTGAAAGGCGAATCGGATGGTACGTTCAATGAAGGTGATGGAATTCTGTTTTATGCTCAGGGGCCGGTTACATGGCGATATGACGCAACAAAGGAGATGTTTCGTCATACCAAGAATCTTTATGCTGATACAGCTTGGTATTTTATTACAGCCGATTTAGGTCCTGGTAAGCGCATTCAAAGTTTGCCAGAGCCGGATGCTGCACCAACAGTATCTGCATCCGATTTTGAAGACTATGGAGTAGTTGAAAACGACGAAGAAAATCTCATTATCACTGGTAGAAGGTTTTTTGGAAACAGAATGGAGTTGGTCAATGAACATAGTTTTACGTTTTCTTTCCCAAACATAACGGCAGGGCCACATAAAATTAGCGCTAATCTTGTGGCGAGAGGTAGTTCGGCAACGGCGTTCTCGGTAAGTGCCGCGGCTCAGAGTTTTACCCAAAATGTAAATGGACTAAATGCCAACATGGGTTACCTTGATACGTATGCCAAAGAAAACGAGACAACATTTCAATTTAATGCAAGCGGATCGAGCATTCCTGTAACAATAAGAAAGCTTACCGAGGGTGGAAATATTGGGTGGATAGATTTCGTCAACATCAATGTTAGGCGCAATTTGATAATGAATGGACCATCGATGGCGTTTCGTACCCAGAATTTAGTAAATGCTGGGCAAATTGTGGTATACAATCTATCCGGTGCAACATCTGATACCCGAATCTGGGACATTTCAGATTTGTATTCCATTGCTCAGCCCAGTGCCACACAATCAGGTAATGTTCTAACGTTTAAGGTTGCATTGGATACTTTGAGGCAGTTTGTTGCGGTAAATTATAATTCGACTCAGTTTCCGACACCAATTAGCGGAGGGCGTGTTACCAACCAGAACCTGCATGGTTTAACACAGGCCGATTTGGTTATTGTTGCTCCAAAAGCGCTGATTGCTCAGGCAAATGTCTTGGCCCAGCATCATCGCAACTGGGAGGGCTACAGCGTACATGTTGTGGAAGACAGATTAATTTTTAACGAGTTTTCATCCGGCAAGGCAGATATTGCAGGCATTCGCAATTTTATGCGGATGTTTTATGAGCGCGGCACCAATGGTGAAGATGACCTTAAATACCTTTTACTTCTTGGCGATGGGACATACAAGCCGAAATCTATTTACTTCGGTGAGACTACCTTTCTGCCTACTTACCAGTCGGTAGAGTCGTTGAGTCCGATAGGTTCTTACGCCTCCGACGATTTTTATGGATTGCTTGATCCAACCGAAGGAACCACCATTCAATCTGCAAACGCCGGTTCCTTGGATATTGGAATTGGACGACTCCCTGCATCAAGTGCCGAGGAGGCCAATGTTATGATTGGTAAAATTATTCATTACAGCACTTCGGCCGATTGCTTGGGCGATTGGAGAAATATTTTATGCTTTGTAGCTGATGATGAAGATAATTCGGATCATGTTGAACAGGCGGAGTTAGTATCTGGTATTATCAGCGATAACCATCCGGAGTTTAACGTCGATAAAATTTATTTAGATGCATTTCAGCAGGAAACCGGTGCAGGTGGGCAAAATTATCCTTTGGTTAATCAGGCAATAAATAATCGCATCGATAAAGGAGCGCTCATGATTAATTATGCCGGACATGGAGGTGAGGAGGGGCTTGCGCTTGAACGTGTTGTTACGATTGACCAAATTCAGGAGTGGGAGAATTACAACAAGTTGCCTTTGTTTTTAACTGCAACCTGCGAATTTAGCCGTTTCGACGATCCCGATTTCACATCTGCGGGCGAATATGTTATATTAAATCCCAAAGGTGGAAGCGTTGCCTTGTTCACCACGGTAAGACTTACGTTTTCAACTTCAAATGAGGCGATTAATCGTAATGTAATGGATACCATACTGGCCAAAGTCGATGGAGAATATCAAACGCTAGGTGATATTTTCAGAGGGGCAAAAAATAGAACAGGGTCATCATTTAATAATAGGAGCTTTGCTTTATTGGGAGACCCCGCTATGAAGTTGGCATATCCGCGATATCAGGTTGTAACCACCGCTTTGAATGGGAAATCTGCCAGCCAGTTTCCCGATACACTTTCTGCTCTTGAGTTTGTTACCGTAGAAGGATTTGTGAGTGCCGACGGCATCAATCCTGCAACAGATTTTAATGGCGTGTTGGAACCTACCGTTTTTGATAAAGCATTATCGGCATTTACGTTACGAAATGATCCTTCATCTACGCAAATTAACTTCGGTTTACAGAAAAATGTCATTTTCAAAGGGCCTGCGAGCATTAACAATGGAAGATTTACATTCAGTTTCGTGGTTCCCAAAGACATACAACTCGAATATGGGTTTGGGAAAATCAGCTATTATGCCAGAAAAAATGGCTCTTTGCTCGATGCCAATGGAGCTTTAACCAATGTAATTGTTGGAGGATTCAGCAGTAATCCAGTTAATGATGACAAAGGTCCTGAAGTTCGTCTCTACATGAATAACGAACGCTTTGTAAGTGGTGGCATGACAGATGAAAATCCGGATTTATTTGCACTGGTGGAAGATGATTTCGGAATAAATACTGTTGGTACCGGAATCGGACACGACATAACAGCTATTTTAGATGGCAATACGGGTTCGCCTTTTATTCTTAATGATTTTTTTGAGGCAGA
>CAZVHF010000053.1:0-3626 GCA_964627105.1 uncultured Chitinophaga sp.
ATTTTTCAGAAGTTGGATTGGTATTGGACTCCTGCTTTGGAGATTACGACCTTAATACCTACAACCCAGATACTTCACCTCGTATGATATTTATTGCCCGAAAAAAATGATTGGCTATCTCGAACTTTCCATTTTATTTTTTGCTGCAATAGCGAGCGGCGCTCCGCTTTTCTGGATCCCGCTTAAAAATGAACTCTTTCAAAAATTGCTACTTTCCTTCAGCGGAGCATTTATTTTGGCTTTGTGCCTGTTTCATTTACTACCTGAAGTTTATGCAGGGTTGCCGGCCGTAACAGCAGGTTTGTTCTTATTTGCGGGCTTTTTATTGCAACAGATTCTCGATTACTTTTCGGGCGGAATCGAGCATGGGCACGCACATCAGGAACATGTCCACGATCATCACCACCGGCATTCTTTCCCTATTTTAATGCTCACGGGTTTGTGCATACATGCCTTTGTCGAAGGACTACCACTGCTACATACCTCATCCGGCAACAGCCTTTTCAAAGGAATTTTACTGCACAACATTCCCATCAGTATCGCCTTTGTAAACATCCTGTTGGGGCAGGGAATTCCCAAGCGCCAAATCCTTGCTGCTTTAATTCTGTTTGCTGCCATGACTCCAATTGGAGCAATCTCGGCCTCGTTTTTACCTGTTCAGCTGGAGTCTATCGGGCCCTATTCGCTCGCGCTTGTAATTGGTATTTTCTTTCACATCAGCACGACCATTTTATTTGAGTCAGATCAGAATCATCGCTTCAACCTCATCAAGTTTGTTTCGGTTATCTTGGGCGCCGCACTTGCATTTGGCTTACACTAAATTTTCGTATTCATTTTTGGCTATTAAAATTTAGCTTCAAGGGTTTTGTCGTAGCGAGAATTTAGATCAATTCCGCTTACTTTCGCTATTTACAAGTTTGCCGGCATGAACTACTCGCTCGAAATATGCGCATATAGTGCACAAAGTGTTGCTATCGCCGCAGCGTGTGGAGCGCAGCGTGTTGAACTCTGCTCGGGCCGTCTCGAAGGCGGAACGACACCGGGTTATGGTTTGTTGTACGAAGCACTTCAACATACATCTATTGCCGTTTTTCCGATTATACGTCCACGAGGTGGCGATTTTTGCTATTCCGACTCCGAGTTCAGCGAAATGTGCCGCGACATAGAGTTCTGCCGAAAACTAGGTATTCGGGGAGTTGTAACGGGCGTGCTAAATCCAGACGCATCGTTCGATTTGAAGCGAATGCATGAGTTAAAGGACCTTGCCGGCCCCATGGAATTTTGTGTTCACCGCGCCATCGATATGTGCCGAAACCCACTCGAAGAGCTTGATGGATTAATCGGACTTGGCGTTACACGCGTACTTAGTTCGGGGGGAAGGAATACCGCCATCGAAGGAATTGACATGCTTGGCAAAATGGTAGAACTCGCAAATAACAAAATCCAAATCATGGCGGGTAGCGGAATAAATTGCAACCAAATAGAACCATTATGGAGCATGGGTATTAGCCATTTCCATGCCTCCGCATCCAGCAAATTTCCCTCTGCTATGAACTACCGAAATCCGCATATTCGAATGGGAAAAGACGGAGAACAGGATGAATATGAGATTACGCTATCAGACAAGCATAAAATAGTTGACATGATGGAAAAATTAAAGTCCTTACAAGCTCTGCAAGAGGATAATATTACATAAGCCCTAATAAATGCCACAAGGATTCGTTCTTGTAACAACACCATCGATAATTCTTTTACTTTTGCTTGAATTCTGATATGGATTACCTGCTTAACTTTCATTCTATATCTTTAGATAAGGTTCGTCTTATATTCGAGCAGCAGATAGATCCTCATTTTGAATATCATAATTTAAGGCACACATTTGATGTTCTAGCTAAAGCAGAGGAGATAGGAACAGCAGAAGGGTTAAATCCGCATGAATTGGCACTTGTTAAAATTGCAGCCTTGTTTCATGATACCGGTTTTGCTAAGGCTCGAAAAAACCACGAAGAACAGAGTATTAAGATTTTTTTAGAATCGAGTGCCGGATCAAATTTAAGCCTTAACGATATTGAAATAATTTGCGGATGCATACGCGCTACTCGAATGCCTCAAAACCCCCAATCGCTCCTTGAAAAAGTAATTTGCGATGCCGATTTAGACTATTTAGGTCGCCCTGATTTTTTCGAAATTGGCGCAGCATTGTACAGAGAAATGCTTTACGCTAAAGAACTTACCGAAAAAAGCGTATGGAATTCGATGCAGTTGGCGTTTCTAGAAAACCACCATTACAAAACCGAATATTCTAAACTTAATAGAATCGAAGGCATACGCGAAAACATCAATCTTCTGAAGAAAACAATCAACCGTGAAAAAAATTAGGACATCGATAATTACGTAAGTATATTTGCATATTTCAATGCGAATAGTATTTTCGTATTACAGAATTGTAACAAAAGATTGTAACGTTTTTTCTTGATATTATCCCCGATTTGTTGGTTTGACGGGATAAACAACCCCGGTTCAGCTTCGGTTGGCCGGGGTTTGTGTTTTTAATAAATCGCGCAGTGCATCCGTTAATTCCACGAAAGAGAAGCTAAATCCAAGTGACCGCAGTTTTTCGTTCGAAATGCGCGAGCCGCCCAAAACAACATCGGCCATTTCGCCAAATAAAACGCGCAACACCACCGATGGAACCGGAACAGGCCAAAATGGGCGATGTATTTCGCGGCACAATGCCTTTGTAAAATCGTGGTTGCTGCAATTTTCGGTTGCGGTGGCATTAAGCGGTCCTGTATACTGTTGATTTTCTAAGGCGCACAAAAAAACGGATACAATATCATCGCGGTGAATCCAAGGAATTTGTTGATGCCCCGTTCCCAATGGGGCCCCAAGTCCCATTTTCGCAGCGCGTAGCAGACTTGGAAATGCGCCACCAAGCGAATCGAGGACAACGCCTGTTCGAATTGTTACAACGCGCTGAGAGCAATCAGAAAATGCATATGCGGCATGCTCCCACAGCCGGCATGTTTCGCCCATAAAATCGGTGGCGGCTGGTTCCCTTTCGGTATGTACTAGAGCGTCTCTGCCGCTTCCATACCAACCTATTGCCGAACCCGAAATCAGGGCATTAATTTTCTGCCCTCTGGCTGTCAATGCAGTATGAATGGCTCGCAGCGGCCCAACGCGGCTTTCAATTATTTCTTTTTTTCGTTCTGCAGTCCATCGTTTATCGGCTATGCCCGCTCCGGCGAGGTGAACAATATCGGTAACGCCATCGAGCGCCGAATAATCGAATCGCTTTTGGCTGCCGTTCCATTGAAAAACCGCATCGTAGTTACTCGGTAGTTCGCGACTTCGACTCAACAAAACCAGTTTGTGACCCTTCGCTTTGAGTGCTTTAGCAAGAGCTTTGCCGATTAAGCCGGTGCCGCCGGTAATAAGAATGGTTTTCACTGCAATGCAACAAATCAATCCTTACCTTTGTTCGCAAATTGTGAAGCCACGATGAAATATCAAAAACACATTTTCATTTGTACCAACCAGCGCCCCGATGGAGCTCCTCGTCCGTGTTGTGGCGAACAACATGGTCTTGCACTGGTTACTGCATTCAAAAAGGCCATTAAGGA
>CAZVHF010000053.1:3726-9896 GCA_964627105.1 uncultured Chitinophaga sp.
CGAAGACCCTGCCGATAAACTCTCGTTTTCGAACGACTCGGTTTATTTCGATACCGTATTTACCACGCTGAGTTCTGTCACCAAACGCTTTCGCGTATACAATCCCAACAACAAGCGCATAAAGATCTCCTCCATTCGCCTGGCTGGAGGCAGCAGTTCACTGTTCCGGATAAATGTTGATGGAGTTCCCGATACTTCCGATAAATTCACCGACATAGAAATAGATGCCGGCGACAGTATTTTCGTGTTTACCGAAGTTACCATCGACCCCAATAATGAACTTAACCCATTTGTGGTAAGCGATAGTATTCTTTTCGAAACCAACGGCAACGAACAAAAGGTTCAACTCGTAGCATACGGACGAAACGCCGATTTTTATCGGCCCAATCAATTTCTGGGCAACGGATTTCCGCCATTCTCCATTTTACCCGATGCCAATACAGTATGGACGAACGAGCGCCCCAAAGTAGTTATTGGCTACTTGGTGGTTGATTCGGCTCAAACCTTAACCATCGAAGCCGGAACGCAGGTTTATCTATATAACAACTCGGGACTTTGGGTTTATAAGCAGGGAACCTTGGTTGTAAATGGAACACTACAAGACTCGGTCGTTTTTCAAGGTGTGCGTAAAGAAGACGAATACCGCGAAGAGCCCGGACAATGGGACCGAATCTGGATTAACCAAGGTAGTTTGGGAAATAAAATCAATTATGCGGTCATCAAAAACGGCAACATTGGCATACAGGCCGAAAATCTGATTGAGCTTGGAGAGGCCGGTCCAAGTCGTTTAACCCTCAGCAATACACGCATTCGAAACATGAAGGCCTTTGGCATTTATGGCGTGAATTACCAGATTGAGGCCTGGAACAACGTTGTAAGCAATTGCGGAGCTTACACCCTGGCCTTGATTCGTGGGGGCAATTACACCTTCAGGCATTGTACTTTTGCCAATTACTGGAGCGAGAATGTGCGCTCCGAACCATCGGTTCTGCTTAGCAATGCTCAAACACGTCCCGACAATTCGGTTGTTATTGCGCCGATGGATTTTTCCTTTTTAAATGGAATTGTATATGGAAATCTTCAAAGCGGAAATGAGTTAATTGTTGATGGTTTGCCCGATGCTCCGTTTAACTGGGTGTTTAAAAACAGTGTACTCAAAATCGATAATCCCGATATCAACACCGACGATCCGCTACATTTTGTTGCAATGAAGTTAAATCAAGACCCGGAGTTTGTCGACGTTAATGCACAGAACTATAAGTTGAGTGCAAGTTCGGTGGCGCGCAACTGGGGAAACATTTCATTTGTGAATATTCCACCGGTGGCTTCAGAAGATATTGAAGGTGTTAGTCGCATTGCAGATGAAGCACCCGATGCCGGCGCCTATGAATTTGTTCCCTAAACCATTAGGGGAAAGCAAATTTGGACGTACCTTTGTGTCTAATTAACACTTTTTATGAAACACATCGCTGTATTGACTTCAGGGGGCGATGCTCCGGGCATGAATGCTGCAATTCGTGCCGTAGTGCGCACGGGATTGTATCATGGATTATCGGTTACGGGCGTTGTGGCCGGTTATGAGGGATTGATTAACGGCGATTTCCGTGCAATGAATTCTGCATCGGTAGGTAATATTATCGGCAAGGGGGGCACTGTGCTTAAAACTGCGCGAAGCAAGCGGTTTATGGAAATCGAGGGGCGACAACGCGCCATAGAAAATTTGCAAAGAGGCGGAATCGATGGCCTGGTTGTAATTGGTGGTGATGGTTCTTTTCGCGGCGCTGATGTACTGGCTACCGAATTTCCTAAGCTGAAAGTAATCGGTATTCCCGGAACAATAGACAATGATTTGATTGGCACCGATTTTACCATCGGATACGATACAGCCATCAATACAGTGGTGGAGGCGGTTGATAACATCCGCGATACGGCCTCATCGCACAACCGCCTTTTTTTCGTGGAGGTTATGGGACGTGATGCGGGATTAATTGCACTGCGCAGTGGTATCGCCGTTGGTGCCGAAGCAATTCTAATTCCGGAAACAAAAACGCATGTCGACAGGCTCATCGCACAACTGGAACGTGGCTGGAAACGCCAGAAGTCGGGGCACATTATTATTGTTGCCGAGGGCGATGATGCGGGTGGCGCATTTCAGATTGCCGATATGGTGCAAAAGAAATTCGATAAACTCGAAACAAAAGTGGTGGTTTTGGGCCACATTCAGCGTGGTGGTAACCCCACATGCATGGACCGCGTTTTGGCCACCCGACTGGGATACGAAGCGGTTGAAGCCTTGCTCAATGGGCAGAACCGTGTAATGGTTGGACAAATTGCCGGAAAGGTTGCTTACACACCATTAACAAATGCTGTGAAACACATCATGGATGTGAACGATACGATGTTGCGCATGGCCGAAATTATGGCACTGTAATGCAGGTCTTCTTTATTTCGTAACTTGCTGCCATCTATATAAAAGCATTGAAAAAAGTTAGTTTCGACAATTCCAATAATTCGTTTTATGTGGAATTGAACCAGGAAGTGAAGGCATATTTTGCAGAGAAGGGAGTCAAAAGCACTGGCGACTATCGGCTATATCTCAAATCGTTTGTTTTGATAGGCTCAAGTCTGGCCATTTATTTAGCGCTACTTTTTGGGGGCCTACCGGTAATTGCTGCAGTTGCCTTATGCCTACTCCTCGGATTTTTGCTCGCCTGCATTGGGTTTAGTGTGATGCACGACGCTTGTCACGGGAGTTACTCGGAGAATAAAACCCTCAATTACATCATGGGCTTAACCATGAATGGGCTGGGAAGCAATGCATTCATCTGGAAACAAAAACACAACATCATTCACCACACCTACACCAACATCGATGGAGTAGACGACGACATTGCCAAATCGCCGGTATTGCGTCATTGCTATTCGCAGCCATACAAATCGTTTCATCGCTATCAGCACATTTACATGGTTCTGTTGTATGCCGTGTCTTCGATTTTATGGGCGCTTTTAACCGATTTCCAAAAATATTTCAAGCGCGATATCAACGGCACACCCATGAATCATTTCCCCTTGAAGGAGCATGTTATTTTTTGGGCTACAAAAGTACTGTACGTTGTTTTTTACATGATTATCCCGGCTATTGTTGTAGGAATGAAACCATTTTTAATTGGGTACTTTCTTACCAATGCCGCTATGGGCTTAACGATGGCGCTGGTGTTTCAATTGGCGCATGTAGTTGAAAACACTGCATTTGCAGATGCTACCTCAGCCGCCGAAAAGTTGAACATCGAAGAAGCCTGGGCGGCTCATCAGATGCGCACCACATCGAATTTTGCGATGGACAATAAAGTGCTTTCCTGGTTTGTAGGCGGGCTAAATTTTCAAATTGAGCATCACTTGTTCCCGAAGATCAGCCATGTGCATTATCCCGAATTAAGTAAGATTGTTAAGCGCCTTGCAGCAAAACATCAACTGCCTTATTACTGTATTGATGGCTTTTTACCAGCGGTTCAAAGTCATTTTAAAACGATGCGTACCTTTGGAAGCGCCGAAGGTTCGAACTTTCTTGTTTCAGTTAGCTGATAATTAATGATTTTATAGAAAATCAGGAGCAATTAAAATCAATTGATTTTAGCTTTTAATTACCTGTTAAACTATTTGATTCGCGAATTGAAATTCATAGATTTGAAATTCTAACAACAACTAATCATGAAGACACTTTTCCTTTCTGCAGCTCTATTAATTGGTGGTTCTGCTGCTTTTGCCCAAAATCCCGGCACCACAGGTTGCTATGCTACTAATGTTGTAAGTTTTAATCAATTAAAACGAAACGACGGATCAACAATACCTGTGGCGGAAAGCAACCCCGCAATGGCTCTTGGCGCTCCGATGAATATGGCATCCACAAATGTAAATTATGTATCACTTGGGTTTGGAGGTTCTATTACCTTATCGTTTGATGGTGCGCTGGCAAATGGGACAGGAAATGATATCCGTATTGAAGAAACTACTAACCCATCTGTTATTTGCCGCCGGTATCCGGAACGCGTTCGTGCATTTGCTTCACAAGACGGCTGTAATTTTGTTTATCTGGGCGAAGGATGTCAGGATGCGGAGTTCGATTTGGGGTCTTTAGAGTGGGCGCAGTATATCCGTTTGGTTGATGCCAGTCCGCTTGGTGTACCTTATCAAGGCGAAACCATTGTTAACGGCTACGACGTTGATGCTGTTATTTGTTTGAATGGAACCATTGAAAACCCTCTTCCAGCGCCAGTTGAAGATGGTGCAGGCGAAGTTGTTTCTTATACACCCGGCCTTCGCCGCAATGGAACACCTGTTGAGCCGGCTCGGGCAAACCCAGCAAATGCACTTGGAGTGCCACAGAATACCAATGTTGTTAATTTTGTTTCTCTCGGATTTGGTGGTTCAATTGTTCTAAAATTCGACTACGTTGTATTCGACAATCCCCTTAGCAACGATATTAAAATCGTAGAGACCTCTTTCGGCAATCCTTCCTGCACAAACTTTCCGGAGTTGGCATCCGTTGAGGTTTCGCTTGATGGGATAAATTGGACCTTAATCGGCACTATCTGTCAGGATGGAGAAATTGATATCACCACTGCAGGAACCATTCAATACGTTCGTTTAACCGATCGCTCTAAAGCAAGCGCATTTTCGGGTACTGCCGATGGTTATGACTTAGATGGACTTATTGTTATTAACCAGCAATGTGGAAATTCTGATGCATTATCTCGTGTTTCAGACGATCTTAATTTCAGAGAAGATGGTTTTTCTGCATCCATCTGGCCCAATCCGACACAGGACCAGGCCATAATTTCTATTCAAACGAACGAAAACGATAAACAAATAAGCATTAAACTCATCAATCCCTTGGGGCAAATTGTATCATCTACTGAATTAGCAAGCATTGCAGGTACAATTCAACACACACTTTCGCTTCACAATCTACCCAATGGTATTTATTTTGTGAATGTTGAAACGACTTCTGGTAATGAGGTAATTCGACTATCAAAAAACTAATTCAACATCTTATTGTTAAAAGCCTGATCAACTTTTGGTCGGGCTTTTTTTATGACAAAAACTGTTATTTGGTTTCGAAACGACCTGCGAATTCGAAATAATCCTGCATTAACCGCTGCTATAAAAGAAGGCGTCGAATTGAGCGCTTTCTATATTCTTGATTGTCGCAAGTCTAAACTTGGTGATTTTAGAAAAACCTTTCTTATGGAGGGATTAGCCGATCTGAAAGAGAATCTAACCCAATACAACATTCGCCTCGACGTGCTTTCGGGAGCTCCAAAGGATGTACTGAACGAGTACTTAAAAACGAAAGGTATTTGTAGAATTTATGCGAACAAAGGTTACGCAAGCGAAGAA
Source organism: uncultured Chitinophaga sp. (assembly GCA_964627105.1). Taxonomy (GTDB): domain Bacteria; phylum Bacteroidota; class Bacteroidia; order M30B66; family M30B66; genus CAMCXT01. The sequence continues at coordinate 9,124 of CAZVHF010000053.1, forward strand.
CAAGATCAGGAAGAATTGGTGCAATCTATCGTCGGGGCAGAACTGCGCCTTTTTGATGATGGATTTTTAATTCCGCCCTCGTCTTTGCCCTTTAAAATCGACGATTTACCTGATACTTTTACCGCGTTTCGGAAAAAAATTGAGCAATTCGGCATCGAATCAATACTTAATGCAGCAACAGGCAACTTGCCAATAGTTATAAGAGCACAGCATAATATTGGTATGAATCGGGCACATCCCAATACGGCATTCCCTTTTCGCGGTGGTGAATACGCGGCCCATGAACGACTAAAAGACTACCTTTGGAATTCACATAACATTCTGAAATACAAAGAAACGCGCAACGGATTGCTGGGCACCGAATATTCTTCAAAATTTAGTGCCTGGCTGGCCTGCGGCTGTATAAGTGCGCAAGAAATTTATTTTGAAACAAAGAAGTTTGAACAGCAGGTAGAATCCAATGAATCGACCTATTGGCTTATTTTTGAACTGTTATGGAGAGACTATTTCCGTTATGTCATGTTAAAATACGGCACACGTTTATTTAAACCAGCCGGAATAAGTGGAAAAGGAAGTACTACAACAGAGCCCAATGATGCAGCTGAGCGATTCGATGCCTGGGTTAATGGAACAACAGGTGATGCATTCGTTGATGCCAATATGCGCGAACTAAAGTTTACGGGCTTTATGAGCAACAGGGGTCGACAGAATGTAGCAAGCTATTTAGTACATCAGCTTAAGCTAGATTGGCGCCGTGGTGCTCGGTATTTTGA
>CAZVHF010000053.1:9996-14272 GCA_964627105.1 uncultured Chitinophaga sp.
AGCTTCATTTCGTCGACCAAATGGCCTGCGCCACCCAATTTATCAATCAGGAATAAAACATAGCGAATATCAACTGAGATGGTTCGCTGAATTTTATCTTCAAAGAATATATCGCCGCTCATGGCTTCCCAGTTTCCATCGAACGCACAGCCAATAAGCTCACCTTTTCCATTCACAACCATACTTCCTGAATTACCACCGGTGATATCGTTGGTAGAAATAAAACAGGTATTGAGTGTACCATTCTCCCCATATATTCCATAATCGCCTGCTTTATAGAGTTCTTTCAAACGGGCCGGAACCACAAACTCCGGATTGGAGGGGTCTTCTTTTTCCATCACGCCCTTAATGGTTGTGAACTCTTCGTATTCCACAGCATCGCGCGGATCGTATTCCTGCACAGAACCGTAAGTTAAGCGCATGGTACTATTAGCGTTCGGGTAGAATTTCTTTTCGGGCATCATCTCACGCAAACCGGCAACAAAAGCCCGGTTTCCTTTTTCGATCCGGCCCTGAATTTCGGTAATTACCGGACGAAACGTTGTCATATAATGATCGAGCACTCCACTGCTAAATTTTGCTGCTGGATCATTTTCAAACAATACAAGCGATGGCTTATCGAGAAATGCGTTAAATTTTGCAGCACTCGCAAAAATGGAACGTGCATACACATCGTCTACAAAAGCCTTCACATTGCCGTTCCACTTCATACGAATGGTATCAAAAATTGGTGCCTGCATTTCTTTTGGAAGATCGGCCATAACCATAGTAATCATCGCCTCCATCAACTTGCGATCGGTGGGCTCATTGTAATCTTTATACATGGCAGCAACCTCGGCCTTCACCTCAGCCAGCGGACCTGCCGCATTGGCAGAGTCGGCAAGAATATCTTTTAGCTGACTCATCTGCATTGCAATAGATCCTACAGCAGCACCTTGTAAGACTGCTTCATTCAAATATGTGCGATTGAGCGTGATTTTACGCAAATCCTGATAAGCTTTTTCAATTTCGGTTAGTGCGCTACCATATTTTGCCTGGCGTGTAGGATCGGCTCCGGCCCAGGTCTGGAAACGCGACTCGAGGTCTTTTTTCTTCTGAACTACATTGTTGTTTTTAAGTTGCTCGCTTTGACCAATAAAATACTTCCAGTAGTTTGCAGTTTGTGCATACGTAGAAGCGTATTTAATACGGATTTCCGTTGAAGCATCCATATCTTCTTTCATCAGCTTCAGTTTCTTATCGCGAATTTTTACAACAGCTGGATTACTGAGATCCAAAGCCATCTGAACACCATACGAAGTAAGGTAACGATCGGTAGAACCGGGATAGCCCATCACCATCGTGAAATCGCCTTCCTTAACACCATCAAGCGAAATTGGGAGAAAATGTTTGGGTTTATATGGAACATTTTCGGGCGAAGGAGCCGCAGGTTTATTGTCCTTGCCAGCATACACACGTAACATGCAAAAATCGCCGGTATGGCGCGGCCACATCCAGTTGTCGGTATCGCCGCCGTATTTACCTACCGATTCTGGTGGAGCTCCAACCAAACGCACATCGGTGAAGGTTTCGTAAACAAACAGGTAATACTCATTACCGTTGAAGAACGATTTCACCGAAGCATTGTAGTTTGTTCCTGCAGTTGCTTCAGATTCGATGGTTTTGTACATCTGGCGAACCTTGGCCGTACGCTCGCTTTCGCTCATGCCTGAGTTAACTTCTGCTAGAACACGCGCAGTAACATCTTCGATACGAACTAAAAACGAAGCCGTAATGCCGCCAGTGGGGAGTTCATCAGCACGCGTCTTAGCGTAAAATCCATTGGTGAGGTAATCGTTACCAACCGATGAATTGGTTTGTATCGCTTCGTATCCGCAATGGTGATTGGTAAGGAGCAAGCCTTCGGCAGAAATTGCTTCGGCAGAACATGAACCACCGCTAAGCATTACAACCGCATCCTTTAGCGATGAATTGTTGATGTTGTAAATTTCGTCGGCTGTTAACTTACAGCCCATTTTTTTCATTTGATCGTAATTGAGGCGCTTCACTAAAAGCGGCAGCCACATGCCTTCGTCGGCGCGCAATGGCAGATTTAATAACATGCCGAATAAGACCAGCGCTGAAATCAGAATTTTCTTCATAAACAGATTGAATTTAAGCGGCAAAGAAAATCAGAATTCAATCAACTGCAAAACATTGATTGAAAATCCATTCAATTTCGTGGCAAGAATTCTCCGGCGGAGTTGAGCTCGAAAACGAATTTCCGGTCGTATGCTTTCTGCATCCCTTTCACATGCGCAGTAAACACTCTGCCCTTCTCTTTCCAAGCATATTCTACATCCTTCACCTGCTCACACAAAAGATCAGTGCTCTCGCCAAAAGCCGCGGTATGCAACACCTCAAGTCTCTGCCCTCCCGAAAACAATTGCCGGTTATTTTTTCCGATTTGCTGAATGTAAACAAATTCATCGGCCATTTTGCCGTATTCGCCCCAACCCAATGGATCAGCGGGTTCATAATCGTATAGTACAAACGCAATTTCTCCGTCGGGAAGTAAAAAAGGATGGTTTACAAATTCGCTATTTCGCTCGCGGTTGTAGCTATACCCTTTGGATACAACAATTTCATTGTCGACCAGGAAATAATGATCCTCCTGGCGAAATGGACTTAAATCATTGTAATTGAGCGTTAAATGACCAATCGATTTGCCCGGAATGCTTCGAATTTCGTCATACTTTAATGAAATCGGATAGGCTAGAAATTCGACGAGCCCGGTTTCGGAAACCACACCTTCGCAGTAAATCAGTGGACCGGCACCAAATCCGATAGCATTCCATCGGCCTTTGGAGCGAAACACGTGAAGACTTAGGCCTGTTTTGGCAACAATCGTTGAATCGATATAGGGAAGATTAATATTAAGGGGAAACGGTGATTTTATCGCATTGAAATAATGAGGTCTTGCGAAGAATCGATTGGGAGTTGAGGATAATGCACTAGTATTCTTTTCGTTCGGATCGGAATCAAACACATCGACACAGCACTTGAATTCTTTTGCGCGGTATCTAGCAAAACCTAGCGCCTCAACCGGCATTGAAATCCGCATTGCATATCCGGTTGCATTTCGCATTACGTCGCAATTGGTTAACCCCGACAAATCATCGGGCAGTGCATCCAGTTGTTGAAGAAGCACTTCATATTTTTCGCGATCGGCATGACGACCTTTGGTGCTTTTCAAATCAAAAATAAAATGTGTTATGCCGAAAAAAACTCGATCCTCGTGTAATGAGGCGCGCGGCGGGCATTCCGGATTCAGTTTTTTCCCCTCAAAATCGATTTGTCCATCGGGATAATCGCTATTTTTGAGCAGGGCGTCGAGGTTTGCATTGTCGCCGAATTCGGAAGAATTGCGAAAGATTCGGGTTTGTGAGCCTTTTGTACCAACGATATAATCGCTGTATTCCGTTTCCGGTAGCGCAAACCAAACTTCTACCCGATCGTTACTTTCGGTTTCAATGAGTTGATCATCGGTAACATTAACCAAAATAAAAATTGAATCGGCACTAAGTTGAATTGAGCATGACGCACTGAAATCCGTCGGCATGGGTTTTTTCTGACCAGGAAATACATGCATTGAATCGAGCTGCAATACCTGAGCTTGCTGAGCAAATGAGAGCAGTGGCAACGTCGTTAAAAGAGAATATAGAAACTTTAAAGCCATTCGGGAACGAAAGGTATTGAAACTGCGCTTACGCGAAAAACAATTTGACTTGATTGTTAATAAAAAGGCCCGCATCGGTTAGACAATGCGGGCCTTTCAACCAACCAAGATGCCGCTTATCGAATTTCGATCTGCTTGCGTTTAGAAATCGCTTGTGGTTCTTTTTTAAGAACCAGCCTAAGGATTCCATTCTCGTAGGTTGCGTTAATGTCGTCTTGTTTCACATATTCCGGAAGAGAAAACGAGCGACTAAATCCATTATAGGCAAATTCGCGTCGTGTGTAGGAATCGGTTTTTTCTTCATCTTCTTGCTTCGTTTCGGCTTCAATACGCAAAACGCCATTTTGTAAATCGACCGAGAAATCATCTTTACGTAAACCTGGCGCTGCCATTTCTACAATAAACGAATGTTCGCGGTCCTGAATATTTACTGCAGGTGCGGTAATGCGCGTTCCGAACAAGCGGTTTTCGAGAAATCCGTCGGAATTCCAAAAATCTTCGAGTAAGGTGTTCATGATGGGGAATGCTCCCCTTTGCTTGATGAGTGACATATAGTTG
>CAZVHF010000054.1:0-14067 GCA_964627105.1 uncultured Chitinophaga sp.
GTACCCATCCAAAGGTTGCGAGATTCTGATCCATCGACCAAATGACTAATTCGTTCCTTCATTTCGCGTGCAGCCTTGTTGGTAAAGGTAAGTGCAAGGATATTGAACGAATCGACCCCTTTATGAAGTAGCGTTGCTATGCGATACGTGAGCACGCGCGTTTTCCCTGAGCCGGCTCCGGCAATTATCATAACAGGACCTTCCGTAGCAAGGGCTGCTTCGCGTTGCACGGGATTTAAACCAGCTAAAAATTCAGGGACCATTGCACAAAAATACAAAGCTATTTGAGGCTTGATGCGTCTGTTCGTAATTTATACAAAAAGCCAAGAAGAGTTTACTCACTCCGCGTTTTATTGGAGTAATAAAAATACTACTTCAACTTATCCAATTCTGTCTTCAGCTTCGCCGCCGTAAATCCTTTCTCATCGGTACCTACAAAACTGGCAATCGGATTTCCATTCCACTGAAGAAATACGCCTGGTGTGGAGCCCTCATTTCCGAACAAGGTCCAGAATTTCGGCACATCCAATACTTTGTATGGATATTTCTTTCCGGCAGTGGTGAAGAACGTTGGAATCTTCTCGGTTTCCTCGTCCATAAAGAAAATAAATACTTTCGGAAAGCCTGCCTGCTTGCTCATCGCTGTAATACTTTTAGCGGCATCCTGGCAGTGGTCGCATCCGGCGGCGAACATGCAAACCAGGTATTTACCCTGATCAACATTCACCTTTTTACCTCCCGATTCGGCATAGGCTGCAAACTTGGAAACAATGGTCCGCGGTCCGGGCTTTTCGGCAGTAACACTATCTTTCTTTGTGAGTGCAGAACCGGTTTTCGCGGTATCAACTACAGCTACAGCCGAGTCATTGCTGGCAACTGCAGCCGAATCGACTGGCTCTTCAATTACTACATCGCTGGTAACTTCGTTGGCACAAGGGCAGAACGGAAACGCCATGAACATGAGCAAGGTCGAAAGTCCCCAAATAACCAATAACCAACTAAAGCGATGTGGTTTTTCGGATTCGCTCGTTAAGCGGTAGAGCCAAACCATAAAACCAAGTGTGATAATATTTTTAATAAATGCTTCGAGTGGCGTCATCGGAATGAGTTGTCCAAAGCACCCGCAATTGCCGTTCATCGCGCCATGTTTTACCATTTCTATAACGAGGTGGATGCAAAACACCACAAGCAAAGCCATTATTGCCGGAATAACGAGGCGCTTTAAAAAGTGGCGCTGCAGAATCGCAATGCCAAGTGCCAACTCAACGCCAATGAGCAGACGCGAAAAATAGGGCGCCGAACACCAGGAGGCCACGTTTAAATCGACCAGTTGCTTTTCGAAGGCCCAGATGGGGAACATCTTGGCAACCGCAGAAACAACAAACAAAACAAAAACTAAAATGCGGATGGCCCAGGCAATGCGAGATTTATTCATATTTTCAGATATTTGATTCAAACATTTAATCAACAAATTAACAACGAAGAATGCTTAAAAAAAAGCATCAAATTCGTAGCCAAAAATTAAGCAAAACATGTTTCTAAGCAAGAAGTTGTTAATGGTTTCAACCATAATCTTTTGGATGAAGCTAACCGATGTCTACGCCCAAGCGCCGAATGCATTTAGTTATCAGGCAGTTGTTCGAAATGCAAGTGCAGAGCTAATTGCATCTCAACAGGTAGGATTACGATTAAGTATTATACAAGGTTCAATAAATGGAGCTGTCGTGTTCGCCGAAACTCATACGCCAAGCACCAACTCAAATGGATTATTTACCGTTCAGGTAGGCAATGGTTCTGTATTAAATGGCGCCATATCTGAAATTGATTGGACACAGGGTCCTTATTTCATTCGTTCTGAAATTGACCCCTTTGGATTCGCTAATTATACTATCGAGAGTGTGAGCCAACTTCAAAGTGTGCCGTATGCTTTGTACGCAAAAACGGCTGGAAGCTCTACAGCGGGGCCACAAGGTCCAATAGGACCCGCAGGGCCCCAGGGGCCACCTGGCGTACAAGGCCCGGTTGGCGCTACGGGACCGGCTGGTTCAAGTCCATGCGAATCGCTTAGTACCGGAAATAAAATGGTTGTGTATACGGCTTCCGCTGGATATGGTTTGTCGCAATCGCAAAGCAGTGGCGCCTCTTATAATAATCTGCAATATTCTGTACAAACATTTTCAGGAACAGTACTTGGAGCAGTTGCATCAGAACGTCAAATTGTAATTTACACCAGTACAAATGCTTATTGTTTTTACCAATCTCAAAGCAGCATTGGAGGACCTAGTTTTAATCCAGGTGTATGGTCATCCACATCACTTTCGGGGACTGTACTTGGCGCAATAGCATCAAATCAAAACATAGTAGTTTACACAACAACAGGTGCGTATGGCTTTTCTCAAAGTCAAAGTAGTTTGTCTGATCCACCTAGTTTAAATGCGGGTAGTTGGAATATCCAATCTTTAACCGGAAGTTTTATTGGCGCCAAAGCAAGCGGACGCAGCATAGCGATATACACAAGCAGCGGAATTTATACATTTTTTCAGTCCCAAAGCAGCAATCCTCCTTCAGATAATTCCGGAAATTGGGCAGTTCAGAGTTTGTCTGAGGCACCCATTGATGCAATAACGAATCATTAGTTCATATCCATTCGCTATCGAAACGCAAAGCCTCGGCAAATTTATTTTACTGAATTTAAGCCACATGCGATAAACAATGTAAACACAGGAAACATTTTTAACATTTATTGTTTCCATTGTTTTGCACTTTTTACCTTTGCGCCCGTGAACGAGAAACTGGAACAAATCCTTCGGCAGTCGGCTGCTGTTTTTATGCGGTATGGCATCAAAAGCGTCACCATGGACGATATATGCCGCGAATTGGGGATTTCCAAAAAAACCCTCTATCAATTTGTTGAAGACAAAGCCGATTTGATTTCGAAGGTTCTCAATCACGATATCAAGGAAGAGGAAGAAGCCATCAGTGCTATTGTAAACAGCAAGCTAACGGCCCTCGAAGAATTGCATCGCATCCAGAGCATGGTAACTCAAAAGGTGCGTAACATGCACAGTTCGATTATTTATGATCTGCGGAAATATTATCCCGAGGCCTGGAACCGTATAATGCAGCACCGAAACGATTTCGTTGTAGGATGCATCGAACAAAACATCCGCAAAGGCCAAGCAGAAGGCGTGTTTAGAACCGATATCCATCCCGCAGTTATTGCGCGGATTTATTCTTCGCGCATCGAAGTGGTAATCGATTCGAGCCTCTTTGCCGATCTCAATTTAAGCACGGCCGAGATTTATGTCGAAGCAGTTCATTATCACATTCGTGGCATTGCCACAGAAAAGGGCCTGCGCCTCTTAGAAACCATCGAAAACCAATCACAAACCAAATCATGATGCACAGATTCCTGATTGCATGCGTTCTTTTATTTAGCCTCGATACACGCGCACAAACCGCGATGACCCTGCCGCAGGCTATTGATTATGCCCTTAAAAACGGCTATTCGGTTCAGAATGCAGCAAGCGATATCGAAATCGCCCGAAAAAAAGTCACCGAACTTCGCGGCATTGGTATTCCACAGCTCAATGCCGATGGTGCATACCAGAATTTTATCGAGGTTCCGGTAAGTGTTATCGAAGCCAACGCCTTCAATCCGGCTGCCCCTCCCGGATCCTACCTTCGTATTCCTTTCGGTGTTAAACACAACATGTCGTATGGGTATACCGCATCGTGGCTGGCATTCAATGGAGAGTATCTGGTTGGACTCCAAGCTTCGAAAGCTTATGTCGAACTCTCAAAAACCAACCTGCGCAAAAGCGAAATCGAAGTGAAGGAATCGGTTACGCGTGCTTATCAGACTGTGTTGGTACTCTATGAAAACAAGCGCATTTTAACCGAAAGTATTGCATCATTAGACAAATCGATTTCTCAAACAGAAGCTTTTTTCAAAGAAGGCTTCATCGAAGAATTGGATGTAGATCGCCTGAAACTTCTGAAACAAACGCTCAGCATCACGCTTTCTACGCTCGATGAACAAACCAGCCTTGCCGAGAAGCTGCTGAAATTTAATATGGGTTATGATGTAAACGCAGAAATTACACTAAGCGACAAGTTAAACGATCACATCGAACTGGCCAAAACGGGCGCAGAACTGAAACCCACGTTCGATTTCAAATCGAATATCGACAACATTTTACTCGACCAGGCGCTGAATCTGCAAAAGCTCGAACTTAAGCGCCAACAGTCTACTTTTTTACCTACCTTGAGTACATTCTACTCCTGGAAAGAAAGCCGCATTACCAACGAGGGCGATAAGCTGTTCGATCCCATGTTCCGCGTTCCGGGTGGTACACTTTGGGGTGTGAATTTAGGTGTACCGATTTTCAAAGGACTGAGCCAGCGCTCGCGTGTGCAGCAGGCTAAACTCAATATCCAAAAACTCGAAACATCCCAAAAACAAGCACGGCAAGGACTTGAGCTTCAGGCCGCCCAGTCGTACACGGCCTACGCTACGGCGCTCAAGAACTACAAACAAAGCCAGGAGAGTGTTGACCTTGCCCGCCGGATTCTGGATCGTGCCGAAATTAAATTCAAAGAAGGCGTTGGATCGAGCATCGAGCTCATTCAGGCCGAAAACGATTTGCTAAATGCCCAATCATCATTTGTAGAGGCTGCCCGTCAGCTGCTCGATAGCCGCGTTAGCCTCGATAAAAACCTCAATAAATTCTAACCAACATTTCCAACCATAAAGTATGAAAAACACTGTTTTTGCTGTTCTAGTTGTATTGCTTGCCTCATGTGGGGGCGGCTCCGAATTGGAGAAGAAAAAAGCTGAGCTCGCGCAATACAAAGCCAGTTTCGAAGAATTGAAAGGTAAAATTGAAAAGCTCGAGAAAGAAATCGCGCTGCTCGATACCGCCAAGGTGGCGCAAAAAGCCCGTTTGGTTACTTTACAGCCGGTAAGCCGGAGTTCTTTTTCTCACTTCGTTGATATTCAGGGTGCAGTTGAATCGGACGAAAACGTGGCCGTTCAACCCGGAATGCCCGGACTGGTTACGCGTGTTTTTGTAAAGGAGGGCGATGTAGTTACCGCCGGAAAGGTGCTTGCCGAAACCGACAACCGCGCCATCCGCGAAAGCATTGCCCAGTTGCAAACCAATTACGACTTTGCAAAAACGGCTTTCGAGAAACAAAAACGCTTGTGGGATCAAAAAATAGGTAGCGAAATCCAGTACCTGCAAGCTAAAACGCAATACGAATCGCTGGGAAAAAGCATGGATGCCTTACAGGCACAGCTCGACATGACACGCATCAAATCGCCGATTGCTGGTGTGGTTGATCAGGTGAACATTAAGGCGGGCGAATTTGCAGCCCCGGGCATGTTTGGAGCCTTCCGTGTAGTGAACGAAAAAAGCATGAAGGTTACGGCCAAGGTTGCCGATTCGTACATCGGGAAAATTAAGGTTGGAAATCCGGTGAGCATTCGCGTAGCCGATTTAAATGATACACTTACTGCTAAAATAACCTATGTGGGCAAGGTAATCGACCCGATGAGCCGGACTTTTGCCATTGAAATTGGCCTCAGCGGAATACCCAATGATTTGCGTCCCAATATGATGACCATGGTGAGCATTCAGGATGAGTTACTGCCCGATGCCGTCGTGGTTAAGTCGAATTATGTGCAGAAGGATGCCATGGGCAATACATATATTATGCTCGCCGAAGGTGCTAAAGGTGCCATGAAAGCTAAAAAGCAGGTGGTAAAAACCGGCCTGTCGTATGGCGACCGCATCGTAATTACCGAAGGACTTGATGGCAGCGAGCAGTATATCGAAAGCGGCTACCAGGAAGTTACCGATGGTCAACCTTTGTTGTTTTAACCCGAAGCGCAAGGCGAGCCATGAAAAAAGAGCACATCAAATATTTCAAGCCCACCAACTGGGCCATCCAAAATCGCACGGCCGTTTACATTTTTACGGCGCTTATTACCTTGGCGGGGGCCATCATTTTCCAGCGCATCCCGAAGGAACAGTTCCCCGATATCGTGGTGCCTACCATTTTTGTGTCGACGATCTATCCCGGGGCAAGTCCTGAAGATATCGAGAACCTCATCACCAAGCCAATCGAAAAGGAAATCAAATCCATTTCGGGAATCAAGAAAGTAACGAGCAATTCGATTCAGGATTTCTCGTTGGTAGTGGTCGAATTTAATACCGGCATCGATGTCGATATCTGCAAGCAAAAAGTATCGAATGCCATCGACAAGGCCAAGAACCGACTTCCATCTGATTTACGCAATGACCCCAATGTGCAGGAGGTGAATTTCTCGGAGTTCCCGATTATGAACATCAACGTATCGGGCGAATATCCGCTCGATCAGTTGAAGCGCTATGCCGACGATTTGAAAGATAAAATTGAAACGCTTCCAGAGATTACCCGTGTAGATTTGATTGGAGCATTGGAGCGCGAAGTGCAAATCAACATCAATTTGTACCGCATGCAGGCCTTGGGCATTACTTTCGGCGACATCGAACGGGCTATCGCAAGTCAGAACGTGAACATTTCGGGTGGCGAAATCCGCATCGATGACCTGCGCCGCACCTTGCGTGTTGCAGGCGAGTTTCAGAAAGTGGAAGAGATTCAGAATATCCTGATTCGCTCAACTCGTGGCAATTTGGCCTACCTAAAAGACATTGCCGATGTGCGCGATGCGTACAAGGAAAAACAAGATTTTGCCCGACTCGAAGGCAAGCCGGTAATTACCATGAACGTAATCAAGCGTTCGGGGGAGAATCTTATTTCGGCGGCCGATCAGATTAAGGACATTATCAAGGAATACGAAGCGACCAAGTTTCCCGAAGGACTTGAAGTGGTGCTCACCGGCGATACTTCGATGGAAACCAAGACCCAGCTCAACGACCTGGTGAATACGGTTATCATCGGATTCGTGCTCGTGGTAATAATTCTGATGTTTTTTATGGGACTTCAGAGTGCGTTTTTCGTGGCACTTGCTGTACCGCTGTCGGTGTTGGTTGCCTTGCTGTTTATGCCATCGCTGGGCTTTACGATGAACGTTATTGTATTGTTCTCGTTCCTGCTGGCGCTTGGAATCATTGTGGATGATGCCATTGTGGTTATCGAAAATACGCACCGCATTTATCATCAGTATGATTTCGATATCGAAACTTCTGCAAAAGCTGCTGCGGGCGAGGTATTTGTTCCCGTTTTAGCCGGAACGCTAACCACCATTGCACCGTTTTTCCCGCTGCTTTTCTGGCCTGGAATTGTGGGCGATTTCATGGGATATCTTCCGGTAACTTTGATTCTCACACTGTTTGCGTCCTTATTTGTTGCCTTTATCATGAACACGGTGTTTGCCGTAAGTTTCATGAAGAAAGACAGCCACGGCCCCGTTTCGGCCCGCACCATGCGCAAACCTCTCATCCTCTTCGGTGTGCTCGGGCTTGTATTTCACGCCGGAGGCTCGGCGGCATTGGGCAACCTATTTCTTTTACTGCTTGTACTTACGCCGGTAAATCATTACTGGTTGCGCCCTGCTGCCAATGCATTTCAACAACGTATCTGGCCATCGGTCATCGAACGATATAAGAACCTCATTTTCGCGATTTTGAAAGGTCGTCGTCCGATTGCCGTGGTAATTGGCGTGGTTGTTTTGTTCTTTGTTTCCATTTTCATCTTTGGGGCTTCGAGTCCGAAGGTGGAATTTTTCCCGAATGGCGAACCAAATTTCGCCTATGTGTACATTCAAATGCCGATTGGTACCGATGCCGAAGTGACCGATTCGGTGACCAAGGTTGTCGAAGAGAAGGTTTATAAAGTGATTGGGAAAAATAATCCGAATGTCGAATCGGTGATTTCGAACGTGGGCATTGGCGCGGGCGATCCACAAAACCCCGATCGCGTAGCAACACCGCATAAAGGGAAAGTTTCTGTGGCGTTTGTTGACTTTGCCGAGCGTGGCGATTTTTCGACCAGCGAGTGCCTCGAGAAAATTCGCGAAGCCACCCGCAATGTTCCGGGTGTACGGATTACAGTCGATAAAGAATCGAATGGACCACCAACCGGAAAGCCAATAAACATCGAAATTTCGGGCGATGATTTTGATGAGCTGGTTGCAATCGAACAGCGTGTACGCGCCGGTATAGCGAAAGAAAAGATTCAGGGAATTGAGGATTTGCAATCGGATTTGCAGCGTAACAAACCCGAGATTATTGTAAGCATCGATGCCGATCGCGCCAATGCGGTGGGGATGAGTAAGGCACAGATTGCATTGGAATTGCGCACCGCATTATTCGGAAAGGAGATTTCGAAATTCCGTGATATCGACGATGATGCAGAGATTAACCTGCGTTTGGCTCCCGAGTTTCGCGATAAGGTTGATGATTTGTTGAATATGCAGGTGGCATTTCTCGATATGAGTACGGGCATGTTTAAGCAGGTACCTGTTTCGGCGGTGGCCAATGTGCGGTACGAAAATGCGTTTAGTTCGATTAACCGTAAAAATCAGCGCCGCGTGGTAACACTTTCGTCGAACGTTCTGTCGGGGTTCACGGCCAATGAGATTGTGGCCGATATTAACCGCGTGATTAAAGACATTGAAGTGCCTGAGGGCTATGACATCCAGATGACGGGAGAGCAGGAACAACAGAAAGAAACATCAGACTTTCTAGGATTGGCATTTCTTGGCGCTTTGGCCTTGATGTTTTTAATTTTGGTTACACAGTTCAACTCGCTGGTAAAACCGTTGCTGATTTTCTCGACCGTGTTGTTCTCCTTGATTGGTGTGTTTCTCGGTTATGCCATGACGGGTCAGGTGTTTTCGATTGTAATGACCGGCGTTGGTATTTTCTCGTTAGCAGGAATTGTAATCCGAAATGGAATCTTGTTGATTGAGTTTATCGATGAATTGCGAGGCCGTGGGCTTGATGTGGAGGAAGCCATTGCAGTGGGCGGATCGACGCGTATTACACCGGTAATTTTAACAGCGTCGGCAGCTATTTTGGGATTGATTCCGCTTGCGATTGGCGTAAACCTCGATTTCGAAGGCTTACTGGCCAGACTGGAGCCGCATTTCTTCCTTGGAGGCGATAACGTGGCCTTTTGGGGCCCATTGGCCTGGACAATGATTTATGGGTTAATCGTAGCTACATTCCTAACCCTGATTGTTGTGCCGGCGATGTATATTTTGTACTTAAAGGCTAAAAATCGTTTCGGGCGAAAAGAAGTTAACGCAACAGAATCTGCGAACTAAGAGCGTACTTGGGGGTTAATTTCCCCTACCAACGTTTGTAACCGAGCAACCTGGCCCATGGCGCTAACAGGACACGCATAGCTTTTTGAACGCCAATCGGAGGGCCATCTGCAATCCACGTGTCGAAATTATTGCCTGAAGCAGCAAGGCGAAACATGATTTTTGGAGATTTCATGGTTCCGAGTTCATCCATAGTTGTATAGAGCTGGGAAAGATGTGCGAGAAACTGTACGGGCATATAACCCGGCTCGAGCTCAACCTCCAGATCGCATTCGTTGAATAGTTTATGTGGTGTCCCTTTAGGAATTAAAACCGTTTCGCCCGCAGATAACACCTTTTTCTCGTTATGAATCAGCACCGATAATTTGCCGCTTTTAACGGTAAAGGTTTCGTCGAAAGTAGCGTGGATGTGCTTGGGGGGGCCTTCTGCATGCGCATCAATTTTTAACGCTACCAAAGCCTTTCCATCTGCAATTTCGAGAATGCGCTGTCTGAATCCTTCAACTTTGCTGTTGAGCTCCATACCGGAAATTATTTTGCCCGATGGGAAATGCTCTGATTCTGAGAATACAAACCGATCTAAAGCTACGGCGACAAGTAAAATTGTTAGGAATAAGATTAGGTATAACATGATTGGGGCGAATTCGTGTTTTTCAAAAATTCGAAGATAAATATCCGAAAAAATCGCACTTACGCTACTATGCATTAAAAACCGTTTGTGAAACTTCGCAATGCGAGGAACTGTCATTCAATAGCATTGAAGGTAATTGATAACATCCAAAAAGAAAGCGGGGCCGCTTTTTAAAGGCGACCCCGCTTTTTGCAATTGCCTGCCTTAACAGACAATGCAAGGCTAACTTTACATCGGATTAACCGTGACGCATGCCGATTTACTTTTTACAAGTAAACGAAAAACCATCTCAGATTTCAAATTTTCCTTGTACGGGGACAAACCCGCTCCATCTGCGTTAAATTTCCACTCCATGCTAATCGTAACCCAAAGTATCTCAACCCTGGAATCGTACTATACACTGCCTGAAAATTAACAGCAAATTTCATTTATAGGTACAAAGTGCTTCTCCTTTCGGAACGATACACACAGGTAAACCTGCATGCACCCAAGCCTCGCATACTATCCACCATTTCTGGCTTAATCGGTTAAAGAACGCTGCATTGTTTTGCTGTATCAAAGATGGAAAAACCGAATTAGAATCCAAATTTTTCGGGCATCTAGTTCTACACACATAATACACAGGCTTATAAACAATTAACATTTCACAAAAGCCTTGTCATGCCTTAATGCCATACCATAATTCACTAAAAACGAGCAGGTGTTGAAAAGTGTAATCGTGAATAAACCCATCAAAAAGGAGGCGATACGAAGTGTAAGAAAATCGTTTTTCGATCGATGAGTAAAATAAGACGCGTTTATGAACCGAAAACGAGCCGTTTTTTGAATACCGAATTTCGGCTTAAGGGGCGAGGCAGGTAGCTCATTGGATGGGCCATTGCGCGCTGCATGACTACAGCCGAGCACCTGACCCGAAGGGGAAGCCCCAAACCTTAAAGATTACTGGTACGGCCACCATCTACCGGCACATTGATGCCGTTGATGTAGCCTGCTTCGTCGGATGCCAGAAAACATACGGCATAGGCAATTTCTTCGGGACTGGCAAAGCGGTGCATGGGGATTTCGTGCAGCATTTCGTTTTCGATGGCATTGGTGGGATTGCCGCTTTTTGCTGCCTTGGAAGCAATAATTTGCTCCAGCCTCCCCGTCTTCGTGGCGCCGGGTAAAACGTTGTTTACGGTTATTCCAAATTTGCCCACTTCGTTTGCCAGCGTTTTGGCCCAGTTGCCCACGGCTGCCCGCACAGTATTCGAAACGCCCAAGCCATGTAAGGGTTGTTTTACCGAGGTAGAAATGATGTTGATGATGCGGCCTCTGCCCTGCTCTTTCATGCTATGAACCAAGGCCGATGCGATAACATGATTGCAAATGAGGTGCTGCGAAAAGGCATCGAGGAACTGTTCGGGTTTGGCATCCAACAAAGGCCCGGCTGGCGGTCCACCGTTGTTGTTTACCACAATATCTGCATGGTTACCTGCTACTGTAAACTGTTGAATGACCCGCTGCACTTCTTTCCAATCGGAAAAATCGGCAGCCAGAAAACTGTGTGCCCCCGATGCGGCGGCCGGCAATGTTGCGCAAATTTCGGCCATCTTCTCGCGGTTGCGCGCAAATAGTACAATGCGTGCTCCGCGGTTTGCCATTTCGGTGGCACAAGCCAGACCAATTCCTTGAGTACTTCCGCATACTAAAGCGGTTTTGCCATCGAGTCGTAAATTCATTCGCGTGCGATTTTGTATCATTGCCAAAATTAATGCTTATGTCTGTGCAACGTCCGTTTAATTTTAAAAAGTGGATCGAAGAAAACCGCCACTTGCTAAAACCGCCGGTTGGCAATCAATCGGTGTACAAAGCAGCCGAGAACATTATCGTTATGGTTGTAGGTGGACCCAACAACCGCAAGGATTTTCATTACAACGAAACGGAAGAATTCTACTACCAGCTCGAGGGCGACATGGTGTTGCGCATTATGGAAGATGGGAAACCCGTTGACATTCCGATTTGCGAAGGCGAGATTTTCATGCTGCCCGGCAAAACCCCGCATTCGCCGCAGCGGCCGGCCAATACGGTAGGACTGGTCATAGAGTTGGTTCGTCCGAATACGGTTATGGATGGTTTTCGCTGGTACTGCGAGAGCTGTGGAAATTTACTGCATGAAGCACACGTGCACGTATCGGATATTGTAAAAAACCTGCCTCCCGTAATGGAAGCCTATTATTCTAATGCCGATTTACGCACGTGTAAAAAATGTGGCAACTGCATGGAGCCACCGAATAAAGTAGGTTGAGGCTGCATTTGAATTGAGCCTTATCAACGACTGATTTAAAAATCCTCATTTACTTAGATTTTGCTTTTGGGCTTTATGAAGTTGTTGAATCGGGTTGATTTTAAAGCGATTAAAATTCCCTACATTGCATGATTAATTCATGCATCACTATCAATAAAAAAACTTTACAGCATTAATTCAAGTACAATGAAACACCTTATTTTATTTTTCGCGTTGAATATTATTGCTACGCTTGCTTTGGCACAAGTGCCGCAGAAATTTTCCTATCAAAGTGTAATTCGCAATTCGGGCAATCAGGTGCTGGCAAATCAGACTGTGGGCATTAAAATCTCCATTCTCGAAGGTAGCGCCAGTGGTACTGTAGTATATGCCGAAACGCACAACCCGACCACCACGGTAAATGGCCTGGCTAATCTCGAAATTGGCGGCGGCAATGCGCTGAGCGGCAATTTTGCCACCATAGACTGGTCCAGCGGATTGTTTTTTGTAAAAACCGAAACCGACCTCAATGGCGGTAATACATACACCATAACCAGCACTCAGCAATTACTCAGTGTGCCGTATGCATTTCGGGCCGAAGACATCAGCTATCGCGTTAGTCAAACGGGCGATACACTATTTATTGGCAATGGCGGTTTCGTGATTGTTCCCGGCATAAGCGCGGCCAATTCATCGGGTGGTGGTAACGGAGGCGACGGGGGCGGTGGAAGTGCAGGAACATCCACCGGCACCACAGCGCATACGTGCGGAACTCCTAATGTGGTAAATACCGGACTTACCTACAACAGTGTAATTGATCAGGAAGGTAACATATACAAAACCATTGTGATTGCGAACCGGGAGTGGATGGCCGAAAATTTGAAAACCACAACCTATCGCAACGGCGACCAGATTGTTTCGGGATTGAGCGCAACACAATGGTCGGGAACTACATCTGGTGCCTGGGCGCATTATAACGGCGATGCCTCGTTGGATTGCCCATATGGAAAACTCTACAATTTTTATGCGTGCAGCGATGCCCGGCAACTATGTCCAACAGGCTGGCATGTGCCCACAGAGGTCGAATGGAGCACATTGATAAATCAGTTTGATCCGGGAGCACAAGGCGGCATTAATTGGTCGAACTTTGCAGGCGGGCCACTTAAAAGCACCGGTACCACGCAGGCCGGCACTGGTTTATGGAACGCACCCAATACAGGGGCAAGCAATACCAGCGGTTTTTCGGCCCTCCCCGGCGGTTTCATAACTGCCCTGGGAGCATCGAATAACTCTGTGCTAAACGGCTATTTCTGGACTTCGACCGAGGTGAATAGTACTACCGGTTATGGGCGTACGTTTTATCACGACCCGGGCTCGGTTATTCAAACAGCGAACTTTGGAAAACGCAGTGGCATGTCTGTTCGCTGCATCAGAGATTAATTCAAGCACCATTACGCTCTAAAGATTCAAGGTCATGCGCTATTCTCTGTTGTTTTTAAATTTCATATTAAGTTCGTTGCTCATTGCACAAGTTCCCGGCTTGATGCCCTATCAAGCCGTTGCGCGCAATACGACCGGACAACTGCTTTCCAATACAAGCACTACGGCGCGATTTAAACTTCGCGAATTTTCGGCTTCGGGCAGCGTTGTGTGGACCGAAGAACAATTGGTTGTAACCAATGCGAATGGCTTGTTTACGGCCCATTTGGGTGCGGTAAATTCGCTTCAAACTATCGACTGGGCTCAAGGTGCTTTGTACCTACAAACCGAAGTCTTGGTGGGAGGAAATTACGTTGATCAGGGGACGAATCAACTGCTTAGCGTTCCTTATGCAAAAGTAGTAGGTAGTATTAAGATTGATGTGAGTTCGGAGGGCGATACCTTGGTTATTGG
>CAZVHF010000055.1:0-13676 GCA_964627105.1 uncultured Chitinophaga sp.
TGCATCAACCACGATTACCAACAACACCATAGCAAATCTTCGGATGAATTACGCAGCTACGGCTCCCGGGCCTGGGGCTGCACGTGGCATTGTATTCGAAAATCTTACACCGGCCAATGTTCGCGGGGCGATTCAAATTCAAAACAATACCATTTTTAACCTTACATCCGTTCAAAATTATGCAGGAAGTGGAGCTACTGCCAATGTTGTGGGCATCGATTTTAATTTATCGGGGAACTCCGAAACAGCTATCACTGATATTTCTGGCAATACCATTTATGGCTTAACCACGAATGGATCAACTGCAATTACCAATGCCGTGGGAATTTACTATTCGGGAAGATCGGCAGGAACACAAACCATCAATGGGAATTTTATCAGAGACTTTAATTCAACTAACATCAACCAAAGCCAAACAGGAATAGAAGCCGCAGGTGGTGTGGCAACCTATTCAAATAATCTTGTTTATTTAGGAAGAAACGGCTCGGCAGATATCACCACCCACAACGTATTAAATGGTATAAGCGAAACAGGGGGTACCAATCAGTTTTATTTTAATACAGCCACTCTTGGTGGTACAGCTACTGTTGCAGGGCTCAACAATACGTTTGCTTTTATTACAACTGTTAATGCAGGCACTCGAAACATCAGAAACAACATTTTCTTCAATGCTCGAAGTAATTCAGCAGGTACCTCTAAGCATTATGCCATTAGTTTACCCGGCAATACCGGTCTTACCATTAACAATAACAATTACTTTGTATCGGGCACGGGCGGTGTATTGGGTAGATACAATGGAGTTGATAATGCTACACTTGCTGCCTGGCAAACCTCAACTGCACAAGATGCAGTCAGTCAATTTATCAACCCATCCTTTACAGCAAATATTTTAAACGGAACAGGTACCAGCACGGCAACCAATTATAGACCCACCGGGGCAGGAATAATTGCAGGAGCCGCAATTGCTAGTGTTACCACAGATTATTCCGGCACACAAAGAACATGTAACAACTCTTTAGGGGCATTTGAGATAGCCCCAACAGCACCGAATTTGCAAATAAGCAACCCTGCTGCGGTTTGCTCTCCAAACACTGTAAATTTAAATGCTGTTGGAGTTATTACCGACTTAAATAGCACAACCGGCACTACCACTTACTTTACCAGTCTTGCCAATGCCGTAAGTAACACATCGCCTACTGCTATTACTACTCCTGTAGCTGCATCGGGCACATATTTCATTCGTAAAACAGCAGGCTGTGGGTTCGATATCAAACCTGTAACAGTTACTATTAATCCTTTGCCCAGTCCATCGTTTACAGTTTCGTCTTCCAATGTATGTGCTGGTTCGAATAGCGTTGTGTTTACCACCCAGAGCGGAATGACCGGATACACCTGGAATATTTCAGGTGCCGGAAATAGCATTATTTCGGGTGCAGGTACAAATTCTGTTATTACCGCTTGGGGAGCTAACGGAGGGAACGTTACCTTAAATTACACAGACCCCAATGGTTGTTCGGCGGCAAGTGCCATCAGTCAGGCAGTAACCATAACACCGCTTGCTACGCCTACATTTACCGTTACAGGTGCAAGCCCGGTTTGTCAGGGTGCAACATCACAAACCTTTACTACCCAAACGGGCAGATCCAATTATTTATGGTCTGTTGTGGGCGGTACAATTACAGCAGGTGGTACTTCAACTAGCTCTTCTGCTACAATTACCTGGAACACCCCGGGTACGGGGATTGTTGCTGTGAATTATTCTAACGCTGCCAGTCCGCTTTGTTTTGCAAGTACGTATACGCAAAGCAATATTACCGTAAATGCAACTACAGCCATAACAAGCCAACCTACTGCACCGGCTGCAAGTTGTGAAGGAAGCGGAACTCAAACCTTAAGTGTTATGGCCACAGGGGTGGCGTTAAGCTATTCGTGGCGGAGAAATGGGGCAGCACTTAGCAATGGAGGCGTAATTTCGGGGCAGGGCACCAATACGTTAACCCTTACCAATCCGCTTACTGCAAATGCCGGTAATTATGATGTGATTGTAACCGGTAGCTGTGGTTCGCCAATCACTTCGAGTGCGGTTTCGGTGGTTGTAAATGCCGCTCCCTCCGTTTCGGTGCAGCCTTCGGCCTCGGATGTTTCTTATATGCTGAACCAAGCTGCAAGTAATTTATCGGTTACGGCAACGGCCGGCAGTGGAACAATAACAGGGTATCAATGGTGGTCTAATACAACGGCAACAACAGCAGGAGCAACGCTACTTACCGGCGCTACCGGCAGCACCTACACGCCTTCAACTGCTTCAATCGGCACGCTCTATTATTTTTGTGTAATCACCAACAGCAACGGATGTTCTGTAAATAGTGCCATTTCGGGTGCCATTACGGTGTATCCAATTCCAAATATTAGCGCTGTAACGGGTACAACACCTCTGGTTTCGGGCCAATCACCTTTTACCGGTTACCGCGGCCAAACGCTCACCATTACCGGCTCAAATTTTGCCTCAAACGCCACCCTTAGCATCAATGGCGTTAATGCTACGGTAACATTTGTAAACTCAACGCAACTTACAGCGGTGGTAAACAATAGCGGCGCCAGTGTAGTCGGTACCATCGTGGTAACCAATCCTACCGGTGGCGCATTTTCGAGTCAGCCTTTCAGCTTTATCGGGTACATAACCAATGCCGCATCCGACTGGGCTACGCCTTCGGCTTGGCTCGGAGGCAGTTTGCCACTCAACAATGCCACAGCCACCATTGCTCATGCTACCAGTTGCAGCACCACCGTGGCAGAAACCATCAGCGAACTTATAGTGCAAGCCCCGGCAACGCTAACCCTCAGCGGTGCATCGGCTCAGCTTGCATGCGATAGTGTTAGCCTAAACGGTACACTGGCCTTTAACGGAACGGGCCTGCTTGATATTTCCAAGACCTTCACCTTAGGCGGAGGTGCCATATTTAACTGCGACAACGGCACAGTGCGCTACAGCGGCTCTGCCGATCAGATTTTGTTTAGCGGCCCCGCCAGTCTTACCTACAACAACCTTACATTGGCCGGTAGTGGCAATAAATCGCTTAGCGCATCGGCCGATTTAACCGCGCTTAATGTGGTGGTAAATGCTGGTTCAACGCTGCGTATTCAGGACAGCAACAACGATGTATTTCTCAATGGCGATTTTAGCGTAAATGGCAGCCTGAATGCCGAAGCGGGTACAATTCATTTTACGGGTACCAGCGATCAGAATATTGCTTTTGCAGGAGCAGGGCCACTTACCTTTAACAACCTGCGCAACGCCAAAACTGCCGGGGTGCTCCGTTTAAACGGTAACATAAAAGTAAACAACTCATTGAGCCTCGAACAAGGCAACATCAATACCTTGGGCAATATACTCGAATTGGGCAAGGACCTCACCCAAACGGGCAGCTTAAACTATACAGCAGGTATGGTACACGGTATTATGCGCCGTTGGTTCGCTGCCGGCACTAACAGCGGCGTGGCCTCGGGTTTCTTCCCCATGGGCCAGCTAATTGCTTCAAGCTGGAAGGGCAGGGGAGCATTACTTGAATATACCTCGGCCCCCACAACCGGCGGGCATCTTACGGTTGAGTTTATGCCTATACCGATGATCAATGGTGCATTAGGCGGACAAACTTTTATACCGGCGGGCAGCACCGGTGGTGCGGGATTCCAGGTTTCCAATTTCTCGAACGACGGATACTGGAAAATTGATAACCAAAGCGGAACATTAACCGATGGATTATACTCGTTAGCTTTAACGGGCGAGGGCTTTTCGATGCCCAACGGCCTTACCGAAGTAACTATGGTGAAGCGTGTGGGTACAGGCAACTGGTTTTGTCCGGGTACCCATCTTGCACCTACGGGCACAGCCTCGGTTCCAACCCTACGCAGATCGGGCATAACTGGTTTTTCGAACTTTGGTTACGCCGGTGGCCCAAACAATCCGCTGCCGGTAACCTTATTGAGCTTCGAGGCCACCTGCACTGCGGGCGAAATTACGGCCACATGGACCACCGCTTCCGAAACCAATAACCGTATGTTCCTCATCGAGCAAAGTAGCGATGCCATGCAGTGGACAGCAATAGATACCCTCAGCGGATCGGGCAATAGCAATGCGCTGCGCAGCTATACATCCCGTTTTACTTCGGCCATGCCGGGTATAAGCTATTTGCGCCTGGTGCAAATTGACTTTAACGGTGCCTCTGAGACCTTCGATCCTGTTTTTGTGCAATGTTCCGAAACTGCGGCTAACGAAATAATTATTTATCCCAATGCGGTGAGCGATGTAGCCAATGTTGAACTGCGTGCATCTGAGCCGCTCGATGTGCAGGTTATGCTTTACAGCAGCACGGGGCAACTACTGCGTACGGTTCCTTTGTCGCTCAAGCAGGGCAGTAATTTTACACGGCTCGATGTAAGCGATTTAAGTCGGGGTATTTACCATGTGGTACTGTCGAATGCCAAGCAGCTTGAATTTATCGGAAGTCGTTATCTGATAAAGCAATAGCCGATAAAAATTTCGGGTCGAAAGGTCGATTTTTTTCGGTCATATAATCGAAAAAATGTAGCTTGCCGCATCATGCTTTTTTTGCGCAATAAGTCATTTTTCGAGCACTTTGCTTTATTTATAAACTTGATTTTGTATTTGTTGAGCGGTGAATTGGGGGCGCAAAGCGGTGCATTAATCGATAGACGAAGCCAGGAACCCTCATCAAAGCCTTATGCCCGCTATTGGTGGTTTGCTTCGATGATTCAGAAAGACGATGTGCGTTACAATCTTAACTGGCTAAAAGCGCATGGTTTTGGCGGCGTTGAGCTGGCCTGGGTATATCCGCTGAATCGCTTTAATCCGAAAGATACTACCTACACACCCCGTCAGGAATGGCTCAGTAAAGACTGGACCGAAATAGTAAATTTCACAAAACTATATGCCGATTCCATTGGCTTTACCTGTGACCTTACGTTTGGAACGCTTTTGCCATTTTGCGATACCAAGGTGCCTTTTGACCAGGCCACGCAACACTTTGGCAATCCCCAATGGCGGCAGGAAATTAACCGCTCTTGGGAACATCCTAAAACAGGTTATGTAGTCGATCATTTGTCTCCCTCCAATTATCAGCCGTATTTTAATCGATTGATGAAGGCTTTTCCACGGCCTAAAACCAGTTTAGCCACCTCATATTTTATCGACAGCTGGGAGGTTGAAACCGAGAAACTCTGGTGCAATGGGTTTGGAGATGATTTCAAGAAGAAATTTGGCTATGATTTGGTGCCTTTCATGGACTCGATATACAGGCCGGTTAACAGCGCCCAATTATACGACTACATGCAGTTGCTGTCTGATAAAGTGCTGAAGTTTTATGCTGATTTTGATTCCACGCTCAATGCAGCCGGTGTGCAATCGCGGGGGCAGGTTTCGGGGGCGCCCTGCGATTTAATTTCGGGCTATGCATTCATGGACATTCCGGAGGGCGAATCGATGCTGTTTGAGCCCGAATTTTGTGCGATACCCGCATCGGCGGCCTTGCTTTCGGGTAATAAAACGGTAAGTTCCGAAACGTTTACCTGCCTCTATGGCTGGCCCCGCGATTACATACGCAAAGAACAAACCGCCGATTTGAAATTGGTGTCCGATGCCTTGCTGGCCAACGGCATCAATCAGTTTATTTGGCACGGCAAGGCGCATAATCCGCAAAATTCAGATTCGGTAAATTTTTATGCTACCACACACCTTGGCGATTCGTGTTTAATGGCCCCCGAACTTGAGGCATTCAATGCCTACCTCGCAAAAATTTCGGGCTATATGAAAAAGGGTAGCGTTTATTCGGATGTAGCGGTGTATTTGCCCACCGAAGACGCGTGGACTGCCGGTGTAATGCCCAAGGAGAAGCAGTTTATCTGGGCTTGGGGCTATTACGAAATGCGGTATATCTATTTCCCGTCAGAACTCGATGGGTATAGTCCAACCTGGATCAATGCCGAATTTTTGGAAAAGGCGCGATTTTCTCAAGGTGTTTTATCGGTAGGCGATGCCCGCTATAAAGCCTTGTACGTTGATGCTACCTTGCTTGATTACCGCGCACTGCAGCGTATTCTTGCTTTGGCACAACAAGGGCTTCCGGTTATTCTGAAAAAAGATCCTCGCGAACCCGGCACGATAAAGCATTCGGATTATGCCGAATTAGTGCAGAAACTTAGAGCAATGAAGAACGTGAGCTTGGAAATGACCTCTAAGGTGAAGCCTTTTTTGAGTGGACCGGTATTGCCCCGACACTGGAGTAGGGTAGAAGGCGAAAATTTGTATGTGTTCTTTCCTAATCCAAAGGTCGACCGGCTAGAATTCCCGATGGAATATGGACAATCGCTCGATACCGAAACGCGAACCCTGGATGTGGATGTGTTTTTCGGCAATAAACGCTACCCATTGCATCTCGAGTTTAAGCCCTATCAGTCGCTGATGTATAAAATCGAAAATGGAACTATAAGCCAACTCGACATCAGCTTTGTGCCTAAAACGCCGATAGTTGAAAAGCGGCCAGCCGATTTTAAGGCACCTTGGTTGGTGAAATAAAACGGATTATGCATTAGAAATGAAATTCGCTAATGCTTAGATCGTTAGGTATGTTGGATGAATAAAGGTTTATCCCGAGTAAAAGCAGGTTTATAAAGCCAAATTCAGCCCGGAATGCTAAATGGAATCGCTATGATGCGAGTTACCAGTATGGGTGGCTCAGTTTACTGGAATCAAAAAAAATCATTATATACTGATAATGTAATCGTTGCACTCGATTGGTTTGGGGTCCGCCACTCCTCCTCCCCGGTATCAAGTTACGACACAAATCAGGTATTAGTCGTTTCAAAATCGCGAAACGGATAATTCTTACCAACATCGCTGTTCATTATTCAGTTCAAAAAAGCCGCTTGTTCGGTGAATTACTATTTCGCAACTTTAAGCAGGGCGGGGACACGTGTTTCCCGTTATTTTTACGTTTTGTACAACGCAATTATTTCATCCTGCCCCAAGGCGTAACCCTTTACCCGTAAAGGCTACATCAAAATGTATATGCTTTTTTTGAAATGCTACGCGTTAGAAATTATCGGCGCAAATGGTATGCGGTTTTTTCCAATGCGGAATATGGGTTAAACTCATAATATGCATTAGGAAATCTATTCCGAGCCTAAACTACTTCAAATCAGGATCCGCCAGGCGGAAACATATCTTCTCAAACCATAGCGCTGTTACGCTTTTCGAATATAAGTTTCTGATATTTTGTATTTTAGGCTCTCATAACGAAGTCCTAACGCATAATCTGGGTTAAAACAACAATGCACTTCGCATATCAACGTTGGGCAATTTGGCACTATGCAACTCGATAAGCGTTTTATCGATAGGAGTAGCATGGCCATCTTCATCAACCCTTACAAAGGTAAGATCGGTATTGCACACCAAAATTTCCTCGCCACTGTATAGGTTAAACTTTCGTGCCTCAAGAAATATTTTTATGCTGGAAGTACCCACTTTAAGCACTTTACCATAAATCCTCAAGTGATTGCCACTTTTGACGGGCTTATTAAAGATGAGTTCGCCAATTTTAACGGTAACTAAATAGGGCGTTCTGCAAAATTCGGTGGCAAGCGAAGCCCCGGCTTCATCGAGCCAGGCCATTAGTATTCCACCAAAAAGATTACCATGAATGCCAATGTCTTTGGTCATTACAATTTTCTTTGAAATAAGCTGCATGTCGATTTTTGTTTTCAATTTTTGGATGTTTTTAAACCTGGTTTAAGCGTTAGCAATGAAATGCGCTAATGCTTATGGAATATAAGTTTGCGGGATGCATCTGGGTTAAGCCCGACGAATCATAGATTATTTAATCGGCACTTGCGGCTAATTGTGCCATTCTATCGCGCAATGAGGGTTAAATCATGGCGATAAAAATTTTACGCTGTTCAATTACATGCTTAAGCTTTGCAAGCTCTGAAGCACGTAAATCGCCAATTCGATAATTGAAATCGTTTTTCTGGTGGTTTTCCTCTACCAATTCGAAAGGGAACAATTCTATATCTTCAGCATTGGTGCTACTTACGTAAATTTTCAGGTTAAAATCATGGGTAATTTCCGGTTGAATTGTTTGATTATATTTTTTGCCCTCATAGGCATAGTTAAACGAAAGTGCCGATAAATCTGAGAGCACCGCGGCTCCGGTAGGAAAGCTTCCGGCACCTTTGCCAACAAAAAATTGTTCGCCCGAAAAACTACCTTCCACAATAACGCCATTAAACTCATTATTCACCATTGCCAGCTTATGCCCAGAATCAATAAAGCAGGGTATAACGTAGGCGCTCAGGCTATTTTGCGTAATACGCTGAATGCTTGCAACCAGCTTTGTTCTGTAATTATGTTTTGCCGCAAATTCAATGTCTCCCTCTTTGAGGGCACTTATTCCAAAGCGCAGCAATCCATCGGGTTGAAGGATAACTCCAAAACCATGAAATGCGAGAACTATTGCTTTATACAGCGGATCAAATGCTTCTACATCGTTTTTGGGATTGGATTCGGCAAATCCCAATTCCTGCGCATTTCTTAGTGCGTCGGCAAAGGCTAAGTTTTCGTCGGCAATTCGAGTGAGAATGTAATTGGTAGTTCCGTTAAAAATGCCAACAATCCTATTTAGTTGCTCATTACCAAAATATTCTTCAAGGCTTCGCATAATCGGAATGCTTCCACAGGCTGCTGCCTCGTAGAGTAAACTCACCTGATGTTCCCTGGATAATTTTACCAGTTTTTCGAGATGCAAAGCGAGCATTTTTTTATTTGCGGTAACTACATGTTTGCCTTTTTGCAAGGCCGTTGAAACAATGTTGAACGCCTCTTCGGCATCATCAATTAATTCAACCACCACGTTAATTTCAGGGTTTTCGAGAATGTCATTTTTGTCGAAGGAAAAAAGGTCGCGATTTAGCGGGCGTTTTTTCTTTTTATTCTTCACCACAATTTTATCAATTTGTGTTTTGAAGCCCGTGCTGTTCTGTAATGCATGATAAAGCCCTTGCCCCACGCATCCAAATCCGAATAATCCAATTTTTAATGTTGTCATGATGAATGTTATTTAATAGGCACAAAAGCCTGAATGATGTGATTAATTTTTCGCGTTTCGGTTAAAAATCCGTCGTGGCCATACGCTGAATCAATAACTTCGAGCCGAGCATTGGGTAAATGTTTTTCGAGAAATTGCAGTTCTGATATGGGAAAAAGTATATCGGAAGAAATGCCAATCAATAAGGTAGGAATTTGAATACGGCCCAACACTGAAGCAAGGTCGCCCCGCCCTCTACCAAGGTTGTGACTGTCCATGGCCCTGCTCAACATCCAATAGGATGCTGCATCAAATCGTTTTTTCAGCTTTTCGGCCTGATGGCGCTGATACGTAGCTGCTCCAAACTCTTCTATTTTGTCGTAATCATCTTCGTTCGCTGTTCGGCTATACATTTCGTAATTTCGGTAACTGAGCATGGCGATGGCTCTGGCGGCTTTTAAGCCATCCTCCGCATTCGATGCAATCGCAAGTCTTTGCGCCTCGTTAAACGCGATGCCCCACGATGAATGGCGTGCATTGGTGGCCAAAAGCACCATTTTTTCGATGGAATGCAAACGTGCATAGGCAATTTCCAAGGCAATCTGTCCGCCCTGCGAACCACCGATCAGCAGGTGAATCTGAGTAATCTGCAAGTGATTCATAAGAAGCAAATGGGCCTGCGAAATATCACGTGTGGTGATTAGCGGCAATTCGGTTGTATTGCGCACAGGCGGCTCGAATGAAGTACCATAACACGATCCCAGATTGTTTGCGCAGACAATAAAATACTTCTCGGGATCAAGCGTCAAATCTTTTCCGAAAAGGCCCGACCACCACTCCGAAACATCCGAGTTGGCGGTTAAGGCATGGCACACCCAAATTACCTTAACGCCCGGCTTAAACGACCCGAAGGTGTGGTAAGCAATCTGCACTTCGTCAAATTGCTTACCTCCTTCCAGTTTAAAATCGGTATTATGCCTGAAATAGCGTATCATAATGCCGATGCATTGAGCGCCTGCTGAATATCGTCCAAAATGTCGTCGAAATGTTCGGTACCAATCGACAGGCGAATTTGACCTGGGGTAACGCCGGCGCTTAACTGCTCTTCAACGCTGAGCTGCTCATGCGTCGTACTTGCAGGGTGTATGGCGAGCGATTTCGAATCGCCCACATTGGCCAAATGACTAATGAGCTTTATGGCATTGATAAATTTAACAGCGGCTTCGTGACCCCCTTTAATCTCGAAATTAAGAACGCCGCCAAATCCATTTCGGAAGTATTTTTCGGCCAAATGGTAATACGTGTTTGACCGTAATCCCGGGTAATTCACTTTCTCAATCAGGGGATGTTGTTCGAGCGTATGAGCCAATTTTGAGGTGTTGTAGGCGATGCGTTCAAGTCTCAACGATAAGGTTTCGAGTCCCTGAAGCAGCAAAAAGGAATTAAACGGACTTTGCGAAGTTCCATAATCGCGCAGGCCTTCAACCCTCGCACGAATTATAAAGGCAATATTGGGCAGACCCAGTGGATTTCCTTGCCCAAAAACATCCCAGAATTTGAGCCCATGATAGCCTTCGCTGGGCTCGGTAAATTGAGGAAATTTCCCATTCGCCCAATTGAAGTTTCCGCCGTCGATTATTACACCGCCAATTGAAGTTCCGTGTCCGCCAATCCATTTGGTGGCAGAAGCAACCACAATGTTGGCACCATGTTCTAAGGGCCTGAAGAAATAGCCTGCACCTCCAAAAGTATTGTCGACAATTAAGGGGATATTGTGTGTGTTGGCCAGCGATGCGATGGCTTCGAAATCGGGAATATTTAACTGCGGATTGCCAATAGTTTCTAGGTAAATAGCCTTGGTTTTGGAATCAATTAACGCTTCAAATGCGGCGGGCGAATCGCCATTGGCAAAACGTGCTTCAATTCCAAGCCGTTTAAACTGAACTTTGAATTGATTGTAGGTACCTCCGTATACATAAGACGTGGACACAAAATTATCGCCGCTCGAAAGGATATTGGTTAGGGCTAGAAATTGTGCCGATTGGCCCGACGATGTAGCAAGCGCTGCAACACCGCCTTCGAGGGCTGCGATGCGTTTTTCGAATACATCGGTTGTTGGGTTCATTAACCGTGTATAAATGTTTCCAAACTGCTTTAGGCCAAAGAGATTGGCCGCATGTTCTGCACTATCGAACACATACGAAGTGGTTTGATAAATGGGGACTGCCCGCGATTTTGTTACGGGATCAATGTCTTGTCCAGCGTGAAGCTGGAGCGTTTCGAATTTGTAATTGTTCATGTTTATTGGGTTTTAAAGGTTTCGAAAGGGCAAAAAAAAAGCCTTGCGGGTGAGGCAAGGCTTTTGAAATTTTATGTTTGTATGACTGTTATTTCATCTCAAAACAAAAAGATAAAGGCCATGCCTGCTGTAGTTCTTACAACAAGTACAACACATCATCATCGTGTTAAAATTTGAAATCATTATTTTAGTTCAATCGTATTTGTCGGCAAAAGTAGAATAGATTTTTTCATCTCCAAACACGTCGAAAAAAATTTAATGTTAACTTTTTGTGAAGCCGATGAAGCCTAAAATGTAAAGACCCTGGGGCTGACATCTAAACGAGGTAATTCTCAAATTCAATTATACACAAGGTTGATTATAGGCATAATAGGTTATCTAATCCTTCAATTGGTAATTATTCAAATATGCACGAATCTGTTTGCCTCAGCATGCTACCATAATTTCCATATCGCAAGATCATCAATACATCTATGAGATATAATTAACCCCAACAAAAAACATAAGGCTTCGAGATTGCTTTGGGTTGTTGTGTTGTATTTTAGCAACGTTGAGGTATCTACCTGAATCAAATAATTTACTCGAATACGCCTTATGAATCGTTCTGTTTTTAAAATGTTAACCAAGCGATGCTGGATTGCTAATCCGATTTCATTCTGTTTCATGTTTCTTTTGCTCGCAACGGGTGGGCAAAAGCTGGCAGCGCAGGTAACTGTAAGTGTTACGGGTGGTGCCAATGCAACGCCAAACCTAGCTGGAAGTTATACCAGTTTAGCCAATGCCATTACGGCCTTAAATGCGGTCACCAGTTTTTCGGGTCCGGTAACGTTAACCTGTGCAGCGGGCAACGAAACAGCTCCCGTGGGCGGCTATGCTCTCCAGTTTAGCGCGGCAACATCTGCGGTAAATAACGTTACAATTACAACATCAGGTGCAGTAACACTTTCCGCATCGGCAGCCCAACCTGCGGGCGCGTTGAACGATGCCATTATTAAACTCCTGGGCTCTGATTGGGTAACCATTTCAGGCTTTACCATGCAGGAAAATCCTGCCAATAACACTAGTGCGCAGGCTTCAAACAACATGACCGAATGGGGCGTGGCCTTACTTTGTCCAAGCACGACCAACGGTTCACAAAACAACACGATTCAAAACAATACCATCAGCCTTAAGCGATCGTATGTCAATTCTTGCGGCATTTATTCCAACGTACGGCATACACCAACCAATGTGAACCAAACGGCAACCATTGTGAGTCCGTCGTCGCCTTCGGGCGCCAATAAAGCAAATAAGGTTTATGATAACACCATTACCGATGCAAATTACGGCATTGTATTTATCGGAGCTCAGTCTTATGTTACCTCATTCGCTACCATGGACAGTGGCAACGATATCGGGGGCAATTCGGCGGCAACGGGCAATACCCTTAGCAATTGCGGCGGCAATGTGGCTTCTGCAGGCTATATTGATATTCTCTCCATTCCATATTGCGTGCACCTGCGTAATCAAACCGATTTAAATTTATCGTACAACACCATTACCAGCGCTACATTTACCACTACAGCGCCGCTTGCAGGCATTTATATAACCGGCTCACCGGCCAACGATAATTCGTCGTTTAGCCAAAATATAACCCACAATACGCTTACAGTTACCTCTACCGGAAGTACCTCTTATCCCAACGTTCTAGGTATTTTACATGAAAATTTAAATTCTACCCTCCCTAATGCTACGGTAAATATTTCAGACAATACCTTACTAAACTGCCAGAGTGCAACGAGCTTTATTGGAATTGATTTTTCAAGCGCCCGCCCCGGAACGTGCAACATCAACAACAATATTTTTCAGGGCACAACGGTTGCTAACGATTTTACGGCGGTATTAACATCTGGCACCACGGGGCTTAACGTTTCGTCGCCGCTCATGAATGTAAGCAACAACCGCATTCAGGGTACGGTTATTACAGGAACATCGGGCAATTTTACCGGCTTTAACATCAACGGCGGGGTGCCCAATACCTTGAATGTAAATGCCAATCTTTTCGGTACGCCTGCAAACAATGCCGTTACATTTGCTGCGGGATCGGGCGGAAGTTTTCGGGGCATTGATATTTCTTTTGCTTCATCCACAGGAACCGTCAATATTCAAAACAACGATTTTCGTGGCATAACTCACAGCGGACCTTCGAGTACTTCGCATACGTTTATCGGATTAGACTTTCCGGCTACCTCGGGTACCCCACTCAACCTCAATGCCAGCGGAAACACCTTTACCAATCT
>CAZVHF010000056.1:0-13652 GCA_964627105.1 uncultured Chitinophaga sp.
GAACGCTTACGTTAACGAACGCCTGTAAGGTAAAAAAGGCTGCAACCGAAACCGCCTCATCAGATACCGCGGCGGTCGATTCGGCTATGGAAAACAATGAATTCATGCAGGCTTTGCTCGATGCACTGAATAACCAGCAGTCCGACAGCAGCGCACAACTCAACCGGCTTGAGCGTCGCTACAACGCATCGGCAACACGCCAAAACGACCTGCTGCACACGCGTCTGGAAGTGAGTTTCGACATACCCAAACAGCAATTGTTTGGCAAAGCAACACTCGATTTCAAACCCTATTGGTATCCGGTCGATTCCTTGATACTCGATGCCAAATCGTTCGATGTGCACCGCGTGGCCATGGTCGATAAACAGGGAAACATGAGCGATTTGCAGTACCGATACGTGAACGACCAAATTCGCATTGCCCTTGGGAAAACGTACACCCGCAACGAAAGCTACCGCGTTTATGTACAATACACCGCCAATCCTCAACGCATCACCGCTAAAGGAAGCGAGGCCATAACCGATGCGAAAGGCTTATACTTCATCGACCCTAAGGAAGAGGATCCATCGAAACCTACGCAAATATGGACACAGGGCGAAACCGAATCATCATCGTGCTGGTTCCCCACCATCGACAAGCCCAATGAGAAGATGACGCAGGAAATCACGATGACCGTTCCGGATAAATTCTCAACACTCAGCAACGGGTTGAAGACTTCATCCAAAAAGAATAGCGACGGCACCCGCAGCGACACCTGGAAGATGGATCAGCCACATGCCCCATATTTAGCGATGATGGCTATTGGCGAATATGCTGTTGTAAAAGATAAGTGGCGTAAAATTGACGTCGATTATTACGTTGAAAAGGAGTTTGAACCACACGCTAAGAAAATTTTCGGTAACACACCCGAAATGCTCGAGTTTTTCTCAAAGAAACTGGGGGTTGATTATCCATGGCAGAAATATTCTCAGGTTGTAGTGCGCGATTATGTTTCGGGCGCGATGGAAAATACGACTGCCACCATTTTCGGTGAGTTTGTGCAGCAAACCCCCAGGCAGATGCTCGACGAAAATCACGAAGGCGTAATTGCACACGAACTTTTTCACCATTGGTTTGGCGATTTGGTAACCTGCGAATCGTGGGCAAACTTACCCTTGAACGAGTCGTTCGCAACGTATAGTGAATACTTGTGGGATGAATACAAATACGGTCGTGATGCCGCCGATTACCATCTGCAGGAAGGCCTGAATCAATACATTGAAGAAGCATTCGGAAAGAAAGTGAACCTGATCCGGTACGACTACGAAAACCGCGAGGACATGTTCGACCGGCATTCGTACCAGAAAGGCGGCTGCGTCCTGCACATGTTGCGCAAATACGTGGGCGATGAAGCATTCTTTGAGGCATTAAAAACTTATTTAAACGACAACCGCTTCCAGGCAACCGAAATACATCATTTGCGGCTTGCCTTCGAAAAAGTGACCGGCGAAGACTTAAATTGGTTCTTCGATCAGTGGTTCCTGGGCAAAGGGCACCCAACAGTTGAAGCAGGCTGGAATTGGGATGAAGCGAATAAGACACTCGAAATACAATTAGAGCAAGTGCAGGATCTGGAATCGAATGGTGCATTCCGTCTGCCTATGGAAGTTGATATTTATGTTCGCGGAACAGCTCGTCGTGTGCGCATTTCGATGGACTCGGTAAAACAAACCATCCGCCTTGCGCAAACCGAAAAACCCGATTTTGTGAACATCGATGCCGAGCGCATGCTACTCGGCTATTTGCGCCAACTGAACCGCCGCGAAGATGCCGAGTGGATTTTACTGAACGGTAAATTGTATGGCGATCGATTCGCCGGACTCGAAAAAATCGTTGAAGACCTATCGCTACCTGGAAGTTCAGAATTAATTAAAACGGCATTGCGCGATAAATTCTGGAATATTCGTCTGTATGCCCTCACGAACATGAAAGACTTGATGGCGGCCAATGCCGATGAATTTAAATCGACCTTGATGCAATTGGCGTTAAGCGATTCGGAAGCCAAAGTGCGCGCAGCAGCGACAGGTATGCTTAGCGCATATGCGACCGATGAGAGTATTCGCATAAAATTGGAACAAGCTTTAAACGATAGTTCAGCAGCAGTTCAATCTGCAGCACTTGGAGCTTTATATCAAAACAACCCGGATAAAACCAAGGAACTACTTACCAAGCTTGAGCCCACAGCCGAAGGTGAAATGCTGATTTCGATTGCAGCGATTTATGCCATGAGTGGAACTCCTGATAAATTTGAGTTTTTGGTACAAACCTTCGACAAGATTAAAAATCCAAACGAAAAATACTTTTTTGTACAGATTATTGGACGTTATGCCATGTCGCAGAACGAAGATTTGGTTATAAAAACCATCGATCGAATGACCGACATTGCCAAGAAAGGAAGTCCATGGTTTATTCGATTGGCGGGAATCCAGATGTTGGCAGAATACATTGGCTATTTCCAGGCAAAAACCGACGAATTAACGGGCGAAATCAGTGCTATGGTTGAAAAAGGCGCATCAGTAAGTGCTGTGCAAGAAAAGGAAATTCAAAAAGCAGCATTTGCTCAGAAAGCAGAACAGTTGAACGGAACAATTGAAGCAATCCGCACAAACGAAACCGATCCCAATCTGATACGCATCCTCAATCAGTTCGGCGAATAAAAGAAAGACCTAGGTTTTTATATTTTTGATAAAGAATCAAATATGAAGCTGAATACCAAATTAATTGTCGCTACACTACTCATTTTAGGACTCCCCACGCTGAATTTGACTGCGCAATCTTTTTTTTACAGCAGCCTCCCGGATATTTCCGGATACCGAAATTCGCAGGTGTTTAAACATCCGAATGGTGTAGTGTTGCATGTTGAATATGATTCTTCCGCAATCACGAAAAACACCTTCATGCTTATACTCGAAAATGGTACGATTGCATGGAGAAAAAATCTTGTGAGCCCTCAAACCATCAAGCCAACATCTTTTCAATTTTTCGAAGACAATTCATTCGCTGTTAGTGGCGAAGAAATTATTAACGACACTGTAAAAAACGTGTTTGTTTGCAAAATCAACGCATTAAACAATTTTACTTGGGGTAAAAAGATAATAACTCCGCGTGAGATAAATGAAGCAGGTCCTATCGTAGAAGATAGTTCGAGGATTTTCACCTCGGTAAATATGAAGCGAAAATTTGGGAACACCTATTTTCAGGATGCGCTGATTTATGTGCTGAATTTAAGTGGCGCACAAAACTATTTCACCGGACTTGTTTCAAATTCGTTTGCACGGGAGTTTAAACTTACGCATGCTACAATTGCTCGAAATGGCGATTTTTTAGGACTGATTTCATACCGAGTGAATTCGGGCAATCCTGGTGCCGGCTTTGTTTTGGTGCGTATGAGCAACGACGGCGAACTTAAATTCAGTTATTCTATAAATCTAAATCAAAGCTATAAATTCGGCAGTACACGGGGAATTTGCGAAACCGAGACAGGTAAAATTATCGTTGCATGCCAGTTAGACTCGTCAGACACCAATTCGACAGTAAAACCGGGCTATTTAGCTATGTTTGCTGATTCGGGAACCATCCTAAAACAACGAATCATTGGATTTAATTCTGATGCCCATGTTGAAATTAATCAACTAAATGGAACAGGAACAGGTATACCTGGCTTGTTTTGTACAATCGAAGAAAATGGAAATCGATTCTGGACTATAGCTAAAATAGACACTTCTGATCTGAGTCTATATGGATCGCGTCATTTACCGCCACTATCAGATATAATTCCTTTGAATTCGGGCATACAGGCTGGTGCCGGCGATGAAGATGGCGGAGTATACACAACTGCAGGTTTACAATGCACTGCAGATTCGAAGAACTACCCAAGCGTAATGCATTGGAGCAATGAAGCAACGATTGATTGCCAAACGCTTGATGCTTCATCCTACTTTGAAGATTCACTGGTAAATTATCAGATTAATGTGTATGCGCTCTCGCCAATTACCGGAATTTTAGCTCAAAATTTCAATGCAGGAGTACAAGACATATTGGCCCCGTTCGTTCAGAATTTGTGCAATGGCTGTGGAAATTTAGCCGGACAACCTCAAGATAATTTCAGTGATACTGATTTTTCGGTCTTCGCTTCCGGGAAAACCATCATTATACAAAACACAGGCATGAAAGCCACACCATGGGAAGTAATTTCAATTGATGGAAAATCGATTGAACATGGAACCTTAAATAATGGTACAGAACGAATCGAAATGAGTTCGTCAGGCTTGTTTGTTATTCGCATTGGAAACGCAGTTTTCAAAACTATTGTATTCGAGGACTGATACTACATGCAGATTAACCAGCCATCTATATAATCACATCACGGAAAACGAATAATGCCTAGCTATCTCCATATAATTCAGGCATTTTCGCTTTCATTGACCAATGCAAAATCTGTGGAGGATGTTTGCTGGGAACTCACCAAAAACGTGATAGCCCACATGGATTTTGAGGATTGTGTGGTGTACCTGTACGATGAAAATCGGAAAGTACTTGTGCAGGTTGCCGCTCACGGACCTAAAAACCCGGTTGATTTGGATATCTACAACCCTATAACTATTCAACCTGGTGAGGGTATCGTAGGATCTGTTTACCTTTCTGGTCAGCCCGAAATTATACCGAATACCGCAATCGATTGGCGCTATATTGTAGACGATCAGCGTCGCCTATCGGAGATTTGCGTTCCCATTTTACACCAGGGGCAAGCAATTGGCGTTATCGATAGTGAACATAGCCAACGTGATTTTTACACTGCCGATCACTTGTTGATTTTGAACACATTGGCATCAATAGCTTCGAATAAAATTATAAAAACACGAGCCTTTGAAGAGCTCGAAAAAGTAAACAATGCGTTACGAATTCAGGAACAAAACACCGAATTACAGAACGCCGAATTACGAAGGCTCAATAAACAACTCGACGAACTCGTATACAGGCTTTCGCACGACTTTAGGACTCCGGTAATTGGTGTGTTGGGATTATTGGATGTACTGCAACAGGACCCTACTAAAATTTCATTGTTCATCGATAACCTGCGCGGCAACATGCAACGGCTCGACCGAATTCTGCAAAATATCTATTTCTATTCGCTCAACCTGCGTAAGCCCATCGAAACCGAGGCTGCCAACTTAAGCGATTTGTTCGAAGACGTGTACAGGCAACTAAATCATCCCAATAAAGAAATTGCAACACTGCATGTGGCCGACAAATTCAACAAACCTTTTGTTTGCGACACCGCCCGCTTAAAAATTTTCGCCCGCCATGTTTTGCAGAATTCCCTCCATTTCGGAATTCCGCCCAACAAAACAGATGAGATGAAAATAGAGATACAAATTGCGCAAGCAGGCAATTCGCTCAAATTGCGCTTTTCAGACAACGGTCCCGGACTACCGGAGGAATTTCGTGTGTTAACCCAAACCATGTTTAACCGGGGATCATTGCTGAGCGAAGGTGCCGGTTTGGGTTTTTTCCTTTGCAAGGAAATCGCGCACAAACTAAACGGAACCCTGCAAATTGAATCAGAACGTGGATTAGGAACGCACCATATTCTGGAAATCCCACTACAGTTTAACTAATCAGCTTTGCAATTACAAACATGGGTTTGCAAAGCACTAATCTATTTGCGTATTTTTCGCAAAAAAACATATGCGTTCATCCGCCTTTAAAACCTCATTAACCCTTGCTTTCGCTTTGGCAACACTTCAAACAAATGCACAGGATCAATTTATTCCAGGTACATCTATGCAGGTAAATACCGACATTTTAACACAACCGTGGAGCGGATCATTTGGAGGCATTCCGCCTTTCGACCAAGTGGATGTAACCGCTTTCGAACCCGCACTCGACCAAGCCATGACCACCAACCTCCTCGAGGTCGATGTCATAGCCAACCAAACCATTCCGCCCACATTCGACAACACCATCCGTGCCATGGAACAAAGTGGCCTCATGCTGGAACGTGTGCGAACGATTTACGAAATCTGGGGCTCGAACCGCAG
This sequence comes from uncultured Chitinophaga sp., assembly GCA_964627105.1. Classification (GTDB taxonomy): domain Bacteria; phylum Bacteroidota; class Bacteroidia; order M30B66; family M30B66; genus CAMCXT01. The sequence continues at coordinate 6,081 of CAZVHF010000056.1, forward strand.
CGATGAAGCGTTTCAGAAAGTAGAAGAAAAAATGGAGCCCAAACTGGCAGGACTCTCCGATAAAATTTACCAAAACGAAAAATTATTCAAACGCATCGAACAGATATATACCGGTGCTGAATTCAAGACCTTAACACCCGAACAACAGCGCCTCTGTAAGGTGTATTACACCAATTTTGTGCGATCGGGAGCTAAGCTCGATGCAGCATCCAAAAAGCGATTGGCTGAAATTAATCAGGAACTCGCCGGCCATTTTACCCGCTTCTCTCAAAATCTGTTGCACGACGAAGGCGATATTTTCCTCACCCTCGACAAAGCCGAAGATTTAGCAGGAATGCCTCAAGCGTTTATCGAATCGGCAGCCCAGGCAGCAGAACGAAAAAAACTACCCGGTAAATTCATCATTTCCAACACACGCTCTTCGGTTGAGCCATTCTTAACGTTTGCCGAACGCCGCGATCTGCGCGAAAAAGCATGGATTATGTTTGTTAACCGTGGCGATAATGGAACGCAATGGGATAACAACGGCGCGATAACATCCATTCTGAAATTACGAGCCGAGCGCGCTAAACTCTTGGGCTACAAGTCGCACGCACATTGGCGCCTCGACAATACCATGGCAAAAACGCCCGAAAAGGCGCTCGAACTCATGCAATCGGTTTGGAAGCCCGCCGTTGCGCGCGTTGCCGAAGAAGTTGCCGATATGCAGGCCATCGTTGAACGCGATAAAATGAAATTCAGCATCGAGCCCTGGGATTACCGCTACTACGCCGAAAAGGTGCGAAAGGAACGCTACGACCTCGACCAAAATGAGGTTAAGCCATATTTACAACTTAATAACCTACGCGATGGTATGTTCTGGGTTGCCGGCGAGCTTTTTGGCTTCGAATTCAAGAAGCTGGAAGGCATTCCGGTATTCCATCCCGACGTTGAAGTGTATGAAGTTAAAAGCAAAACCACGGGTGCGCATGTCGGCCTGTGGTATTTCGACCCCTATGCGCGGGAAGGCAAACGTTCGGGCGCGTGGATGAACGCCTACCGCAACCAAAGCCGCATAGGTGGAAAGGAAATTACAACCATCGTTTCGAACAACTCGAATTTCGTGAAAGGAAAGCCGGGCGAGGCGGTGCTTATTTCCTGGGATGATGCCTCAACCCTTTTCCACGAATTTGGTCATGCGTTGCACGGCCTCAGCTCGAACGTAACCTACCCAAGCTTATCGGGAACATCGGTGGTGCGCGACTATGTAGAGTTTCCTTCGCAATTGTTGGAGCATTGGTTATCGACGCCCGAAGTATTGCAGAAATTCGCACTGCATTACCAAACCGGGAAACCGATTCCGCAGGACCTTGTAAACCGCATCGAGAAAGCGTCCACGTTTAACGAAGGCTTTTCTACAGTTGAGTATTTATCGAGCGCACTGGTTGATATGCAATACCACCTGAGCGAAAAAACCGAAATTGATGCCGATGCATTCGAACGCGAAACACTGAATTCGCTGGGCATGCCAAAAGAGATTGTGATGCGCCACCGCAGTCCGCAGTTTGCACACATCTTTTCGAGCGATGGCTATTCGGCAGGTTATTACAGTTACTTATGGTCGGATGTGATTACGGCAGATGCCTATGAAGCGTTTACAGAAGGAAAAGGACCATACGACAAAGAAGTTGGCGCACGTTTGGTGAAATTTGTTTTTTCGGCGGGTAACACCATCGATCCGGAAGAAGGATACACCCAATTCAGAGGCCGAACCGCCGATACGAAAGCACTTATGCGCAAACGAGGTTTTCCTGTTAACTAAAAAATAAACGCTGTATGCTTCCAATTAATTTTCCTGTTGTTCTGCTAAGTGCTCTGATTCCACTTTTGATGGGCTTTATCTGGTATCATCCAAAGGTATTTGGAAATATCTGGATGCGCGAGTCGGGAGTGTTTCCCGACGAAGATGCCGTAAAGCGCATGCCCAAAGTATTACTGCTGGTATTAATCTGTAGCATAGTTGCGTCCTTTATCCTGCAATTTTTTGTTGTGCATCAATTTCATTTTTATTCCATGCTGGCCAGCGATCCGCAGCTTGAAGTAAGCGGCAGCGAAATCAATACTATGTATACGGAGATTATCCAAAAATACGGCACAAACTTCCGCACCTTCAAACATGGGGCATTTCATGGTAGCTTCACCGGGATTATGTTCGTGTTGCCCTTGATTACTGTTAACGCCTTATTCGAACGACGCTCGTGGAAGTATATTCTCATTCACGGCGGTTATTGGACAGTGTCTTTGGGCTTGATGGGAGGATTAATCAGCGCCTTTCCTGCCTGAAACACCATGTTAGAAATTACATTTTGCATTTTTTATTGTTTTGCGTTTGCTCCGTTAATCGCTGTTGTTTAAATTATTAATTAGTGTTTCACTGTTTAATACCTATTAATTGTTGAAAAGATATGCGATTGTTGTATTCATTAAAAACGTTTGAACCGGTTTAACGCGTAACTTCGCAACACATAACGGGAAACTACCCAAACCCGAGAACCATGGCATTACCCAAATTTGCAAGTATTCAAGGCGGATTTCACAATGAACTCAAGCGAAGAATAAACGAGTATTTCGAACAAAGCGGCAAAGCTCCAACAGGAGATTTCCGATTGTATCTGAAAGCTTTTATTTTAACTATTACCTACATTGTTGTATACGTGCATCTGGTATTTTATACGCCGGTTGTTTGGATAGCAATTGCAGAATGCATAGTTCTCGGTGGACTAACTGCAGCAATTGGCTTCAATGTTATGCATGATGGTGCACACGGATCGTTTAGTAAAAGTCCGCTGTTAAATAAACTTGCGGGCTTATCATTAAACGTACTTGGTGCCAATGTGTTTATGTGGATGACTAAGCACAATGTGATTCATCATGCCTACACGAATGTTGATGGCATTGACGACGACATTGAAGCACGTCCGTTTCTGCGCTTATGCGAAACACAGAAATATAGAAAAATGCACAAATACCAGCATGTTTATTTTCTGTTTGCTTATTCACTTCTTTATATCTATTGGATTTTCTTTACCGACTACAGAAAATATTTTACCGGAAAAATCGGTTCTGTTCCTATCAAAAAAATGTCGTTCAGAGAACATGCTTCGTTTTGGTTTTTCAAGGCTCTGCACTTAATGATTTTCGTAATCGTTCCGATTTGGAGTGTTGGTTTTGTTGCTTGGACTATTGGATTCTTATCAATGACTGTTTTTGCAGGTATCGTTTTGAGTATTGTTTTCCAGTTAGCGCATACAATTGAAGAAACCTCATTTCCGGTGGCCGAAGCAGGTAAAATGCCTGATGAATGGGCCGTACACCAGTTAAAAACTACAGCCAATTTTGCTACACGTAATAAAGTTATATCGTGGCTAGTTGGTGGATTGAACTTCCAGATTGAACACCACCTGTTCCCGAAAATTTCGCATGTGCATTACCCCGAAATCAGCAAGATAATACGAAAGGCTTGTGAAGAGTATGGCATTCAGTACATCGAACACCCTAAAATGCGTGTAGCACTGGTTTCGCATGTGAATCATTTAAAAAAACTGGGAAGGCCTTAATGAAGCTACTCTCCATTAGGAGAAAACTCAAATTGATGCTCTGTAGAAAATCGGATTTGGCTCTGAATCAGTTTTTCCTGTAATTCTTCTTCTTGTTGCCCTACAGATTCCACGATGGCATTGAGCTCTGCCACATCTGCTTCGGTGGCATTTTCTCCTTTCAAGAAGATTTGAAGCATACGTTTATATTCTTTTGAAAAAACAGCATCATAAAACCGAAAAAGAGCCAGAGCGTCATGCCTTAAAACAGAATCATCATCATACGCACTCAAATTATTGATGTTGGTCAAACATACTTTTGACGCAGCCTGTAAACTATCGAATCGTTGGCGGATTGCCATTTCTGAACCTGAATCGTACAATTCATTCAGCTTTAGCATTTGTCTAATGATGACATTTTGTTGATCTACAATAAAGTCGTGATATTCGACAGGGGAATGGAAACGATAAGAGCCCGAATTAGCTGATTCGCCACAAGAAATTAAGAGCAATGCAAAATACAATGCACCGAAAACAGAATTTCCGATAGAACCAGACATCGAAGCAAATGTACAGATTATAGATTAAGAAATTCAATTCCTTGACAGAGCGATATTTTGGCAAAATGAAAGACTGATTTATTCAGATGCCAAAGAAAAGTAAACTCATGCACCGCTCATTTTGTTGAATGCATCCTGTATCATTTCAGGCAGAAGAGGTTTCGAATAAAATCCTTTAATATTATTCTCAAATCCGGCTGCATTACGATCTTCGGGATCAATAGAGGATGTTAAAATAAATATTTTTGCTTCGTACGAACATGCTTTAAAAACCTCCAAGAAATCCCAACCATTGAATCCAGGCATATTTAAGTCGAGAAAAATCAAATCGGGCGAAGGTACTTTTGATTGTTCCAACTCGCTGAGTGCTTCTCGCCCATCCTGAAAAATAGCCAGTTGAACATCTGGAAAATAATCTTCCATAAGACTTCTGTTCAGGATATTGTTGATGGGGTCGTCATCAATAAACCACACATGCTGAATTAGAGAAGCATCTGCGTTCTTAGTCTCAATTCGGGGCTTTGTATTTCTATTCGGAGTACCATCGGGCGAGAAGGGTGCGAGGCCGGCAAATCCGCGTAACGAGAGTACCCAATTCACAAGCGGTTGCGTAAACTCAGCCGAAAAAATGTGTAAACCTTTTCCCATAGCGTACCTTTTTGACTTGTGTAACTGTGGTGAAATTCACGATTTCGGAGACAGTTCAATCAACCTTCTTACAAAAGTTGATTGTGAAATGAAAGGTAGCGATTTTTAAATACCAAGCAAATTTTTCTTCAGTATTCAATCGGGAAAAATCCCCTACAACAAACTTTATTCGAAGCCTTTGTATAGACTTAGCAGGCCTTTACTCTCGTTTTCCCAGCACAATTCAAGGGATGTTTTTTGCAGCCCACTGCGTATTTGCGCATAAGTTAATGAATCGTTTTTTATATGCCGAAGCTGCTCGGCCAAAGCAATCGGATTTACTGATTTGGCTATCCAACCGGTATGATGCATTTCAACAATTCGCTTTACCTCAACTAGATTAGATGCCAACACCGGAATACCGGCTCTTAGGTAATCAAATACCTTATTGGGTAAACTATATCGGTAATTGATGTTGGTGTCTTTGTCGAGGCTCAATCCCAAATCGCAAACAGATGTTAATCCCAAAAGTTTCGCATATGGCATAGGATCAAAGAAAATAACCTTGGCGCTCAGATTCAGTTCCTGAACCATCTGCTTTAGACGCGGAATCACATCACCATTTCCGGCAATCAGCAACACACAATCGTTTAAATACTGCATCATTTGCACGGCTTCCTCCCCGCCCCTGTCTACATTAATTCCATTGCCCTGTAAAATGATGCGAAAGCTGTTTAATGGGATGCGAGCTGATAAATCATCATCAACCACCATCGAAACCTCAGCAGGCGGAATATTGCGCATCACATGGATTACCTCATTTCCATAATCGTGTCGATACAATTCGGCAATGGACTCATTTACTGTAAAAACGTGTTTTAGTTTTGGGAAAATAAATCGCTCAATACCTTTCCAAACAGACTTAACCGCCTTGCGTTTTTGAATCTCGGGCACACCGGTAAAGTACTCGTGGGTGTCGTATACCAAATGTTTCCCCCTAATTTTCGAAACCAACCATGCCGGAAGCAGGGTATCGAGGTCGTTGGCGTGTAGCACCGAAACGGATGAAAAGAGTAAAACAAAAAACAAACGTAAATTCAATTCGGCATAAAACAACGGCCCGCGGTTGAACCAAAGCGACATGCGTTTTGCTTTATAATCGGAAGGATTAAACTTCAAGCTCGAAGGTAATTTTCTACCAATCACTAAAACCTCATTCCCCTGCTGTGCCAACGATGCGCAAACGCGTTGCACCCGCTGATCGGTTGCCAAATCGTTGCTTACGGTTACAACTATGCGCATAGCGCGAATTTACATGGTTTGAGTTGCCCCCAAATCATCTCCCAAAGAAATTTGTACCTTGCTGCCGCAATGCAAACAACACTTGAAATTCGCAATGGCATACTGCTGGCCTTCCTGGGGTTTCTATGGCTGTTAATGGAAAAGGCATTGGGCCTGCATTCGAACTACCTCGATTTGCGCGATTTTGTTTTTTGGCTCATCATCTTTATTCCGCTTACCGGATTTTATTATACACTTAAATACAAGCGCGACAAGCATCTGGGTGGAAGCATCAGCTTTATGCAATGCCTGCGCTCTACTATCGTAATGGTTGCAAGCAGTTCTGTAGCTACCTTGTTTTTTGTATGGCTTTATGTGGCGTTGGTCAATCCAAACTACCTGGCTATCCGCATGAATCACGAGTTGAATATCATCAAAGCTGCACAACTCAATCTCGAATCAGAACTTTTGAAAGAAACAGAGATCAAAGCAGGATTTGGAACGATGAATTATTTGCTGCACTATTTCTTTTCGACCTTTATTGTTTGCAGTGTAGTGGGCTTAGCTATCTGTTTATTGATTCGTAAAAAGCCGCTCGAAAAAAGCACTGCACCGCCAGCTGTTGTTCAATAAGCCTGTTCAAAACTCTGCGGCGGCGGCTCCAACATTTTGAAGCATTCGCAATAGCTTAGCCAACGTGGAACTGCATCCTTCAATATCGCTAAAAAACCTGAATACGTTTGGCATCGAAGCAACGGGCAATGTTGCCATCGTTCAGCAAGTCTCCGATATAGCACGCATTGCCGATTCAACCGGCCAGGGCCCGTCGCTTATTTTGGGTGGTGGATCAAACTTGCTTTTCACGAAGAATCCCGAAGGCTGGATCTGGAAAAACGAATTGCGCGGTATCGAAATCGCCGATGAATCGGATGAGTTGGTTTGGGTGAAAGCCGGCGCCGGTGAAAACTGGCATCAACTTGTTTTACACTGCATCGAAAGAAACTGGGGCGGAATCGAGAATCTATCGCTTATTCCCGGATTGGTTGGTGCCAGTCCGATGCAAAACATAGGTGCCTACGGCATCGAAATCAAGGATGTATTTCATTCGCTCGAGGCGATCGATTTAACCAACGGAGCAGTTCGAACATTTGGTCTGAGAGATTGTGAATTCGGTTACCGCGAAAGTGTTTTCAAGCGAGCGCTGAAAGGACAATTCCTGATTGCTTCTGTAACGTATTGCCTCCGAAAGAAAAATCATGAACTCAAACTCGATTACGGCGATATTCGGAAGGAGCTCGATCTGAAGGGCATCGCACACCCAAAAATTGCCGACGTAAGCCGGGCCGTGATTGCAATACGTAGCAGCAAATTGCCCGATCCGCAGGTACTCGGAAATGCGGGTAGTTTCTTTAAAAACCCTGTAATTCCGGAAGTGCTCGAACAACAAATCAGGGCGAAATATCCCGAACTTGTGGCCTATGCGGCCGGCACCGGATTGAAGAAGCTCGCTGCCGGATGGTTAATTGAAA
>CAZVHF010000057.1:0-13548 GCA_964627105.1 uncultured Chitinophaga sp.
GACTCGATAATCTTTTCTACCGAAAGCCCTTCGGCTTCGGCCTTGTAGTTGCGAATTACGCGGTGGCGCAAAATTGCCGTAGCCACGGCGTTTACATCTTCGATATCGGGCGAGTACTTTCCGTGAATGGCGGCATGGCACTTGGCACCCAGTACCAAAAATTGCGATGCACGTGGACCAGCTCCCCAGGCCAGGTATTTTTTTACCATATCGGGAGCAATACCCGAATTGGCGCGTGTTTTAACAGCAAGACCAACAGCATACTCCAGCACTTTATCGGCAATCGGAATGCGGCGCACCAAATCTTGGTAAAACAAAATTTCTTCGGCCGAGATAACAGGCGATAAACTTACTTGCGCATCGGAAGTTGTTGATTTTACAACTTTAATCTCATCTTCCATTTTTGGATAATCGACCCAGATGTTAAACATAAAGCGGTCGAGTTGCGCTTCGGGCAATGGATAGGTTCCCTCCTGCTCTATCGGATTTTGTGTAGCGAGAACGAAAAACGGATTACCCAGTTCATAACGCTTGCCGGCTGCGGTTACGGCACGCTCCTGCATGGCTTCGAGCAATGCCGCCTGCGTTTTGGGCGGTGTACGGTTAATTTCGTCGGCCAAAATGATGTTGGCGAAGAGCGGTCCTTTGATGAAACGGAACTGCCGGTTTTCGTCGAGAATTTCGGTTCCAATAATATCAGATGGCATCAAATCGGGCGTAAACTGGATACGGTTGTAATCGAGACCCAGCACACGCGAAATGGTGGTTACCAAAAGCGTTTTGGCCAGCCCCGGAACACCTACCAAGAGGCAATGGCCTTTGCTGAAAATGGAAATTACGACATCGCGTACGACCTCTTCCTGGCCGATTACGACTTTGCCTATTTCGCTGTTGAGTTTAATATAGGTATCGCGAAGCGCGTTAACGGCCTCGGCGTCGGATGTAAAACGTTGCTGCATCATGTTGCTAAATTACTGTGTTTTCCAATCGTTGATGAAGGTGCACCACGAATAATCGGGATTTATCTTTACAAAGAATGATTTGCGTTTTCGGGCAATCCAGTCGCGCACTTTCTGTTCGCGTTTTTCGTTTTCGGCAGCGGTAAGGATGCGCTGGTAGTCGTCTTCGAGATTAGCTACATGCGGTTCGGTGCGCGAACGCAGCATTACAATACGGTAGGCTTCTTTCTTCTCGCCCGAGCGCACCACAACCGGTTCAGAAATTTCGCCCAGTTTGAGTTTATCGACTACAAAAAACAGGCTCTGATCGAGTTGCGAAATTTCAAAAAAGGTAGATCCTGTAGCGCTGTTCACCATCAAGCCGCCGTTGTTTTTGCTCTCGGCATCGTCTGAAAATGTTTGCGCCGCATCCTCAAAGCTGATCTTTCCAAGGCGAATCTGTTGCGAGATGCTATCGAGCTTGATGCGTGCTTTTTCCAGATCGTCGGGCGAGGCTTTGGGTGCCATGAGGATGTGACGCACGTTGATGAGTTCGCCACGGCGTTCGATGAGTTGAATGATGTGGTAGCCGTACATGCTCTCAATAACAGGCGAAATTTCTTTGCCCTTGAGCTGAAAAGCCGCCGCTTCGAATTCGGGCACCAGATCGCCCCGGCTTACAAATCCTAATTCACCACCTTTTGCTGCCGAGCCCACATCTTCGGAATAAAATGCGGCCATCGAAGCGAAGCTTTTGCCATCGATAATGCGCTGGCGTATATCTGAAATCTCCTTGAATACGCGGTCTTTTTCGGCCAGGTTTACCGGAGGTTTGCGCACAATCTGAGCCACCTGAATTTCGCTTTCTACGAAAGGTAAACTGTCTTTTGGAATTGAACTGTAAAATGTACGGACATCGGCGGGGGATACTTTAACGTCGCCGGCAATTTTCGATTGCATTTGCTGGATGAGGAGTTGATCGCGAATTTTATCGCGGAAATCTTCCTTGATTTGTGTAATGGATTTTCCGAGGTAGGCTTCGAGTTCTTCGACAGAGCCAATCTGTGCAACGAAGTATCGGATTTTCTTATCGAGTTCGCCGTCGACCTGTGCATCGGTTACTTCGATGCTGTCTTTCTCGGCCTGATTCACCATCAATTTCTGAAGAATTAAATCCTCGAGAATAACGCAATACATGGTAGAATCGGCCGTTGGATTTTGCGCTTTCATCTGTTCGAATTGCGCACTTACTTCGGAAAGTAAAATGGGCTTTTCGCCCACAATGGCAACAACCTTATCGATTGTAAGCGGCGTGTTCTGAGCAAACGACTGCAGCGTGATGGCAGCGAGGTTAAGGAGCAGGAGTATATATTTCAACATCTTTATCGTTCATTGCCTGGTTATACACATCTTTCTGCATCTGCTCAACAAGCTTAATCTTGCGTTTGTTGAGAATGATGTTTCGGATGTTGTTTTTTTCAAAGCTAAGCGGTGCACTGGTTTCTTCAATTAAAAAGCCTGTGATTGAAATCAAGTAGCGGTATTCATTATCTTTTGTATCGAGGTTTCGTTCGCCCCGGTTAAAACGCTCCATCGAATACGCCTGGATGGGTAATTCTTTCAACACATCGTCGAATAACAGCCAGTTGGCATCGTCGAGCAGGTAATTAACGGCATACATTTTACAGTATTGTTCTAGTCGGTTTCGATCGGCCGAAGCCGCAGATCTGAACCATTTTGAAGCTTTATCGCCATTGGGCGAACTTACCGGTAGTTTGATGTATTTAAGGCGAATGATGTTGTTCTTCAATTCGAAATTGCCCGGATTGGATTTATAGTACGTTTCGATTTCTGCATCGCTCACTACCGTATCGAGCTTTTGCCGCACCAATTCGCGCTCGTAAGCGTATGTAAGCAGCGAAATGCGATAGTCTTCGATTTGTTTACTCACATCTTTCTGTTCATCGGTAAGGTTGTTTTCGGCCCGTTTAAAGATTAATTGACGGCGCACCCACTGGTCGATAATTTCCTGCGCAAGCATGGCGCTATCGCGCGAAGATGTGCCGAATGGGATTTGTTTTACGACATCTTTTCTGCTTAAGTATTGATCAAACACACGCGCAACCGCATCCGATTTATTGTCTGATCCACCGCATGAAAGCAGTGAAAAAATCAATAAGGAGAAAGCCATTTTAAGTGCGAATGTCATGCAACGAAGCTACGATTAAACCACGAATACAAAAAGAAAAGCCCGGCATGGATTACCAACCGGGCTTTAAATTTCGAACTGGACTTATTTAACAGTTTTGAAAATGTCTTGATTTACTTCAACCGGATATTTCGCGCGGAGTTCCTTTATCCAAGCCTGCTCCAAATATGTCTGGTAATCGGCTGTAATTAAACCACGCGCTTCTGAAAGTTCTTTCGGTGTAGGTTCAAGAATCGAAACGTACTCCACAAAAACAACAGAACCATCGGCACGATTGGTATTTGCACTCAGGCCAACAGTCCATGGATTTGCATCCACATTTTCATTATCGCCTTTCAGGAATAATCCTTCTTCGATTTGCAGATTGAGCTGGGAAGAGGCATTGATTTCCTTCTTGATGTCTTCGTTGGTGTATTTTTTCTTGGCACGTTTCGCCACCATTTTACGTGTTTTCTCAGCCGTAGCAGCGTCTTTACACTGATACACTACCGCTTTCGCACGCTGATCCCACATGTATTTCGAACGATTCTGATCGTGGAATGCAGCAAGGCCGGCACTATCGCGGATGGCTTTCGACCATACATTCTCGTCGGTAATGTCGAAGAGTAAAATACCATCGCGGTATTCCTGCATCAAGAGACGGAATTCAGGATATTTCTGTTCCAAACGCGCATCTTCGTAAGCAATGATTTTATCGGTCTGATATCCTTCGTATGCTTTGCGTACCAATCCTTCCACATTCGCATCTTTAGCCTGCTTGCTTTGGTTATCGGCGATAAATTTGGCAAAATCGGCTTGGGTGTATTTTTCGGAACCAATTGAAAACAATGGTTTGACAAGGCCCTTGGCAGCATCAACAGACCATTTGCCATTTCTGTAATTTGTATCAACCTTCGCGAGTAGTTCGGTAAAGGCCTTTGCATCTTCGGTGAAATTGTTTTCCTTCTTAACGCGGGCAATCACAGCGTTGCGACTTACCTGTGAACGCGAATCCTTGGAGATTTTCTGTTTCAGTTCAGATTTCAATTCATCGAAAGGCTGAATTCCTTTACGTTCGAGACGCTTAATGATGTGCCAACCATATTGTGTGCGCACCGGTTCAGAAACCTGGTTGTTCTCTTTCAGTTCAAATGCAACCTTCTCGAATTCGGGCACCATTTTTCCGGTTCCGAACCAAGGCAATTGACCACCGTTTTTACCCGAAGTGCGGTCGTCGGAATAACTTTGCGCAAGAGCCCCGAAATCTTCTCCCGCTTTTATCTTAGAGGCCACCTCATCGATTTTTTTGCGCGCTGCCTGCACAACCGAATCTTTGGCGTTTTCAGGAACTTTCACCATGATGTGTGCACACTTAACCTGACCTTGCGCATCGCGCACGTCAGTTACTTTAAGAATGTGGTAGCCGAATTTTGTGCGTACAGGCATAGTAATATCACCAACTGCAGCTTTGTATGCAGCGGTTTCGAAAGGATACACCATCATCATGGAGGTAAAGTAGCCTAAATCGCCACCATTTTGCGCCGCCGATGGATCGTCGGAATTTTGACGTGCGAGGTCGGCGAAGTTTTCGCCTTTGAGCACACGATTGCGAATCGAAATGGTTTTGTTGTAAGCCTGCAGCGTATCTTTTGGTGTTGGGTCGGCAGGAAGTTTAATGAGGATATGACTGGCCTTCACGTCTTTCTTCATGCGTTCGTAAGCCTCCTCGATGAGGCGTTCGTTCACATCTTTGTCTGACAGATATGGTGCAGCCAATTGCTTGCGATACCCTTTCAATTCGTTGTTGAAGGCTTGCGTGGTATCCTTACCAAGCACCTTGGCGGCCTTCACTTTTAACTTAAAGTTGATAAACAACTCGAGGTAATCTTCCAAAGCCTTACGATCGTCGGGCGCATCTTTCGGGTTGTTCTTGTGGTAGATGCTTTCGAACTCGCTCTTGGTCACGGCATCGCCTCCTACGGTGAGAAGAATTGGATCAACCGGAGCTGGTGCGGGAACTGCAACTGGAGGTACATTTTCTTTCTTCGCAGCTGGAGATGGTTTTTTCGCGCCTGTTTGAGCAAAAACAGCGGAGCTCAGAGCGATGAGCCCCACACTCAAAATACTGAATTTACGTATCATACCTTAAAATTTGAGGCTGCGAAATTACATTTCCTTAATGAGTAAAAAAAATTAATTTTTCAGGATGATTTTAACTTAAAAAAAGCAATACAAGGCAAAGTAAACCTGATAAATTTAGTATGCATTAATTCAATCCTATACTATCGAGATTTTGATTCTAATCGTTTTTTCCTATTTTTGGATATCCCGCCTTTATCAAACCAATGGACTACAGCGACGACATTATAGATTTTACCGAGAAATTACCGGGAAAAATAAACTCAGAAGAACAAGAACGTAACAATCGAATTATCAACTCCTCGGTTGCCTATATGGCATCCTTTGCAATTGTTTACGTTTCATTTTTTATTATAACCTCGCTATTTGCGAAGCGGCATAACTTATTTTACAAACTCTTCTTCTTTAAAGTAGAATTTACGCAGAACTATTCGCTTTGGGAAATTGAGCCGGTGATAAAAACATTTTCTGCAGGACCAATTTACTGTTTAATCGGTGGTGTTGCGGGACTGTTAACACATCGATTTTACAGAAAACGCCCCGGTATTCTTAAACTTTTCTGGCTTTGGTTGGGGATTCACTTTTTCAACTTTTTTGCTGCACAGATGATTCTAATGCCCATTAAAGCGAATTCGCAAGGTATCAATGCCTCGTATTTAGGTATCGTGGCTGATTATATGTATTTCGATGATTTTGTAAAATTGATCTTCTCGGTAATCGCTTCAATAATTTTAATTTTTATCGGTTCGATCGTAGCCAAATCGTTTGTGCAGATTACCAACAGCACACAGCATATTCATAAAAACGAAAATCGCCTTATTTACTTGTTTCAGATTGTATTTTTACCCTGGCTAATTTGTTCGGGGGTAACGATGATTTATTTTGGCGATGGCTCCTTTATTTTAAACCTCGCTACCGTCTCAACTATGTTTATCGTGGTGATTTCGATTTTCATAAATGCTATGAAAAACAAAATGATCATGATTTATAAGATGCCCGAGACCGGACAAATCGAAAATAAATTTCTAATCGTGCTATCCTCTGTACTGATTTTCATGAAGATATTCCTGAATAATGGAGTTCGATTCTAAATTTTGAATTAACACAATCCTATTTTAACGGCTTGAATAGAGAGAAATGCCGTGGTCAACTTTTCGCTGCCAACGGAGCAAAGTAAATTCGTAATTTGCCGCACTTTACGTTTCCTTTCTAAATGAAGGTTCTCCGCCGATTGCTGGCATACGTCAAACCCATTCACCATTACTTGCCCGAATACATCGTATTTATGGTGCTTGGAATCGTGTTGGGAATTGTCAACTTCACAATGCTTATTCCGATGCTCAATCTGTTGTTTGGCAGCAGTGAGACAATTTCTGTTGAACCCTTGCCCGCATTTGAATGGAGTGCATCCTATGCAGGCCGAGCGTTTAACCATTATGTCGGAAGCCTTGCAGTTGAATCTGGTAAGATGTACGCACTCGGACTGGTTTGTGCCATTATTGCGGCAGCAACTGTATTGTCGAACCTCTTTCGGTATTTGGGTACTCGCGTTTTGGTGCGGTTAAAGATGAATCTGCTGCAACGTTTGCGTAATCACCTATACGAAAAAGTTACCGACCAGTCGCTTGCATGGTTCAATCGAAACAGGAAGGGCGATGTGCTTTCGACCATGACCAACGACGTACAGGAAATTGAGGTTTCAGTTATCAATTCGTTTCAAATATTTCTGCGCGACCCCTTCGTGATTGTAGCATATTTCTTCACCTTGTTTCTCATATCAGCCAAGCTAACCTTGTTCACTGTTATCTTCTTTCCAATTGCCGGATTTTTCATTTCTACACTATCGCGCAAACTCAAACGTAAAGGTTATTTCAGTCAGGAAATGCTGGGACGCATCTTGCAGCATACCGACGAAACACTCAGCGGAATTCGCATCATACAGGCATTTCGCGCAAAGGATGTTTTTCGTGAGAAATTCGGCCAGATTAATGCAGGCTTTACCTCTAACAGCAAGGCACTTTTTAATCAACGCGAACTGGCTTCACCGCTTTCAGAAATCATGGGAGTTGTGGTGATTGTTGTGCTGGTTTTGTATGGCGGTAATTTGGTTATCGTAGGCGATCTCTCGGGTTCGATGTTTATTACCTACTTGGCCCTGTATTCGCAGATTTTACAGCCGGCAAAAAATATAAGTACAGCAATTTCGAATATGCAGAAAGGCGCCGTTTCGGCCGAGCGCATATTTGCCATTCTCGATGCGCCTGTAGCGATTGAAGATCAAAAGGATGCAGGCAAATCGATTCACTTCGAGGCATCGGTTGAATTTCGTGCGGTTGGATTTAAATACGATACAGATGCTGTATTGACAAATATAAATTTCGTGCTGCAGCGTGGCAAAAATCTGGCATTGGTTGGCAAAAGTGGGTCTGGTAAATCGACCATCGCCGATTTGATGCTGCGTTTTTACGATCCTACTGAGGGACAGATTTTACTTGATGGGATAGATATTCGCACACTCAATCAAGATGCCTTGCGCAGTCAGATTGGTTTTGTGAACCAAGACCCGGTGATTTTCAACGATACAGTTCTCAACAATATCACCATGGGAAGTTCTACACCCGATAAGGAAGCCGCGAAAATTGCAGCGCGCAATGCCCATGCACTTGAATTTATTGAGCAGATGGATCAGGGATTCGATACAATACTTGGCGATCGCGGTTCGCGTTTAAGCGGCGGTCAACGGCAGCGTATTGCTATTGCGCGTGCCTTGTATGCAAATCCTCCGATACTGATTCTCGATGAAGCCACATCGGCACTCGATACCGAAAGTGAGAAAGCTGTTCAGGAAGCGATTGCCGAATTGATGAAGAACAGAACAGTATTGGTTATTGCGCACCGCTTGTCGACCGTGCGAAATGCCGATGAGATTTTAGTATTGCACGATGGCATTGTTGCCGAACGTGGTACGCATAACGAGCTAATGCAACAGCAGGGCGTCTACCGCAGGTTGCAGGAATTGCAAGAGATTAGTTAATTATGCTATTGATTATGAATCGGTAAAAAATATTCCCTAATTTTTCAATCGAAAATTTGCTCCATACACGAATTTGTTCTAATATTGCGCCCTCGAAATTCCTTCTTAGCTCAGCTGGTTAGAGCATCTGACTGTTAATCAGAGGGTCCTTGGTTCGAGCCCAAGAGAAGGAGCCCCAAAAATAAGGCCTTGCAGCAATGCTGGCCTTATTTTTTTTGATTTGTAACACGGGTGTAACACAATCCGGATCAAGTCATAATTTGCTTGTCCCGATTTTTAGGGAATCGATAGAATAGCGAATGAAGGCTATTTTTGAAATGCCGGATAAATCGACTACAGTTCGTTTAGGAAGATTTATTAAAAAGCAGAAGTCAAGCGCTCAACCAAAAGGGATATATTGTTGATTTTGTGATGTTTGCACCGGACTCTGGTGGGGTCCGCCACTCCTCCTCCCCATACCGCAAAGTTACGCCTCATCAGCCTTACTAGTCGTTTATAAACGTTTAAAAACGGATAATCACAAGGCGCTCATAAACAAAATATTGCAAATTGTCGCTGCAAAATACTTCTCCCAGTCTTAGCCAAAATGATTTTATGGCATTCTAAATTTCTAACTCTATCTATTTTGCTAAATCGATTTTATAACTTCTTTACAGGAGATAAATTCCTATAGCTGAAACAAAACCGCCAGGGATTGTAGGGGAAAGCCCGCACGACGTTAAGGTGTAGCCGAAACGGCGGAGGACTTGTACCGGAAAGCCCGCTCGTGGCGGCCAAAACAGAGTGAATAACTAGCCTATATCTCTTTGCAAAAACAAGTTTTGAACAATTGAAACAGGCCCCTGCAATCGACCTATATTTGTATTCTTATGGCCGAACTCGATAACCGCATCCGCAAAAGACCGCTTCTACAAACGCCCATTCAATCTGCCGAATACCTTCAGGGTAAGCTGCCGCCGCAAGCCACTGAGATTGAAGAAATGGTGCTGGGCAGCTTGATGCTCGACCGCGATGCCTTATCGAACGTAATCGACTCGTTGCGGCCCGAAACGTTTTACAAAACCGAACACCAGAAGATTTTTGCGGTCATCCACCAGCTGTTTAACCAATCGAAGCCGGTCGATATCCTCACAGTGGTGCAGGAATTGCGCAAGGCCGGCGAACTCGATCTGGCAGGCGGGCCAAGCTACATCAGCTTCCTCACTAACCGCGTGGGCTCTACCGCCAATATCGAATACCATACGCGCATCCTCAACCAGAAACACATTCAGCGCGAGCTCATCAAGGTATCGTCGGCCATTATTAATAAAGCCTACGAAGAAGGAACCGATGCACTCGAGTTGCTCGACGAGGCCGAAAAAGAATTGTTCTCGGTGGGGCAAGGCAATATCAAGAAGAATTTCGCCAAGATGAGCGACCTCATTGTGGAAGCCAAAAAGCAAATCGAAATTGCAGGGCAGCAGCCCGACGGCCTGAGCGGTATTCCATCGGGTTTTACCGAGCTCGATCGCATGACGGCAGGCTGGCAACGCTCCGATTTGTTGATTCTGGCCGCACGTCCGGGTATGGGTAAAACAGCCTTCGTTCTCGCCTTGGCACGCAATGCGGCGGTCGACTTTAAGAAGCCCGTTGCCTTGTTCTCGCTCGAAATGTCGCGTACACAATTGGTGATGCGTCTTATTTCGGGAGAAGCCGAACTGACCAACGAAAAACTGAAACGCGGTAAGCTTGAAAACCACGAATGGCACCAGCTCGACACCCGTGTACGCGAATTGAGCGAAGCTCCAATCTATATCGACGATACACCGGCGCTGTCGATTTTTGAATTGCGCGCAAAAGCACGTCGACTCAAGGCCAACCACGACATTCAGATGATTATTATTGACTACCTTCAGCTGATGACGGCCGGATCGGAAGTAAAGGGCGGTAACCGCGAACAGGAGATTTCGATGATTTCGCGCTCGCTGAAAGGCATCGCCAAGGAACTCGACATACCGGTTGTTGCACTCTCGCAGCTGAGCCGTAACGTAGAGCAGCGCGGTTCGTCGAAGGTACCGCAACTTTCGGATTTGCGTGAGTCGGGCGCCATTGAGCAAGATGCCGATATGGTAATGTTTATTTACCGTCCCGAATACTATAACATTACCGAAACCGAAGATGGTCGCTCTACCGCAGGCATGGCCGAAGTGCACATTGCCAAACACCGTAACGGAGCGCTTGGTGCAGTTACCTTGCGTTACATTGGTAATTTGGCGAAGTTCACCAATTTCGAGTCGGGTGGATACGGCGGATTTGGCGCTGCACCAGTGGCAGGAAGTCCTGCCGGACCGGTTACAGGAAGTCCGGGGGGCGGCATAACACCCAATACCGATTTTGATGCAGATTCGAACACGATTATTCGGGGGTCGAAAATGAATGGACAAGACCAGTGGGATGCGGATGGCATGCCTTTCTAATTTTTTCGTTCAATCGTAAACGGAACTGCGTACTTTTACGTTGTTGACATGATGCGTTCGAAATTCAATTTAATCCTCGTTTTACTGCTGCTGTGTGGCATTGGTCTGCCCCTGCGATCGACGTCTTTGTTGATTCCGATGGACCAGAGCCAGCAAAACCACTTAAAAGCCTATGGTATTGCCTATTGGGTATTGAAGCAGGAAGTAGAAATGCACTGGTTGCTGAATTACCGTGGCGGAAGTTTTTTGGTGAAGCACCTGAAGCCGATTGAAGATGAATGTGTGATTCGCGGCGTGAGCTACCAGATTATAGCCGATGCGCAGGCGAATGCCATTATGCAGGAAATTGCCTCGCCCGAAGCCAACATGGATGCGGTTAAGCTCGAGAAGGCGCCACGTGTGGCTGTATACTCGCCAAAAGATAAAGCACCTTGGGACGATGCCGTGACACTGGTTTTGACCTATGCCGAAATTCCGTACGATGTGGTATACGACGAGGAAATCATGACCGACAAACTGCCGCTGTACGACTGGTTGCACTTGCACCATGAAGATTTTACGGGGCAATACGGGCGATTCTGGTATGCCTACCGCGGACAAAAATGGTATCAGGACCAGCAGCAAAGTGCCGAAGATTTGGCACGCAGGCTGGGATTTAACAAAGTATCGGAGCTGAAGCTGGCCGTTGCAAAGAAAATCCGCGATTTTACGGTAGGAGGCGGATTTCTGTTTGCGATGTGTTCGGCTACCGACAGCTACGACATTGCGCTGGCAGCCGATGGTGTGGATATTTGCGAAAATATGTTCGACGGGGATGCCGCCGATCCGGGGATGCAAAATAAAATCGACTTTACGCGCTGCTTTGCTTTCACCGATTTTATTCTGAGTAAAAATCCGGCCGAGTACGAGTTCTCGTCCATCGATGCCACGCAGAGCCGCCGCATTCCGGAGCGCGACGATTATTTTGCACTCTTTGAGTTTTCGGCCAAGTGGGATCCGGTGCCTACGATGTTGTGCCAGAACCACGAGAAAATCATCAAAGGTTTCATGGGACAGACCACGGCGTTTTTGAAGAAATATATCAAGAACGAAGTGCTGATTATGGGCGAAAACAAAGCTGCCGGCGAGGCCCGCTACATTCACGGCGAATACGGCAAAGGCACCTGGAGCTTTTACGGCGGGCACGATCCGGAAGATTATGAGCACAAAGTGGGCGATCCGCCTACGGATTTGAAGTTGCATCCCAATTCGCCGGGCTACCGACTTATCTTGAACAATATCCTCTTTCCGGCGGCAAAAAAGAAAAAGCAAAAAACATGAGGATTGCACTGCTTGGCATTTTGTTTCTAAGCATTACTCATCAGGAAACGTTTGCGCAGAAAATCGACAGCCTTGCATTACAAATGGACATTGACCGCCGCGTGGTTGAGCGAACGGCGTTGAAAACACTGGCCATTTGGTCGGGAAGTCAGATAGCCAGTGGCCTGGTGCTCGCCGCCACGCAAGAAGGATGGCAAAAGCAGTTTTTCGGGTTCAATGCAGCGTGGAATGTGGTAAATGGCACCTTGGCTTATGCCGGCTTGATGCGACTTCGCGATGAGGAAGTGGCATCGGACCCGGTGTTGGCACTGCACCGCTACACACGCACCGAACGCATTTTGCTGCTTAATTGCGGATTGGATGTAGCTTACATCGCTACGGGCTTTGCCTTGAACAGCCTGGCAAAAAACACAACCGAACAATTGGCCTACAACCGCTTAAAAGGCTATGGAACGAGTTTGTACCTGCAAGGCGGCTTTTTATTGTTGTTCGATAGCATCTATGCATTGGCGCTCAAGCAGGGCTCAGATTATTACCGCACCATTTTGAGGGGCTTGTGGTTTAGGGGAAATGCCGTGGGTTTGGATGTGCGGTTTTGAGAAAGGAGTTAAGCCAAATAAAATGGTAAAGACTTTTTAATTGAATACTCTTATCGTTGTCTCCACTGACCTTCTAAGCCCATAAAATCTTCGAGGTGATAAACTGAGTTAGCGTGCAAAAATAAAATGGTCCTATCATCGACAATGGTGTATTTTTTACGCTTCTCGACAGGTAACTTTGCTAATTCAGGAAAATACTTAAGCGGAACGATAAGAATACGACCATCCTGCAGGGAAAGACTTATTTTTCCAGGCAAATCGAATGTGATTTTATGGATTGAAATGGGTGAATTTTTAACAATCTCAAACATGTTACTTCAATTTTAGTGTTTTTATTTTCTCTCCATTTTTCACTTTTTCAAATAAATCCAAAAGCGCAGCCTGATTTTCTTTCATAATCCGAAGTGCCTCGTTTAGTTCTTTTTCTTTAAGTGATCCCTTTTCTGTTATTTCTAACGACTCGAGCCAAATCTTCGCCGATCGTTGCCGATTACACTTTTCTTTGGCAATATGTAAATGAGGCGGCTCATTTAAAGCGTCATATGCAAAAATGAAAAACGTAAGAAATTTCCAAACGGCTATTTTTGGCATACACAAATTTAATTAATTGAAAGCAACTTTTCAGCTGTCCCTAAATAGCTTAAAATGCATAATAATGCCCCAAATATTTTGGCTTGTGCTAAACGGCATGGGTAAATATCGAATTAGTGCGGTTGCAGGAATTAGCGCGACAAAAACAAAAACCGGAATCGCTCGGGTGAGTAATTCCGTTTTTGTGGTAGTCGATGTACGATTTACGAGATACGAATTACGATATACGATTTACGAATTACGATATACGATTTACGAATTACGATATACGATTTACGAATTA
>CAZVHF010000058.1:0-13518 GCA_964627105.1 uncultured Chitinophaga sp.
TTGCCCGAGCGAAAGGAAAAATAAAAAATCACGTGCTACCGACCGTAGGAAGGTAGCGGGATTGGTATTGCAATGGTGCCCATTTAACCACCTTTTATGAGACCGTTTATTCAAAGAAAACTGGAGAAGTTTTAACGCTTACCACATCCATATTATTAATCAGACCATGCATCAGCATTGATTTTGCGTACGATTGATCGAATACTTCAGCCATATTAAGCAATGCACCGCAAGGAATACCTGCATGCAGCAATTTTTCCATCCAAACAGATCTATCCTCTTTCATAAAAACGCTTTCGAAGATCTGATATAAATCTTGTCGACGTTCTACTCGTAATTTATTCGATTTAAATTTTAAGTGTATCGATTCGGCATCAAGCCGGCATACAGCAAGCAGTTTCTTAAATTGTGCATCGCTTCCAATCGCAAGTACAATCTTTTTCCCATCCTTCGTCTCGAAACATTCGCCGTATGGAGCAATAAAGGGGTGCAATAAGCCAAGAGGCTCGGGCACAACGCTCGTTTTGAGATATGCTGCACTCTGGTTTACCAACGAAGCCAACGCTGCGTCGCGTAAACTCACGCGCACCAAAGCTCCTTCGCCTGTTTTTTGCCGATTTAACATAGCCATTAATACTCCTGTTTTTAGATGTTGTGCGGCCAAAACATCGATTAAGGCTACAGGCATTTTTACCAGTTCTCCACCAACAGTTCCGCTCATCGCTAAAAATCCGCTTTCGGCCTGTAAAACAATATCGTAAGCAGGTCGATTATCGCTTGCAGAAAATCCATCAACCTGACCAATAATCAACTTTGGAAAACGCGTACGGAGATCACTAAACGAAATCCCAAAACGCTCTTGGTCCAGAGGTCGGAAATTAGTTAGTAAAATTGTTGCCTTTTCGAGCAAACCATTCAATTTTTCTATACCCGTGGCCGATTTCAAGTCGAGCATTAGCGATTCTTTTCCCTGATTTACGGAGATGTAGTAGGCACTTAGTCCAATCTCATCTTCGTTTTCGGTGCGCCAGGTGCGGGTAACATCACCACCTGTGCCTGGGTTTTCAACTTTTATAACGCGCGCACCATGCTCCGAAAAAAATCGTCCAACCAAGGGACCGGCAAGAACTCCTGCTAACTCGACAACAGATTCTGAAACAAAAAAACTGTGGGCCTGAATCATTTAGAAAGGATATCCTATTCCGAAATTAAAATTAACAGATCGTGCCTTCAGGCGATTAAAAGCCCACCTTTCGCCAATCGGATAGGATGGGTCGCGAAGTGGATGTGCTGCATCAAGGCGGATAATAAAAAAATCAAAATTTAGACGGATGCCTAATCCTGCCCCTATTGCAATTTCACGGTAAAACCGGTTTAAGGCAAACGAGGCCATTGGGCGAAGCGGATCCTCCTGCCTAAGCCAAACATTCCCCGCATCAATGAAAAAAGCCGTTTCAAAGATTTGATACAATTTTTGCCTAAATTCTAAATTCCATTCAAGTTTAATATCGCCAATCTGATCGATTCGCAAACCGCTCGAATCTCTGTAGGCGCCCGGTCCGAGCGAACGCGCAATCCATGCTCGCAAACCATTGGCCCCCCCCACAAAAAAACTCTTTTCGAAAGGCATCACCTCACTATTTCCATAAGGTAAACCTAGTCCCGTAATCGAGCGAAACGCCAGCGAAGATGATTTTGAAAAATACCGGTAGAAACGATAATCGGAATCGAAGCGAACGAACTGAGAATAAGGCACTCCAAAAACAATATACTTATCATCCTCCTTCGCCGGATTAGCAAATAAATTGCGGCTCGCATTTAAGAAAAGTCCGGCCGACTCAATATTCCACTGAAAAAAGCTTACCGATTTGCTTTTGCCTAGAACCTGCGAGTTAAATGTTCGGGAAAACTTGCCCAATGCGATAAACTGACTTTTAAAACTGTTTTTTAAGAATAAATTATTGGATGCATTCAGAAGATTTTCAAACTGCGAACTCAAATTCACTGTCACAAAGTTAATTTCGGCGGGATTCAGCGTATACCGAACGCGTTGATTGCTGCGTGCCGAAAATCCTAAAACGGAGGTAAAAATAGAGCGTGTATAATCGGGGCGACGCTGGTAGTTGAAAAAGCTCGCTATTTGTGTCCTTCGGCTTTCTGAGCCCAGAAACTTAACCAAATCGGGCGATTTAGGAAGGCTGAGAGATACCTGAGGGCCGAATAAAAGTGTATTGAATGGCAGCAGTGTTGAAACATTTCCCGACTCGTTATTATCGGCATCGCCCAATATTCGCTGCACTTCCAAGCCGCCGGTTAGTCTGAATTCAAACAACTCGAGACCTGCAAATAAATTCCTGTTCTGGTAAATAACATCCGCCGCAACACCAAAATTCCCGGCGGTATTTGTTCCCTGCGTTTGATACGTAATAGATTGGCGCGGTCTTGGACTAAGTCTAATATTGGCATCTAATAAACCCAAGGAATCGGGACCAGATGGCGTAAAATTAATATTGATAAAACGAAATGCATTTAACTCTGCAATTCGGCTATATGTATGATCTGCGCGCTTTTTACTGTATAAATCACCGTGTTTAAAATCGAGCGTTGGTTTAATTGAACGCGGCTTAAATTTGAGCAAGCCCTTGGATGAAATAAATTGATAATTGTTGTAGAATAGCGTGTCGCCCACATCTATTGTATCGCTTCGCAGCGAATAATCGCTTGTTAGGTAAATATGATCGATGCGGTAGCGGATGTGTTTTTTTTCAACCGTACTATCTACAAAACCCGGAATACGTTCAACCGGATTGTCGATTACAAGATGTAAATCGATTTCCTTTTTCAGTTCTGAAGTGTCAGCCACAAACGTAATTTCGTTTTTAACAAAGGCAAAAAAACCCTCATTTCTGAACAAAGTTTGAATTCTATCACGTTCAGCTTCAAGAACATCAGCATTGAACAAATTACCTTTTCGTAACAAGCTCAAACCCCACGATTGCATATAAAGTTCATACAGAATTCGGTCTTCGATTTCGTACGAAATAGACTTGTACCGATATGGATCACCAGCCGAAACAATGTAATAGACCTCGGCTCGCTTTCTTTCAGGTGAATAAACAATTGAATCTTTAACAATTGCATGAAAATATCCATGGTTTGAAAGATACTGTTCCAATTGGTTTGCACTTCGGTGCGTTTGAATAGAATCAATTAGAACAGGCGATTCGCCAATGTTTCTTGCCCATTTTGACAAACTAAACGGGTTTTCTTTTCTGGGCTTCTTGTTTTTAGATAGTCGTTCCTGATTTAGAGTCCTACGCTTTTCAATTCGCGCCTCGTATCGGGGTATGAATCGGTCAGGACTCGGCAGATTATACATCTGCAGATGGAAGCGCCAAATTCCCAGAATCTTACGATTGGGCTTTTGTTTAACGTACGTTAGTAATTCTGATGTGCTGATTTCTGAGTTATTTCCAATTACTTTATTTTTTGTCAGCAAATAATCGCCCGGTTTAAGCCTCCGCACCGGACTGCAGGAAACCAAAAGCGCAACACATGTGAGCAGATAAAAAAAATTGCTCCAGACTTTGAGGTTAAACCATAAACGAATTCGCATGCGTGCGGTATTGTTTCTACCTTTGAATTTCCAAAAATAAGGCTTTTACATGCTCGGCAAAAATAGAATTCAGCGTATTCAAAAGTTGCACCAGAAAAAGTATCGTTTACAAGAGAAACGCTTTATTGCCGAAGGAACAAAGGTTGTTTTGGAGTTGATCCGACACGGTTTTCCGACAGATTACATTGTTGCTACTCAAGCGTGGTTCGATGAATTTTTACCTAATCGGCCTGATATAATTTGTATGGAAGCTGAAAATTTCGAACTCGAAAAAATTTCATGCCTCCAAACCACGCCCGATGTATTGGCAGTTTGTTTTTTAAACCAAACTTCGCCGCAAACACCAAATGTTGGGCATTTAACCCTTTTAGTTGATTCTTTACGCGATCCCGGAAATCTGGGTACAATAATTCGCCTAGCTGACTGGTTCGGAGTGCAGCAGATCCTTGCTACTGAAGACACGGTTGAATGGACCAATCCGAAGTGCATTCAGGCAAGCATGGGTTCATTTATAAGGTTACAACCATGTTACCTTCATATGGATGAACTGGAAAATTTGTGCAAAACAAAACCGAGTTTCGCAGCCGACCTAAACGGAGATAATGTGTATTCGACTGATTTTAAACCAGAAGGCATTTTGGTAGTAAGCAGCGAATCGCATGGATTGCATCCGGTATTTGAGCGCAGCGTGAGGCAAATTCTCAGTATTCCATCAGCACATCCTGCAGGCGAGGGACCTGAAAGCCTGAATGTTGCAACGGCTACAGGGATTTTTCTTTCCGAATTTCAGAGACGAAGAAGGTTGTTACAGGGTTAATTTAACAAAGGTTTTACACAAAGTCCTGTTTTATTTCACTTAGAAGCTATGTACTTTTGAGGAATGTTTCGTTTGTTAATTCGTCCCGTTTTATTTTGGTTTAAACCCGAAACTGCCCATTACCTCGCTGCCGGTTTATTCTCCCTTGTTCTGTACATTCCGGGATTACGTGCCTTGATTAAATGGATGTATGCTCCAAAGGCGAATACCTTACGCATTTCGAAAAAAGGCCTCAGTTTTCCATCGCCGGTAGGATTGGCTGCCGGATTTGATAAGGATGCAAAGTTGTTTAATAATTTCGGATTGCTCGGTTTTGGATTTATTGAGGTTGGAACCGTAACGCCTCGTGCACAGGACGGCAATCCGAAACCGCGCTTGTTTCGTTTACCGAAAGACCATGCGCTGATAAACCGTATGGGCTTTAACAATGAGGGTGTCGACGCGATGGTTGAGCGATTAAAAAATCGAAGCGAGGGATTGATAATTGGTGGCAACATCGGAAAAAACAAGGATACGCCCGCCGAGAAAGCCCATGAGGATTATCTTATTTGCTTCGAAAAGCTATACGATTATGTCGATTATTTCGCCATCAATGTAAGTTCTCCCAATACGCCTGGATTGAGAGGATTACAGGAAAAAGAGCCGCTCATGCTGCTTTTATCAACCATTATTGAAGCAAGAAAACTGAAATCGGTCACAAAACCTGTTTTGCTAAAAATTTCGCCCGATTTGAGTGAAGAACAAGTGAGAGAAATTGCCGGAATTTGCAAAACAAACGGATTAGACGGTATAATTGCGGCTAATACAACGCTTTCGCGCGATGGTTTGATCAGTAAAACCTACGAAATAGAAGATTGTGGCAGCGGCGGATTAAGCGGCTGGCCACTGAAAGCGCGCTCAAACCGAATTATCAAAGTGGTTCGGGAGGTTTTGGGAAATGATGCACTTGTGATAGGCTGCGGCGGCATCGAACGTGTTGAAGACGCTATCGATAAACTCGAGGCTGGCGCAGATTTGGTTCAGGTCTATACAGGATTCATTTATGAAGGTCCGAAGTTGATAAAAAACATCAATAAGCATTTGAAACCGCATGCTATATCTCACTGAATGCCCGCGTGATGCAATGCAAGGCATTAAAACACCTATTGCAACTTCTTCCAAAATAACCTACCTCTCGAAACTGATGCAGGCAGGATTTCCGGTTATCGATGCGGGTAGTTTTGTTTCGGCAGCCGCTATTCCACAAATGGCCGATACTGCCGAAGTATTCGATGCCTTAATCAGTATTGAAAAAAAATCTGAAATCCTGGCCATCGTTGCCAATCAAAGAGGAGCAGAAGAAGCCGCTGCCCACGAACTTGTTTCAGTGTTAGGCTATCCTTTTTCGGTAAGCGAGACATTTCAATTGCGCAACACCAATGCGAGCATCGAAAACTCTTTCGATCGACTAAAAGCCATTTTGGAAATTTCCTCCAAAAACAAAAAGCAAGTACGTGTTTACCTTTCTATGGCTTTCGGAAACCCATACAGCGACACTTGGAGTGAAGACTTAGTGGGCGAAATGGCCTTAAAAATGAATGGATTGGGAATTCAATCGCTTGCGCTTGCCGATACTATTGGAAATTCCACGCCAGAACTTATCCATCGTTTATTTAGCTCTATTCGGAAAATACTTCCGAGCGAGTCCGAATTATCACTTCACCTGCATGCGCGACCAGAAGCTGTTTTTGAGAAAATGGATGCAGCATGGGACGCTGGTTGTCGGCATTTCGATAGTGCTATTCTCGGCTTTGGAGGCTGTCCGATGGCCGGTGATACCCTCATCGGAAATATGGCCACCGAATCGCTTCTTGCCTGGTGCAGGCAACGTGGAATCGATCATGGTATAAACCATGAAATTTTCAATGAAGCACGGTCTTTAGCCGGGCAAATTTTTCATAATGTAGCATAAAATAATCCGTACCTTTAACGGAAGATTTGTTTTATCGTGAGAGTTTTCGCCAAATTTAATTTTATCCTAACGCTAATAATAACCCTAACCGTTGTTCAGCTAAAGGCTCAGACAAGCCAAACGAATAAGGCCGAATTGTATGTAGCGTTCGATGAAACTTTACAATTAACCGATAGCATAAGTAGACAGGAATTCCTGCACCAATTTTTCAAGAAAAATGCATCCGTACCAGTGCCCCTTAGTACTCATTTTTCATTTGAATTCAGTAAAAATAATGCCCTAAGGCATATTGCCCGAATGCGCTATGCAAACGCAAGCGAATGTTCAAGTGCTTTAACTTATTTATCAAATTGTCAGAATGTTAAGTATGCCGAGTTGCTACCACAAAACAAGCGTTTTCTTACACCCGATGATTTAGGTCCAAACACAACTACATCGGGTGGTCAATGGTACCAATATAAAATACAGGCACAACAGGCCTGGGACTTACAAACAGGAAGCAGCTCCGTTCGCATAGCAGTGGTTGATGATGCCGTTCAAACCAATCACCCCGAATTGTTAGGTGTGTGTATTCAGGGCTATGATGCCGCCGAGCAGGATATGGATGTTGAGCCTCCCACATCGGGACATGACCATGGAACGCATGTAGCGGGATTGATTGGTGCATTAACCGATAACGGACAAGGTATGGCATCACTCGCGCATGGAGTGCGCATTATGCCGGTTAAGGTAACCTTCGATAATAATCCCGATAATGTGGCTAGCGGTTTCGAAGGCATTGCCTGGGCAGTAGCGAACGGAGCCGATATTATTAATTGCAGTTGGGGTTCAGAAACATTTTCGCAAACTGGTCTGGCAGTTATTCAGGATGCACTAAATTCAGGCGTAGTCGTAGTTGCTGCCGCCGGAAATTTCAACAATTCGGTTGTACAGTTTCCGGCCGGATATGATGGCGTAATTGCAGTTGGTGCTACTACATCGAGCGATTCGCGTTCAACATTCTCGAATTTTGGTACCTGGGTAGATGTGAGTGCGCCGGGATCATTAATCTGGTCGCTTGCCCCGAACAATGGATACCAGGTAAAAAACGGGACCTCGTTCGCTGCTCCGCTGGTGACTGCATTAGCTGCCTTGCTTAAATCAAATAATCCAAACCTGGGCCCTGCCGAAATTCAAGCCTGCATTCAAGGTTCTGCCGATGATATCAGTTTTTTGAATCCGGGTTTTAATGGATTAATTGGAACAGGACGTATCAATGCTTTTGAAGCTATTCGTTGTGTTCAAGTGGAACAAGCAACGCACAATGTTTCACTCGCATTTGAAGTTCCGATGCCCAAGCGCATGTGCACAGGATTACTTTCTCCGCTATTACGTCTTACCAATACCGCAAGCGAGGTACTCAACACGTTCACCATTCGTTCTCAGCTTGGAAATGCTCCACCTTATTTTTATACAGTTGATACCACTTTGGCTCAAGGCGAAAGCATGCTATTGCCTTTACAGGAGATCTATCCGGCGCCTGGCGAACAAAGTTACCGTGTTCAGCTTGTAGGGTTGTTGAATGGGATTTATTCGGATGCATACGGGCCCGATAATGTTCTGCAGGAATCGATCGAAGTTATTGGTGGGCTCGGAGAATCGCTTCCGTTTACCGAAAATTTCGAAAGTGGAAACTTTTCAACCAATGGATGGATGGTTGAAAATGAGAATGGCTCGTTTACTTGGAATATTGCCTCGGCGACCTCGCCCGAAACGGGGTCAAAGGCCGCAAAATTGGATTATTTCATCGATGCAAGTATAGGTTCACGCGATTTTTTAAACACTCCACCTCTCGATTTTTCGGGACTAAGTAGCGCATCGCTTAGTTTTGATTTTGCGTATATGCCGAGATTTCAAAACATCACTGATTCATTGATTCTGAGCTATTCGACCAATTGCGGCGAATCATTCACACGTTTGTTGGAACTAAGTGGAAATACGCTTGCAACCACCGCAGCGTTTCCCGATAATTTTAATGCAAACCTGAGTGCGCTTTGGTGCGATGCAGCTGCATTTGCGCCGTGTATTGAACTTAACCTCGACAGCCTAGTTGGCAATACAGGTGTTATTTTCAGTTGGGAAGGATTCTGCAATAATGGTAACAATCTGTATATCGACAATATTCGCATCGAAGGTGAAGAAGCGTCAATTGCGCCAACTGCCGCATTCAATGCTGCTTGGGATTTACCGGTCTGTGCTGCAACCACTGTACAATTTCAAAACGAGTCAACCGGCAATGCCGATTCATTTTTATGGACATTCGAAGGGGGCGTTCCCGAAAGCTCAGCCCTCGAAAATCCTCAGGTAAATTATAATATACCAGGTATTTATGCGGTTAGGTTACGCGTATCGAATAGTTACGGCATCGACTCGCTGCACATCAACGATTACGTTGTGGTGACTGATGCACCAATAGTAAGTATAGCAACAGCCAGCGATACGATCTGTGGAGGCAATACAGCAGCGCTAATTGCAAGTGGGGCAAGTTATTATTATTGGAATAGTGGGCCGGCAATGTCGACCACATTCGGAGATTCGATTGCTGTTAGCCCTCAAAATAGCGCTACGTACACGGTAAATGGTGTTTCTGTTGAAGGTTGTACTGCCAGTGCAGTTCAGCAAATCGCTGTTGTTACGCAACCTGTTCCGCCTACGATTACTGTAGATGGCATTTACCTTGTAGCAAGTCCGGGATTAGCTTACGAATGGTATTTTAATGGATCACTGCTTGCGGATGAGACCGGCCAGTCAATTATTCCGGTTCAGAATGGCAATTACAATGTGCGCGTATACCTGCAAGATAATTGCTCATCAATTTCAGGAATCTTCAGCGTTAATTTTGCTGGCGAAGAGCAGATTGAGTTAGCTGGCAAGCTCAGTATTTATCCAAATCCAGCTAGCGAGCGAATTCATCTGAATTACAAGGAGTCAATCCACGAAATTAGGGTCTTTAATGCTGCCGGAATGCTTATTCTCGATAACATTACAACACAAATTATTGAAACATCGTCGTGGGCCGAGGGCTTGTACATACTCCTTCTTCGTAACAAGAATGGAGATTTCATGCAACATCGATTTGAAGTGCTTCATTAGCTTGCAAGAACCAAAGTAGCAACATCCTTTCCTGCCGAAGAACCCAAAGCGACGCCCATTCCACCCATGCGAACAGCACAAAATAAGTTAGGTGTTATTTGTTTCACGATTGGACGTTTCTCTTCGCCTAAACCCATGGTACCGGCCCAGCGATAATCTATAGTGTATTGCTTTTCGGGAAGGATCACTTCCTTAAGAAGTAATTCAAGTCTCTCCTGAATTTGGGTTGTAATCTCGTGCGAGGTGGTTGTTTCACCAACAAAATCAAGATTACGTCCTCCTCCTAGTAATACGCGTTTGCCAACATTTCTAAAATAATAATACCCTTCGTCGAGATGAAACGTTCCCTTAAGTTGTAAGTCACTTATTTCGGATGTAACCAATACTTGTGCACGTGCCGGCTTCAGGTCCAACTCAGGCAGAAATTGCGACGCAAAACCATTTGTTGCTATAACTACCTTCGATGCTTTAATACTACCTTCAGTGGTCTTAAGTAGCACATGTGTTCCTTCATCGATCAATTCCAAAACAGGCAAGCCAAACAGCATGGTAATATTCGACTGCTGGGCCTTTCGAATCAGAGCATCCATCATTTTACCGGTGTTGATTTGTCCTTCGGCACGGTTAAACAGCATCCTTTCAATGCCTTTCAGCCCCATTCCTTTAATTTGGTAGGAAGCATCCGAATAAATGGGGTCACCCGGAATAAGTTCATTCAAAGCCTGATTAAACTCCTCCATAACAGAACATGCTTTCAGGTAACTTTCATGTTCTGTGGCACGAAAAACCTCATAACCTCCTAACAGTTCTAATTCAATGGCTGCATCACCTAATTCGCCCCGCAGGAGTTGAAGTCCGTTGAAACGCCTTTCAATTAGGTGAATTACCTCTTGAAACGGCATTCTTTGCATATCGGCAAGTAATTCGGTGAGACTACCAAAGCAAGCAAATCCGGCATTTTTTGTAGATGCTCCGTTGGGCAAAACCGATCGCTCAATTATTGCGATTCGGGCAGCAGGCTTATTTCTTCGCAGATTTAACGCAGTTGAAAGACCAACTATTCCACTTCCAATAATGCAATAATCAATTTGTTCCAGCCAGGTAGTTTGTTCCCAATAGCTGAACATGGGCCTATTTATTTAACGCGTTGGCGAACCAATGCTGGGAAGCGTTGCATTCCAAGCTCAAGCAAACCGAAAAATAAGAACGAGTACACCAGATTACCGGCAATGTTGTAGCCAAAAAACGGAACTCCCAAGGCATAAGTTCCTAAGAGACCTGAAAAGGACATTTCGAGTCCATGACCAGAAATCCATGTACCAAAATTACTTACCAAAAAGAAAATGAGTGCACTTACAAACGATGCAAATCCAAGTCGTGCGGTTTGAGCACCTGATAGTAGACTTTGGTTGTTTTTTCCATACCAGCGACCAACCAAGGTCATCAATGCAACAGCCAAATAAACTAGAAACGTTTCGGGAGAAGTAAAATACTCGACGGGGGTAATCCATTGCGCATTGATGGTCGTAACCGTTATATAATCTGAGACCAGCATTGCTAAAAAGGGAACGGTAAACCGCATAAATCCTGAAGAGAGATATGCTCCCCCCATCATGGCGATAGCTGCCATTGGTGTAAAATTGGGATAATGCGGAATAAGACGAAAAATACAAGCAATAGAAATCGCTATGGCAACTGGGAAAAATTTGGGCACTTTCGGGTTCATAAACATATCCTTCTAACGGCAAATGTAACAAGGAAATGTGATTCTTGTTTCGCATTCGGCCGAAATATTCTGCACCATGGCTCTAATTTTATAAACATAAATCCTTCCTTTGCAATCAACACAAAGCCTTACTTTTGTAGAATACTTGGCATAATTTTTATTAACCATTCAAAAACTATCCAAATGGCAATTCGTTTACTTTCGCTGATAACACTTCTATTCACACAGTTTGCATTTAGTCAAAACAATCCGGCTCCTAAACAGGCTCCTAAAAAACGCAGCAGCACTTATGGTGATTTGAATTTGAGCATGGGGATTCCGATGTACAATTATAAAGAAACCACCACCTCCTTGCCCTTTGGTGGAACATTCAACATAGTTCACCAACCATCTCGACACGTCCCAATTTTATTTGGAGGTGGAATTAGCTATCTGCATGCCGGTGGTCAGCGTGTAAATGAAACATTAACCGCCGAAATCACAGCCAATGGTCTCCCGATCCAAGGATTTGAACCATTGGTTATTCCTTTGGAATTTCGAATGAACAATCACATTTTGAATGGGCATGGCATGGTGCGTTTTCAGGCACCACTGCGCTATGTGAAACCTTATATCGATATTTTAGGAGGATTCAATTACCTCTGGACAAGCACCGCTGTTTATGACAATTCTCCTGAGCGTTATTTTACAACAACGAACGACAACAATCTAATCGACCGACAAACTCAGCAGAGATCTTTTACCTGGTCAGCAGGATTTGGAGCAGGTTTTTACATTCAATTAAACAACGACACCTATTTAAATTTGAATGCTTCGTATTTGGGAGGTGGATGGGCTCGCTACTTCGACAAAAAACAAGTTCAAAGTTGGGATGTGCAACTTTCTGTGTCATCACCTACGCCAGGAGAAGGTTCCTTGAACGCCGACAACATCGACGTTAATACAGTTCCGAAAAACTCACGCACTGATATGTTGTACGCACAACTAGGACTTGGCTTTAATTTTGGTGGACGTGGCGGCAATGCTGCGAAAAACCCGAAAACAACCCCCAATCCAAATTCGGCGAAACCCAAACCTGCAAAACCGCCTTACCGCCGATGAAATTTATAGCGGAAAATTATTCTGGCCACATTATAAGTGGTAATACCTAATTAATTTTCCCAAACGTACATTATATTCAAACTTTATCGTGAATTTTGCGTTTTGTATAGGGAGGAACACCTAGCCTGAAAACAATAAGCATTCACGAGCCAAATGCCTTTAAGGAGATTCTGCGAGTTTTCCGCAGCGATAATCCTATTGTTCTAATTCAACTTCCAGCTGTTTTTGCTTTGTATGCACCTCCAAATCCAGCTGGAGTGGCTGCGCTCGATCGAGGTAAATCGAGGCTTCCAGGAAAAAACTATGGATCATCGGTAGGTTCCTTGAGTAAATACT
Organism: uncultured Chitinophaga sp.; assembly: GCA_964627105.1. GTDB lineage: Bacteria > Bacteroidota > Bacteroidia > M30B66 > M30B66 > CAMCXT01. The sequence continues at coordinate 12,680 of CAZVHF010000058.1, forward strand.
TCAGCAATTTTGCAACTGGCGCAATGCCGCCCACAATTCGGTCGGGCGAACAACTGCGCTTTTTAGAGGGAGCCTTTTTACATATATCATTCACTGACCCTGATTTTAACTCATCTACAATTCGGAATGGTACGCACCTCGGTTTGTTAATGCCTGATGGTGTGCATCGCAAACTATTTACAATGCTTGAAATGCTGATGCAAGCCGATGCTGACCCAAGCCTCTATAATGGGAAACACTATACTGCACCAATCTGCACAAGTGCCAATGTTAGCGGACAAGGTTCAATAACTGAACTGGGTAAAGCAATCGATTTTGGCGAGTCTCGCGATATTCCATTATTTGTTTCGTACAATCAGATGAACGAAGAGAGGGGTTCGTTTCCTATTTTTTCGTTCAATGGAAATAGAGTAAACATATTAAGAAATGGTCCAGGATTGAATCGAATTAGGAACCAATTTCCGCCTGAATTTCAGTTTACCGAATAAATCAAGCACCCCTAAATTTCTTCTTTCGCGGTCTTTCGACATGCTTGGAAACAATTTCAGTAAATCGATAAACAGTATAAATAAACGAATACTGTGTAGTTAAGACCTATTTCGTTTTTTCTTACACTAAAAAGCGGCTTTTTTATGTTTAAAAAGACCCGTATTCGCCTCATTTAATAAATATTAGGAATTTGAAACGAGTAATTAATTGAAGTATCGATGCGATTACTTACGCTGTAAGACTGTAGTTTGTTCTTGAAGATTAAGGCGTGTAAACTGCTCTAATTTCACTTCAATAAACCGCTAAAGAAAAAGGCCATGAACAGACTCTACTTCAAATCAATTATTGTA
>CAZVHF010000059.1:0-13372 GCA_964627105.1 uncultured Chitinophaga sp.
GCTGTGTTGCTTGGAATCGGAGGTTACTGGATTTTCGTTCAGGATAATTATTCAACAGGTAATCAGTCGATAGCGCAACAGGATTTATTCCCTAATTCGGCTATACATGGATTGATGATTTTTGGATTACATTGGATATTGACGGGTATATATGATTTTCCAGATATGGAAGGGCAAAAATTATTGTATGCTCGCGAAAAAGGTAATTTACGTCAGTTCCTACTGTTAATTTTCTTTCTTCTTGTTTCGCAGGTATTTATTTACTTATTGGGAATTAAGGCAGCTTCGTCGGTACAATCGGCACAGGTGGAGCCAAAGGGTGAAGAAATTCTGGGCTATTTTATTCAGGTTCAACCATTGGTGTTGCGTACTATTATGCTTGGATTTTTATTTTTCTCCTTTTTGTCGGTGATTAAAAATCTGCAGTTGTGGAGCGGGCAACTGCTTAGCGGTCTGGGTTTGTTAAGCCGCTTCAAGTATCAGAATTTGGCAGGAATGCTTATGTTCTTGTTAGCGGTACTTTTTTGGAGCCTAAACACCGATGGTTTGTTAGCAATTGCTAAATATCTGCTGGTCATTACCTCGGGTGTTGGTCCGGTATTTTTACTGCGTTGGTATTGGAATCGAATCACCGCAGCCGTGCAGCTAACTGCTATGATAAGCGCCTTGATTATTGGCAATGCGTATGAGTTGGCTCAGGCACACTGGGATGATTTTCAAAAAATCACTCAGCAATTGACAGCATTTTTAAGCCTTAGTCCCTATCTGTTTGAGGTGTTGATTTGTGGCATCGTTACCTGTGCTGCCTGGCTGGTCGTAGCTTTCTTAAAGGTTGGTTATGACGAAGCTGTTTGGAAGCGATTTGATGATAGGGTTCGCGCCACGGAGCGTTTAAAGAATCCAGGATTGTGGCTTGTATTTATATTAATTGCTGCACTTTTGATGCTTGGACGGCTAATGGCTTGGAGTGTTGGTGCAGGAGCAATTATGCTTTCGATAAGTTTATGCATTGCTTTAGTAGTGTTGGCAACTTTTGTATTTTCGATTGCAGCCAAGGATAACGCTAAATAAATAGGAGGGAGATGCTGCCCTCAAAAAAAAACACCTTCGAATTATGCTATGAATAACTCAAAGGTGTTTCAAAAGCAAGCATTAATAATTCATTACTAATAGTTGATGGTATAACATTTAAATTATCGCAAGCGAGATTTTACACGTTTTAATTAATTTCAATTATAGCCATACTTCTCACGTCAATTTTGTGCATGTTTGTGCAACTTAACTTACTTTGTGTTCGGTATAATTTAGTGTAATGGAGCATACACCTAGCGATAGCAATAATTTGTTCATTAATTTATTACTTGTCTTTGAACAAAAAATCGGCTTCCCCATTTCAAGCATCAGCGCATGTCACAAAGCTTCAGACGTTTTGAGTAAAGAGCGCGTTGCACTCTCCGGCCATACTATTGCGCGCTTATTTGGCGTTCTTCAGTCGAAGTCGAAGCCTTATGCATCTACCTATAATATTGTTGCTCAGTTTTGTGGGTTTAAAGATTATAATCAGTATCTCACTTCGGCTCATTTGGTTAGAGGCGGAGCAATTGATGAAGCGCAATATTTGGTAAATAAAAATAATGCTCACCTAGAAATTGCTTTACGCTTTGCATTTCAAACCGAAGATGCAGAAAGCATACATTGTTTACTGGAACAGGTAGAAGCAGATCCGTATGCACTTTGGTTGAGCAATGTGGGGAAATATTTATACGCTTTTCCTGTTGAAAAGCAAATGCGCTTGCTCGAAATTTTGTCGAAATCTGAATGCGGCATTAAATATTTCTATGAGCAGTATGTAAACGAAGATGATGTACACGGAACCTATGATGCAGCTCTTCTTAAATTTTACAATCCAAGCATTTCGCAAAATCAAAGCAGCCTTTTTTCTCGACTATTTTCCTTTACAAAAAGCATGTATCATGGCAAGCGCATAAGTCGAACAATGCCCGATGTACGCTATTTTATGGAGTGTACAGAACAGTATGATTTGCATTTTCACCTATGTTCTCGCATTCTTGAAATTGAAGTGCTGACTTCAGATTTACAGCGACGAACACAATCTCAAAAAGCTATCCTTCATGCGTTTACCACCAGGGCCTTGCGTAAGGCCGACACGCTCAATACTATTGATAAAACATGGTTTTATTCGCGATTATGCAGGGCGTTTGCCTTCAAAGAAGTGCTTTTACTAGCGTTGGAACATGATGAATTCAGGATGGAAATTCAACAATTATATGAAGCACAAAGGGAACTTATCTATTATCCAGGCTTAATGATACTTCAAACGGTGATGCATTTTTACTGGAAGCAAAAGGGTGTTGAACATGGATATGTATTCCAGCTTCATCATCCTTTTTGCACGCAAAATGAAACAATTACCATCAAGTCGATGGAGGCATTTGGACTTGCTTTGTACGATGCATCAATGATTGGTAACTCAATCAAAAAGAACTTGCCTTTAACTTTACGTCAAAACGGGCAATTGTGGATGAAGGGACTATTGCCGGTGTTTAATTCGTAAACAAAAGTAGAAGGTCTCTAAGCGTCAATTCGTGCATATTTCGCATTTTTCTCAATAAACTCGCGGCGGGGAGGTACCTCATCGCCCATAAGCATCGAGAAAATCTGGTCGGCAACGGCGGCACTTTCAATGGTAACCTGGCGTAAAGTGCGGTTTTCGGGGTTCATTGTAGTCGACCATAACTGTTCTGCATTCATCTCTCCAAGACCCTTGTAGCGCTGAACAGAAATGCCTGTTTCCTTGCCATCTTTCGACATATCCATGGTAATTCGCGCACGGTCGTCGTCGTTCCATGCATAGCGCTGATCTTTTCCTTTCTTCACCAAATAGAGTGGGGGAGTAGCAATGTAAACGTAGCCCATCTCAATCAACTCTTTCATGTAACGGAAAAAGAAGGTAAGAATCAAGGTTGTAATGTGGCTACCATCCACGTCGGCATCGGTCATGATAACAATTTTGTGGTAGCGGATTTTTGAGATGTTCAAGGCTTTCGAATCTTCCTCCGTACCAATAGAAACGCCTAACGCGGTGAAGATATTTTTAATCTCCTCGTTCTCGAAAATCTTATGCATCATGGCTTTCTCCACATTCAGGATTTTACCACGCAGTGGAAGAATGGCTTGAAACGCACGGTTGCGACCTTGCTTTGCTGTACCACCCGCCGAGTCACCCTCAACCAGATAAATCTCACATTTTTCGGGATCTGTTTCAGAACAATCGGCCAATTTCCCTGGCAAACCGGTGATGCTCAAAGAGCTTTTGCGCTGCACCATTTCGCGAGCTTTCTTAGCAGCGTGGCGCGCAGTTGCGGCAAGAATTACCTTATCTACAATCAACTTGGCCTGCTTCGGATGCTCCTCAAGGTAATTGGTGAGCATTTCAGACACGGCCACATCTACCGCGCCCATAACTTCATTATTGCCCAACTTGGTCTTGGTTTGTCCTTCGAACTGCGGCTCAGCTACTTTTACCGATATAACACCAGTTAAACCTTCGCGGAAGTCATCGCCCGAAATTTCAAATTTGAGCTTGGCAAGCATGCCTTCCTTCTCTGCATAATTCTTTAACGTTCGCGTTAAAGCACGACGAAATCCGGCAAGATGCGTTCCGCCTTCGTGCGTATTAATGTTATTTACATAGGTGTGAATGTTTTCGTTGAACGAGCTGTTGTACAACATCGCCACCTCAACCGGTATTCCCTGCTTTTCACCTTCCATATAAATCGGATACTCAATCAGCTTTTCGCGTGTGGCATCGAGGTATTCAACAAACTCGCGTAAGCCACCTTCTGAATAAAACGTTTCCGAAACCGGTTCGTTGTTTTCATTCAGTTCGCGCATATCGCTCAGCGTAATGCGAATCCCTTTATTGAGGTAGGCAAGTTCTCGCATCCGAGAAGCAAGCGTTGTATAATTATAAACCGTGGTGGTAAAAATGGTGTCATCGGGTTTAAAATGAACCTTTGTGCCGGTCTTATCGCTCGTGCCAATCTCTTTTACACTATACAGCGGCTTCCCGATCGAATATTCCTGCTGATACATTTTACCCTGGCGCTGCACGGTAACGATTAATTGCGTAGAGAGCGCATTCACGCAACTCACACCAACACCATGCAAACCACCAGAAACCTTGTAAGAGTCTTTATCGAATTTACCTCCGGCGTGCAAAACGGTCATAACCACTTCAAGTGCCGAACGCTTTTCTTTTGGATGTTCATCCACAGGAATACCGCGTCCATCATCCTGAACCGTAATTGAATTGTCTTCGTTAATGCTTACAAAAATATTGCGGCAATAACCCGCCAATGCCTCATCGATGGAATTGTCAACCACCTCGTAAACCAAGTGGTGCAAACCACGCACACCGGTATCGCCGATGTACATCGATGGCCGCTTACGAACGGCTTCGAGTCCTTCGAGAATTTGAATGCTTTCTGCCCCGTACGATTGATTTGAGTTATGCTCTTCCATTCCGGCTATTTCTGACATAGATATCTGAGTTCAAGGTTTGTACTTTCCCCTATATTTTTTAGGAAGCCCAAAGGTAAGAAAAGGCCTCAATGGCTGAGTCTTTATGATAATTTAGATTGAGGTATTTTTTAACAATCAACTAACATTTAAACCTGCATTTCGGTAAAGTTTGATTGCTTGGTTTCTGTATGTTTAATTTTCATTTATTTGGATTTGAAAGTTTAGGTACATGAACCGAAGAAATCTGCTTAAAAATATGCTGAAAGGCTTGCCTGTGTATTATGTTGCGCCTTGGTTTCTTGAAGCATGTGCCAAAGCCGATGCCGATGATGTTTCGGAAATTGATGGTCCGGTTTGTATTATTGGTGCAGGGGCTGCCGGCATTTATGCTGCCGCTTATTTGATGAATCGGGGTGTAGATGTGATTATATTGGAAGCTGCATCGTTCACCGGCGGCAGAATTCGTTCGCAGGATTCGTTCGCCGATTTCCCGGTCGAGCTGGGGGCAGAAGAAATTCATGGACGTAGAAGTTTGTTGTATGATTTGGCATTGACCTTTGCCCAAGCCGATATTTTGCCCGAGCCCGGCGAAAACTATTACTGGATAAACAATGTGCTACGCGACGATTATTATTTCAAACATTCGGAGGTTCTGCAAGGTGGCGGACAAACATTGCTACAAATTGCCGAAAGCCTCGCTGCGTACGAAGGCCCCGATATATCGCTTCAAGAATACCTGCAGAACTTTCCTATTGACCCGGCATTATTCGAAATCGCTAATGCAATCATAGCTAACGAATACGGCACGCAACTCGACCGAATAAGTATGTTTGCCTTGCGTGAGGCAGAGCAGCGTTATGCATCGGGTATTGATGGTTATTTCTTGAAAAATCGCTCGATGTGGAGCCTCTTTGAATCGGCTTTCCCGGAGGCAATTGCCAAGGTCAAACTAAATGAACCGGTTTCCGATATCCTTATAAAGGATGAGGAACTTATCGTAAAAACAATTTATGATGCTGAATATTCGGCCAAAAAGGTTTTAATAACGGTACCGATAAGCATCCTGCAGCAGTCGTTCATAACATTTAATCCTCCGCTTCCGCAAGCCAAGCAAGATGCAATTGCTGCCATTAAAATGGATGTGGGTTCCAAATTTATTTTACGTTTCAGCGCTCCGTTTTGGGACGAAGCTACGGGTTCTATTTTGGGCGGATTGCGCATTCCCGAGTACTGGGTTTCGTCGGCCGGTAAAAATTCGGCTACCTCAACGTTAACTGCATTCGTTATGGGCGACAAAGCTGCTTATTTTCAGGGGATGACTGATTCTCAGATTCAAGCTGAGTTGTTGGATGAACTTGGCTCGATGTATCCCACGCAAAATCCATCGGAATTGTGTACCGGAATTCTGGTCCAGCAATGGGCCGACGAACCGTTTATTCGGGGTGCGTACAGTTACCCTTCGCCGGGAAGCACCGGCATGCGCGAAGTTCTTTCAGAACCTGTGGGCAATAGCTTGTATTTCGCCGGCGAAGCCTGTAATGTAAACGGACATATAGCCACCGTGCATGGTGCTATGGAATCGGCCTACCTTGCATGTAAATCGATGATGAAATGATGCGACCGATTTTTATTATTTGCTTATTCCTTTTGCATCACTGGGTAAGTGCTCAGAAATACACCGATCTGAGAGTTGGTTTTTCGCAACTCAATGCATCGGCGTGGAACGAAAGCATCCGCACGTATAACGAATCGCGTTTCTGGCAAGAAAACAAACTACCGGAGCTGAAAAGTGCTTTTACCTACGGACTTGGATACAGCGGCGTTGTAGGTAAAGGATTGTTTTTGTCGCCTTCGGTTCAATATTCGAATTTTACTTCCCAAACGCTTGCCGATCAGATCGATTTGCATTGGGTCGAATTAGAATTGGCGCTTGATATTTTTCCGCTCGAATTTAGAATGGATAGTGTGCATTACAGGTTTCGTCCGTTTATGCGCCTGGGGTATGCAGGATCGATGCTGCTAACCCGCATCAAGCTTGCTGATGGTAATGCCGGCATCGACGGTGAATCGTATGAACCCTATAATTGGCCCTATATTCTTCATGCAGGATTGGGCTTGCGTTACCAGCCTTCCTCGGTGCTGGGTTTTTTTCTGCTTTTAGATGCGCGTTATATACCAAACGCACGAATAAACGATTTTAGAACGGCCCTTCTGGGGGCAAATTACCTGAATTCATCCGACCAAAACACTGTGCGTATGCTGGGAATCCAAAGCGGAATTACCTTCAGAGTTAAAAATTGAATTGTACTACCGATTAATTTTAGCAAATTGCAATCAAATCTAAATTTAGCTCAGGTATGAAAAAGTCCATCATTCTCTCCGCATCACTTCTCTTTGCCACACTGGTAAGCTTTGCTCAACAAAAGCAAACAAGCGATAAATCAATGCCTGTAACCGAGAAAGAAAAAGAGGCTGTTAAGGCTGAGCCGCAAGTTAAACAGACACCAAACTCAAAAATATCTTCGCCGGCAAAGGTGCAGACGCGCATGAAACCCGGCAGCGAAAAAGCCCCTGCTACCAAACCCGATCCGCGTTTGCGTGTTAAACGTGCAAAATCCGAAGAGCCTAAACAAGCTATTAAAAAGCCCGCCGAATCTAAATAAATAGACGCAAGAGCTTTGGGTGTAGTTAATTAAATTCATTGAATATGTGCGGTTTGGTAATGCATTCGTTTATCATGCATAAGCGATTTTCTATTTTTTCATGTTTATGTCTTTTTGTCCTTCAACTTGTCGGCCAGCAAACAGTTAAACGTATCGATCCGTCGTGCTGGTGGATTGGCATGAATCAGCCGGAAGTTGAATTGATGGTACATCACCCCGGAATAGCCGCATGCGAGGCATCGTTCAACTATCCCGGAGTTCGTTTGGTAAAACAAGATAAGTTAGGCAGTACCGATTATTTGTTCATTACCCTGAAGATAGATACTACTGCTAAGCCCGGCAAAATTCCCATTCAGTTTAAGGGCAATAAAAAGTTGTTCATTGCCAATTACGAGTTAAAAGCGCGAGACCTCACTGTTCGTCCTGCATCGCGAGGACTGAGATCGTCGGATTTCATTTACCTTATCATGCCCGATCGGTTTGCTAATGGCGATTATTCGAATGATGTTGTTGCAGGTACCCGCGAAGCTGCAATCAATCGCGATTCGATGTATTGGCGACATGGAGGCGATATTCAGGGTGTAATTGAAAAGCTCGATTATTTGCAGGATTTAGGTGTAACAACGGTTTGGCTTAATCCCGTTCAGGAAAATGATCAGCCGAAAACTTCCTATCATGGCTACGCAATAACCGATCATTATAAAATAGACCCCCGACTCGGAACAAATGAGTTGTATAAGAAGCTCGGCGATGAGCTTCACAGGCGACAGATGAAACTGGTAATGGATATTGTGCCGAATCACATTGGAAATTGCCACTGGTGGTATAAAAATTTGCCCGACAGTTCGTGGGTAAATTGGTGGCCAAGTTTTACCCGAACCAATTACAGGGCGCCACTGATGCTCGATCCTTATGCATCACAACGCGAAAAGAATTTATTTTCAAAAGGTTGGTTCGATACACATATGCCCGATTTGAATCAGGCTGAGCCGCATTTAGCCCGTTATTTAACGCAAAGTTACATTTGGTGGGTCGAATATGCCGGCGTTGATGATTTTCGCATCGATACCTATTCTTATCCCGATCAAACCTACATGCGCGATTTATCCGCTGCTTTACTGCGCGAATATCCGGGTATGAATATGTTTGGCGAGATTTGGGAACATAGTGTCCCCATTCAGTCGTTTTTTGCCGGAAAAACCGCCGCGAGAAAAGATTTCGATACGCGTTTGCCTTCGGTCATCGATTTTCAGATTTACAAAGCAATCAACGAAGGGCTTACAAAAAGCTATTCGTGGACCGATGGAATTGCTAAACTCTATTATACACTCGCCGAAGATTACATGTACAATCAGCCATTGCGCAATGTGAACTTCCTCGATAACCACGATTTGAGTAGATTCTTTTCGGTTGTTGGAGAGGATGAGCGTAAGTTCAGAATGGGAGTAGCGCTGCTGATGACATTACGCGGCATTCCATCTATATATTACGGAACCGAAATCTTGATGAAAGGATTTTCGAATCCCGATGGACTGGTGCGTTCGGATTTTGAAGGAGGATGGAAAGCAGATAATCAGGATCGGTTTACCGAACTAGGTCGAAATGATGCTGAAAATAGGGCATTTACATTTTTACGGCAACTTGCAAACTGGAGGAAACAAACCCCGGCCGTTCAAAATGGAAAAACACTTCAGTTTATACCCGAGCAGGGATTATATGTTTTCTTTCGTTATGACTCCAAATCGCGCATTATGGTTGTTATAAATACCGAAAAGAAGAATGCAATCAAAAATCCTGATTTATACGACGAGATTCTGCGTAGTGACCGAATTGGAACGGATATTATCAAGAAGGAAAAACTCGATATCCGTAAACTTGAACTTGAGCCCTGGGATTTCAGGATTATTGAATTTTAAAACGACTATTGAACGTAAACGATGCGTTTGGTCTCAAAAAAGGCATCTTCGAACCAGGTTTGAACAGGGATTATTTGAAATGCCCGGCCGGTAATGCTGGCTTCCTCAATTAAGTCGCCTCCTTTGAGGCAAATCCAACCATTTTTAAGGGTATGCGACGATTTCTTGAGCAATTTACTTCCAGTCCATTGAACCAAATCCTGTAGAGGCGCAACTGCACGCGAAACGATAAAATCAAATCGATCTTGAATCTTCTCTACTCTGCCAATGTGTGTGCGAACATTACCTAGATTAAGTTCGCTCGCCACATTTTGTACGACTGATATTTTCTTTGCAATGGAGTCGCATAATGTAAATTCGGTTTGGGGAAACAAAATGGCGAGTGGAATTCCGGGGAACCCGCCCCCTGTGCCAATATCCAACACCTTCGAACCGGGATTGAACGTGATAAATTTGGCAATGGCAAGGCTGTGCAGTACGTGCCGAAGGTAAAGCTCGTCGATGTCTTTTCGCGAAACAACATTGATTTTCGAATTCCAATCGTTGTACAATGCCTGCAGTTTAGTGAACTGATCGCGTTGAACTTCAGAGAGATTGGGAAAGTAATTAAAAATCAGCTGCTGGTCTTGCATCGAAAAAATAGCTTGTGCCCATTTTTGCGCTTAGATACGATCTTGCTGATTTCTCAGAATATTGTAAAGAAATTCGCGACTTCTGAATAATTGTGCTTTCACTGTGCCAATAGGCAAATCAAGTTTTTCAGCAATTTCTTCGTACGATAACTCCTGGAAATAACGCATTTCTACGAGTGTTCTGTAGCGTGGTTTTAATTTGGTAACCAGCGATTGCATCAGAACATTTTTTTGCTTCCGGATTAGATTTTCTTCCGGATCGAGCGTATTGCTTCGCACGTCCATCGTCATCTCGCCTCCATCGTCGCCCTCAAATGTTTTATCGAGCGAAACGGTAACCATGCGTTTCTTTCGTATAAAGTCGATGCAATTGTTTGTTGCAATGCGAAACAACCAAGTACTAAACGCGAAATTCGGTGTGTACTGTTCGATGTTTTTAAAGGCCTTTCCAAAAGCTTCAATGGTTAAATCTTCCGCATCGTCGCGGTTATTAACCATTTTCATCAATAAATAAAATACAGACTCTTTATACCGATCCAACAATTCGGCATAGGCAGCCTGATCATGCTGCTCAACAGCACGCCTAACCAAGGCTACATCATACTGGGCTTTGGCCGAAAGATTGGCTTCTAATTCCATTTGCGTTGTTTCACGAATAAAGTGGCGAAAAAGTAAGCAGGATGAATGAAAAAACCTTGTATCAATTCATAAAAAACTGATTTCCAGCCTAAATCTTTTTCATGCAGTTTATTGGCTGCCAGTTGGAGTATTACAAGTTGAATAAGAGAACGCAGCATGAAGCCCCCTAAAAACAGCACAACATTGTACTGTAAAATCAATCCTGAAATGATCGTTGCGTAAAAGAGGTACCACGTTATCGGGTACGACACTAAATATAATTTGTGGCTTTCTTTGTAATAGCGTGCAGTGGAATGATGCCTTTTTTTCTGAAGAAACCAGGATTTCCAACTTGTTTTAGGTTCAGATTCAGTAAATGCTCCTTTATCAATTACAACCGAAACATTGGATGTTGTGGATACCTCGTTTACAAATAAATCATCGTCGCCCGACCAAATGTGCATATGCGATGCAAATCCACGAACCGAAAAGAACAAGGATTTCGTGTACGACAAATTGCGGCCGACTCCCATATAAGCACGTTTACCGAGGGCACGCGATAAGTATGTAACAGCTATGAAAAAGGCGTCGAAACGAATAAACTGATTCAGTAAGCCCGGTTTTTTAGCATATTTTCCATACCCAAGAACAAGTTCAACACCCTCGCCATATCCGTTTAGCATGTGTGTAATCCAATCGGCCGAGGTAGGCAAGCAATCGGCATCGGTAAGTAACAACGTTTCGTGCTTGGCGGCCTTAATACCAATGGTGAGGGCGAATTTCTTCCCGTGTTCCCGGCCTTCAACCTCCTTTATTTCGCGAATAACCAGGTTTCGGTGCGAACGTGCAAAATGCTCGAGTATATCCTGTGACCCATCATACGAACAATCATTCACCACAATAACCTCAAAATCGGGATATTCTTGCTGCAATACAGCAGGTAAGAAACGTTTTAGATTTTCTTCCTCATTTCTTGCACAGATAATTACCGAAACCGGCGGATAGTTTACTGGATGCGGTTTGAGCTTGTAAAGCGCAACTCTGATAAAACCGAAAAGATAATAGGCCACCTGCACCAACAACGTGAAGGCAAATACGAGTAAAATAATAAGTTCCCAGCGGTAGCTGAAATCGATTTGCAGCATGCTTTAAATGAATGCGCAAAAGTAGGAGGAAAGATTGAAGTGGAGCAGTATGAGTTATCCTTATCTTTGCGCAACTTTTTAACAAAATATGCACTTTACCCGTGAAGCATCAGACCCTCATTCATCTGCAAGAGCAGGGAAACTGGAAACAGCGCACGGTACGGTACATACACCTATATTTATGCCGGTTGGCACAGCCGGAACAGTGAAAGCCGTTCACCAGCGCGAGCTTAAGAACGATATTCGGGCTGAAATTATTCTTGGTAACACCTACCATTTGTATTTGCGGCCCGGTCTTGATGTGCTGCAACAAGCTGGAGGTCTTCATAAGTTTAACGGATGGGATCGCCCAATTCTTACCGATAGTGGCGGATATCAGGTTTTTTCCTTGTCAGATAACCGCAAGCTCACCGAAGAAGGAGCCGTTTTTAAATCGCATATTGATGGTTCCAAGCATATCTTTTCGCCCGAACGTGTGATGGATATTCAGCGTACAATTGGCGCCGATATTGTGATGGCTTTCGATGAATGTACTCCATGGCCCTGTGAAAAGAAGTACGCTTCCGAATCGATGCTGCTCACACATCGTTGGCTCGATCGCTGTATAAAACGCTTCGCCGAAACCGAGCCTATGTATGGCTACGAACAGGCGCTTTTCCCCATAGTACAAGGCAGCACGTTCGATGATTTGCGGAAAATCAGTGCCGAAGAAATTGCAGCCCGAAATTGCCTTGGTAATGCCATCGGCGGACTTTCGGTTGGTGAGCCTGCCGAAGAAATGTATCGCATTGCAGCATTAGTCTGCTCCATTTTACCAGCCGACAAGCCACGGTACTTAATGGGAGTGGGAACGCCCGAAAATATTCTCGAGAACATTGCCCTCGGGGTTGATATGTTTGATTGTGTAATGCCTACTCGCAATGCACGCAACGGGATGCTCTTTACCAGCGAAGGCATAATCAACATCCGCAACGAAAAGTGGAAGAACGATTTCTCGCCTGTAGATCCGCTATGCCATACTTTTGTAGATGGTGACTATACAAAAGCATATCTGCGACACCTGTTTATTTCGGGCGAATACCTGGCCGGCATGATAGCTTCTGTGCATAATTTGGGCTTTTATCTTTGGCTGGTGCGCGAAGCCCGTAACCAGATTATAATGGGGACGTTCTCATCTTGGAAGAATGAGATGGTTAAAAAAGTAACGCAACGCTTGTGATTTCAAGATTTTTTCCAATAATAGACCGGTATATTATCCGAAAATTCCTTGGAACATTCGGATTTACGATACTGCTGATTATTGTCATCGCAGTAATATTCGACCTTACCGAAAAGGTAGATGATATTTTTGAAAAAAACATTCCGGTTAACGAGTTGGTGTTTGATTATTATCTCAATTTTATTCCATATTTCGCCAATCTCTTTACGCCTTTATTCGTTTTTATTGCCGCTGTTTTTTTTACTTCGAAAATGGCCTCCCGAACAGAAATTATAGCGATTCTTGGCTCTGGCATGAGCTTCTGGAGGCTTCTGCGTCCTTTTTTATTTTCAGCAATCCTGATTGGTTTATTTTCTTTTTGGCTCAACAGCTTTGTAATACCTAAGGCCAATGCCGGAAGGCTTAAGTTCGAGTACAAATATTTGAAATACAACTGGAACCGCAATTATACTAACCTGCATCGCCAAATCACGCCCGGTACATTTATTTACCTCGATAACTTCGCTAAAGATTCGCAAACAGGCTATAAGTTTACTATAGAACAACTGCATAACAGAAAAATGCAGTATAAACTGTCGGCCGATTATATCAAATGGGATTCGACGGCTTCGCGCTGGCAGCTTGAAAATTATAC
>CAZVHF010000060.1:0-13307 GCA_964627105.1 uncultured Chitinophaga sp.
CGTCGAGCGAAGAACCATCGCCCAACTTGCCGATGTACATACCCGGCCTGAGGCGAATGTGCTCTTTCCAGTCGAGCGATTTAATGGAATCTTCGGAGTAATTGTGATCTGTAGCCTGTGCCATACGGCAAAAGTACAAAGGATTATTACGGCTTAAACGAGAAGTTTTTCATTTTTCGTACAGCAGATTGTGGAAAATTCCATCAAAAATTTCTCAAGCAACTTCTTCCCAATGAGATTAAGCCGTGGGTTTATTCCGAAAAATTACAGCTGGTACGTTTAGTTAGCCCGCCGTTGCAACCGAAAAAGTTTGTGCGGTTAAATGGGAGGTTGACGTTTTAGAGATGTTAATCTAGTTTAGTACTAAAAGTCGCTGTATGCTATTATTAACCCGTAAAAAATACGAACCCGCTTTTAAAGCAAGCGTTAGGTGATTTACTCCGGGATTTAATTGCATCGTTACAATGTACTTACCCGATACACTATAAATTTCCATTGCGGTACGTTCGTTTCCTTTATAATCAACAATTGCCTGAGAATGAATTGGATTTTGTATCAATTCAAATGATCGAGCTAATGTGGGCGATGTTAAAGAAACCGTTTGAGGATTAACCGGCTCTGAGATTGCGCTCGAACATCCATTAAACGATATAATCTGTACGGTGTAATCTCCATTTTCGCTGGGGTAAATGGTTGAGGCAACAGAATCTTGCAAAACGCTTCCATTGAAATACCACACATGAAAATACGGGCCTGTAACATTGGTTTGCAATGCTCCGGTGTTGCTGTTGAATTCAATGGTTGGGGTAGAAGGTTGTGGCTCAAATGAAAGCGAAAATGGCAACGATGTTGCGGTGCCACATGCATTAGAAACAGTAACCTGGTATTCGCCCGGTTGGTCTACATCGATGCTTTGGGTGGTAAAATTACCAGGACTCCATACAATTCCTTCAGTATAATTTGTAAACAAATTTGCAATGGTGCCCTCGCAAACTACATTGTTACCAAAAATATTGGGTGCTTCGGGTGCAACACCTTCAAAAATGGTGAGGTTCGAATTAAATATCAAGTCGCCTGTGCTGGCGTTGTTGTTATTGGTAGCGTTGAATGCAGCATAAAAGGTAACATCACCCGATCCCGCCGACGGAGCAATCCAGTCGAAGGTCCATACGCGGGTATTTGGGCTGCTTTCGACGGTTCCGGCTGCTGTATGCGTAAGATACCGTCCGCTGCCGTTAAGCTGGGTCCCTGCGCTTGCTATCATTGTACCGGCGGTTGCTCCACCTGTTAATTGCGGGGAAACACTAAATCCAAATTCGTTTCTGCCCGGTGAGCTTACCGTTAGTGTTACGGTGTATGTTTCGCCTGCAATGTAACCACAATCGGGAATATCCACAGAAATCATGTTACTCTGAAATGTTGTGCCGGTTCCGCTATGGCAGCCACCATTCTGGCTCGAGCAGGTGCGGCTGTTGTTCTCGTTTGGCGAACCGGTATAGCCCGCCTGGGCACCTGCATTATTTGAATGCGCATCGGTAAAATCAATATGGGTTATAGTCATCACACAGAATAGTGCTACGATAAAAAAGATGGCTTTTTGCATGGTACAATGAACTGTTTTTTCGGTCCAAATTGAATTACAAAACTAAGGATGTTGAACTGAATTTTTATTACAAATACCATCTGTGTGCAAGAGATTTAACATTGAATTATAATTCATATAGTCAGGACAATACGATATTTCGGTGTACCAAGCAGGCAACAAGAAGCAAAAGATTTTACGCATTATAGTAACCTTGTTTTCGACGTGCCGTAACAGACATTCGAAATAATTTCACCACACATGAAAAATTATTCCTTAAGCAACATTTTAGTTAACGGTTGCAATGAAAAGAGTTTTAATTCCAGAACTCTTGCAATTTTAAAGTCTGCAACCCAATCAGTATTTGCTTTGCTGCTTTTACTAGGGTCAACATTAAACGCGCAGCAAAGCGTTTTTTGGCGCACCGAAGCAGCCAACGGTAACTGGGAGAATGGATCCTGTGCCGAAATCGGCAATGGAAACAGCCAGTGGTGGTATCCATCGTTTGGCGGTAACGCGGCACGAAACAGACCCGACTGCAACGATGGGTCTACTACCCGACACAACGTTGAAATAGCAAACAACCATCAACCTACTATGACGCTGAATACGGCGTTTTGGGGTTTAAGGTCGTTAACGCTAACCAACGCCGCAACAAACAACCGGACTTTCAATGGTTCGCCCGATGATGGCACACGTGGTATAAGCTTGACCGACGGATTGTACAACAATTCAAATTCGGGCGTTACCCATAATTTCAACGTGCGCATTGGAATAGATGCGACTTCGGTTACATTACGCACGCTCACCGCAGGGGCAACCACCAACTATACCCGAGAGATTTTCGGAAATGCCAACACCATCGTATTTGATGGAAGTGGCGCAACCAATGTAACGTCTTTGATTTCAGGTGCCGGAGCTACGGTTTCGAAGCAGGGAACAGGCACGCTCACCCTTTCGGGGGGCAACACGTATACCGGCAACACTTCAATCGTTGCCGGAATTTTGCGTTTGGGGGCTGCCAATGTAATCAGTAACTCGAGCAACATGGTGCTTGCCGGAGGAACATTCAGCACCGGTGCTGCGGCAGGTTTTGCTGAAACGCTTGGAACACTTACGGTAAGTGCCAATTCGACCTTAGCATTTGGAACTGGCGCACATACCATCAATTTTGCAAATTCTAACGCTACCACATGGGGCGGTTTTCTGTTTGTAACAGGATGGGCAGGTTCCTTTAATGGCTCTGCCGGAACAGCTGGACGTTTTTTTGTAGGTAACTCGGCTTCGGGCATGTCTGCAAATCAATTGCAACGTATTCTGTTTTTAAATGGAAGTAATTATCATACAGCAACTATTCTTGCATCGGGCGAAATAGTACCAACGGCAAGTGTTGCCATGTTCTGGAACGGTGGTGGCGTAGCATCATGGACAGCTTCAAACGCCTGGAGTCAAAATCCTGCCGGTCCTTACAATCAAACATGGACCTCAGGACGAACTGCATATTTTAATCTTGCAAACAATACCATTACCGGAGCATCAACTAATGTTGCCGGAATTGTTGCATTGGGAAATGTTACCTTATCAAACTCAGGAACACTTGGATTTGGTGCATCAGGAGGTGCGATTGCACCTATTTATGTGGCTTCGGGCGCAACCTTCAGCTCAACACAAGACTTTTCAACTGCAGCCGGTACCGGGCTAATTAAAAATGGCCCCGGTGTTTTATCAAGTGCTAATTCAAACAACACAGGCTTGCCTGCAGGCATAACCCTAAACGACGGGGCTCTGGTATGGGCAGGTGTTAATGGTTTTGGCAGCGGTACCTTAACCATTAATGGCGGGGTGCTTTCGAACAACAACGCTACGGCAAAATCGCCCAATATTACGTCAATTGTAGCCAATGCCGATTTTGCATTTGGTAGCACTGCACTTGTTCCGGCTGGTACAGGTAATTTAACCTTTGCTGCTGCGGTTAATCTAGGCTCAAGCGCAACACGCACTATAACATTGGCCCAGCCGGCAACCTATGCAATTAATGGTATTATCAGCGGTAGCGGTTCAAATCTCGTTTTAAATGCTTCGGCTGCAGGAACTTTGTCGCTGGGCGGTGCCAGCACTTATGGCGGCAACACTACAATCAACGGCGGTACGCTTACGCTTACAACAGGAGCAAACAGATTGCCCATTACAACCGGTCTTACGCTTGCCAATACAGCAGGTGCAGTCTTTAATTTGAATGGACAAAGTCAGGAAATAGCATCATTAACGGGTGGTGGAGCCGCAGGGGGCAACATTACATTGGGCTCGGCAACGCTGACTGTAAATCAGTCTTCGGCCACCACCTATAGCGGGGTAATTAGCGGGGCCGGAGGATTGACCAAAAGTGGTTTGGGAACACTCTCTTTAACCGGCGCCAATACCTACACCGGCGCCACAACCGTAAATACAGGATCATTACTGGTAAACGGCAGTACTGCATCGGGCAGCGCTGTAACGGTGGCTGCGGCTGCAACCTTTGGCGGAAGCGGAACAGCAGCTGGAACTGTGGCTCTAAATGGAAGCTTGGCACCGGGAAGCGCTTCAGCTACGGTAGGTACATTAAATACCGGTGCGTTCTCTTTCAATACTGCATCTTCGTATCGTTTCGATATAAGCAACGTAAGCGGAACGGCTGGTACAAACTGGGATCTACTTTCATCAAGCGGACAAATTACCGTTAATTCAAGTTCAGGAAGCCCTGTAACTATATTTCTTACGGGTAATCCGGCCGGTTTTAATGCATGTACGGCTTATAGCTGGAAAATTATGCAAGGTTCGAGCATTTCATCGTTTGCAGCGAATAAGTTTACTGTGAATACAGCCTCATTTACACCGGCCTTTGTGGGCTCCTTCTCTTTACAACAAACAGGAAATGGGATTTTTCTGGTGTACAGCGGAGCTTCGATTACCAGAACCTCGGCCGTGGGGACCGATGCGCAGGTACGTTGCATCAATACTGCAATTACCAACATTACGTATTCAACTACGGGAGCCACAGGAGCAACATTCAGCGGTTTGCCTCCAGGAGTAACGGGGAGCTGGGCATCGAATGTTGCTACAATCAGTGGTACGCCTAATACATACGGGTTTTACACCTACACCATTACCCTTACAGGGTCTTGCTCATCGGTAACCACTACCGGTACAATCCATGTGAATGGTGTTGATTGGGCCAACTTACAATTCCCCGATTCTACGATTATCTGTCAGGGTAGTACTACAACAGTTTATGGCCGGGTTTTCGAACCGGGTATTACGGAGGCCGCTGGCGCGAATGCTGTTATTGAAGCTCAAATTGGATACAACAATAGCAATACAAACCCTTCTGGTTGGGCAGCAGGCAATTGGGCAAATGCAACATTTAATGTGCAGGCGGGAAATAATGATGAATACCAGGCAACATTTGGTTCGGCTTTAGCAGTTGGAACCTATTATTATGCTTTCCGTTTTCGAATTAACGGATGCGCTTGGCAGTATGGAGGCTATAATAGTTCTGGAGGCGGTTTTTGGGATGGTACAACCAATATTAGTGGTGTGTTAACCGTAAATCCGGCAGCGCCTGCAGCGCCTGTTGCATCAGCGGGAACCAATGCTGCCTGTACATCGATCTCGGCCAACTGGGCTGCATCTGCCAATGCAACTGCATATTTCCTCGATGTTTCGACGGTAAATACCTTCGCTTCGTTTGTGGTGAATAACCTCAATGTTGGTAATGTTACTACTTACAGTGTAACAGGCTTAACCGCCAATACTACCTATTACTACCGTGTTCGCGCCAATAACTCATGCGGAACAGGTGCAAATTCTAATACAATAACCTATGCAACATTGCCAGTGCCGGCGCAACCATCTGCAATTACAGGTGCACTTAATCCCGAGATTGGTTTAACACAAGCATACAGCGTTACAAACATTGCTGGAGTTACCTATGCATGGTCGTTTACCGGACCTAACGGTTGGTCGGTAGCATCAGGACAGGGAAGCAATGCCATTGTGGCGAATGTTGGTACTGCTAATACAACCATAACAGTAGTGCCATCAAATACATGCGGTGCAGGAACTGCACGGACAATTTTAACCACTATTCCACAATTTCGTGCACGTTTTATTTCGGCCAATTATGGAACTTCACCTTGGTGTCAAGGCGAATCGCGCAGCATTTCGGTAGTTGTGAAAAACACCGGTACGGCAACATGGACCAATGCTTCACCCGACATTAACATTGGTGCAAAGTGGAATACCAATGGTGCAAACTGGGCCGATTATTACTATCGCATAGACGCAGGAGGCCATGCACCGGGAGAGCAGCAGACCTATACGTTCGCTTCAATGCAGGCCTCGAATGCGACAGTGGTTGGAAATCCTCCAACGTATACAAGTGGTTTGAATGCCGGTAACAACAACATCACATTTGATGTTGTGAAAGAAGGCGATTGCTGGTTTGGGGGCAATGGCGGAACATGCGGGCCGGGTAATGCCGTGCTTACAACACCTACCATTGTAATTTCTCCCGCAGCGCCGGCACAACCGGGAACCATTTCAGGTACCGCTACTCAGTGTCCAGGCTTAGCGTCTCAAACATACTCTATCGGAGCTGTTAGCAATGCAACTTCTTACAACTGGACTGTTCCAGCAGGATGGACGATTACTGCCAATACAGGCACTTCAATCACTGTAACAACAGGAACTGCAGGCCAGAACGGAAACATTAGCGTAACGGCGCAAAACTCTTGCGGAACTTCATCTGCAAGAACATTGGCAGTTACGGTTTCGAATGCTACACCAGCTGTTCCAACTGCAGCAGCTGGAACCAATGCCGCGTGTACGACGATATCTGCAAACTGGGCTGCATCGGCAAATGCTACAGCGTATTTCCTTGATGTTTCGACTGTAAATACTTTCGCTTCGTTTGTAGGCTCATACAACAACCTCAATGTGGGCAATGTTACCACAGTAAGTGTAACGGGCTTAACAGCGGGTGTAACGTATTTCTATCGTGTTCGTGCAAACAATTCATGCGGAACAAGTGCAAATTCATTAACCATTACCTATGCAACATCGCCTGCAACGCCTGCGCAACCGGGCACAATAACCGGAACAACAGCCCAGTGTGCTGCCCGCACGGGTCAGGTTTACTCCATCTCAGCTGTTGCCAATGCAACAACTTATAACTGGTCGGTACCGACTGGTTGGACAATTACTGCAGGAGCAGGAACTACTTCGATCACTGTAACTACAGGAGCAGGTGGGCAGAACGGAAACATCAGTGTGACGGCTCAAAATTCGTGTGGTACCAGTGCAGCCAGAACACTTGCTGTAACAGTAACTGCAAATCCAACGGTGAATGTTGGTCCCGGTTTAGCTGCGATCTGCGCCGGAGGAACCTCGGCTGCCTTAGGAGGTGGTGTAACATCGCCTGCTACAGGCGGTACCTGGACTTCGTCGGCTGGAGGAACTTTCAATCCAAGTGCAACAAACTTAAATGCAACTTGGACAGCGCCTGCTGCATTCTCGGGTACTGCTACACTTACGTTAACCTCATCGGGTGGTATCTGTGGAACAGCCACCAACTCTAAACCCATTACAGTAAACCCACTCCCGGCAGCGGCCGGATCAATTACAGGCTCAGCCTCTGTTTGTCAGGGGCAATCGGGAATTTCATTCTCAGTACCTGCTATTGCCAATGCAACGAGCTATTCATGGACATACAGCGGAACAGGCTTTACACCATCAGGAAACACGGCCTCCATTTTGGCAGCATTTTCATCAACAGCAACTTCGGGTAATCTCACCGTGCGTGGCGTAAACTCCTGCGGAAATGGTGTTGCCTCGGCTACGTACGCTATTACAGTTGGAGCTGTTCCCGGAGCTGCGGGCACCATTACCGGTAGTCCTTCGGTTTGCCAGGGGCAAAATAACGTAGCCTTTTCGGTGCCAGCTATTTCGGGTGCAACAAGTTACCAATGGACATACAGCGGAACAGGGTTTACACCTTCGGGCAATACCGCATCGATTACCGCGAACTTTTCTGCAACTGCCACTTCGGGCGTTTTAACAGTGCGCGGAGTTAACAGCTGCGGTAACGGCGTGGCATCTGCCAATTATTCAATAGCACTGGCACAATTGCCTGGTACACCGGGCACCATTTTAGGTCCTACAACGGTATGCAAAGGACAAGTGGGCTTTTCATTTACCATTCCTGCAATTACCAATGCTACAAGCTATAACTGGCAATATACGGGCACAGGTGTAACCTTTTCAGGCAATACCAACCTTGTAACCATAACAGTAAGCAATACTGCTACTGCAGGAAGCGTACGTGTGCGTGGTGTGAGTGGATGTTTAAATGGCCCGTGGAGTGCTGAATTCCCTATCTCGATCATCGATCCCCCAACGGTTTCAATAACCAGCAATTACTGCGGCAATCCAGGCTTTGTTATACTTACAGCCAGTGCTGGTTTTACCAATTATTTGTGGAATACCGGAGCCAGCACCTCGTTTATAAACGCAGATATTGCGGGTCAGTACACCGTAACCGTTGCCAATTCGTTCGGGTGTATGGCTACTGCATCAGTTGGTGTGGCAACCGAGTTGGTTACCAATGGTAGTTTTAGTGCTGGAAATACTGGTTTTACAACAAATTATACTTACGTTGCCGATGTGGCGGGGCAATCCGAAATGTATCCCGAAGGCACCTATGCCATCGTACCCAATGCCAATACAGTGCATAATATGTTTTGGGGCACAGGGCACACACCCGGCGGAGGTCCTTATATGGTAGTTAACGGGCATCCTGCTTTGGGTCAAACCATCTGGAGTCAGAACAGCATTCCGGTGCAGCCCAATACAACGTATTATTTCTCGGCCTGGGGCTTGAGTGTGGTGAATGGAAACAATGCTGTACTGCGTTTCTCAATTAACGGCAATCAGGTAGGTACTACAGCTTTTCTTCCGAATGGCTATACCAACACAGCCGGGCCTTTTAATTGGGTGCGTTTCTATGGAAGTTGGAATTCGGGCTTTGCAACATCAGCCGATCTTTCGATTGTAAACCTCAATACCGTTCTGGGTGGTAACGACTTTGGTCTCGACGATATTTCGTTTGGTACACTTTCGCCAGTGCCATTAGCAGCATCTCCATCAACAATTTTGGGAACAACCGTTTGCTCAGGCAATGAGCTTGTACTAAACGCCAATGCGGTTGGAGGAGCAAGTCCATTCACATATCAATGGACCGGTCCAAATGGCTTTGCATCAAACATAATGAATCCAACAGTTACGGCATCGGCATCGGCATCTAATGCGGGAACGTACACGCTTACTGTTACGGATGGCTTTGGCTGTACAACGAGCGGAAATGTGAATGTGACCATAAGTGCGCTGCCACTTAACCGCACGCCGGTTGCAAGCGTTCCCAATGTTTGTGTTGATGGCAATTCTACCATTAACCTCCCTCTATCGCAAACAGGCGTTAGCTACCAATTACGTAACGATGTAGATAATAGCCCAGTAGGCGATCCTGTTGCAGGAACGGGAGGAACGATTAGTTTCCCGGTCGACAACTTAAGTGCAACTACAACTTATAATGTATGGGCAACAGGTAACTTAACGCAATGTTCGGTTGAGATGGCCACTACAGCTACAGTTACAGTGTCAACTACACCGGTGTTGGCGGTTGCCAATCAAGCAATTTGCTCGGGTACGGTAGATCTTACAGATCCATCGGTTACAGCAGGTAGTACCGGTTCGGGAACACTCAGTTACTGGAACGATGCTGCAGCTACAAATGCGCTAAGCAATCCGGGCGCCATTGCTTCATCGGGAGTATATTACATTCAAAGTACCGTTGGGACTTGTTCTGATATCGAACCCGTTTCAGTATCCATTTCGCCTACTCCAGTTACTTCATTCAGTTATCCAACAACACCTTACTGCAGCACAGAATCTGATCCAACTGCCACGCTTGGGGCCGGAGCTGTTGCAGGCGTGTTTTCGGCAACAACTGCAGGTTTGGTATTCTTAAGTACAGCTAATGGAACCATCGATTTATCGGCCAGTACACCGGGCACCTATACTGTTCGTAACACGGTATCTCCAGCAGGTGGATGTCCAAGCGTAAACTCAACCACAACGTTAGTTATTACACAGGCTCCGTTAACCGATTTTACGTACAATGCCGGATCCGATTTCTGTCAGATCTACAGTGCACAAAACCCAATACCGGTATTTGGCCCCGGTGCTGCTGCTGGTACTTTTGCATCCACATTTGGATTGAACTTTGTGAGCACGGCTACGGGAGTAGTTAACCTACAAACATCTACTCCGGGTAATTACGCCATCTGGAATACACGTCCTGCAATTGGTGGTTGTGCAGCCGAAAGCGATACCATATTTATCGATATCAATCCATATATTTTTGCAGGAACGGTATCTTCATCGCTATCGGATGACGTGATTTGTTTGGGCGATACTATTGATTTGTTCTCACAAACTACAGCCTACAACAGTGTGTTGCTTCGTGAGCGCTTTAACGGTGCAATCAATAACTGGGTAAAGGGAAATGGTTCGGCTGGTGGAACTGTAGCGAATGCTGCTTGGACGCTGAGACCCAACAATTACAGTTACAACTCGAACAGTCACCGTTCGAACGACAATACCCAGTTTTACATGTCGAATAGCGAGGCACAGGCAGGTACAACAACATTAACCACCTTGCGTTCGCCGGTAATGAGCACGGTGGGATACACCAATTTAAGTCTCGATTTCTTCCATTATTTCGATTCGGGCAACAATGATACTGCGCAAGTTCAGGTATCATTGAATAACACAACTTGGACAACCATAGCAAGCTACACTTCAGATATAGGTAACAGAACTGGATTTACGAATACTGTGATTAATCTGAATGCCTACATTGGACAGCCTATTTTCTATGTGAGATTTAGGTACTCTGCAACGAACGACCACCAGTGGGCAATCGACAACGTTTCGTTAACCGGAAATTGCAATAACTATACGTTTAACTGGGTATCGGCACCT
This sequence comes from uncultured Chitinophaga sp., assembly GCA_964627105.1. Taxonomy (GTDB): domain Bacteria; phylum Bacteroidota; class Bacteroidia; order M30B66; family M30B66; genus CAMCXT01. Next base: position 10,661 of record CAZVHF010000060.1, read on the forward strand.
GCAGGCTTTACATCAAGTGCAGCCGATCCGGTAAATGTTGTTCCGGCGCAGAATAGTTTCTATGTAGTAAATGCTACCAATACCTTTGGTTGCAGCAATCCGGCATCGCCTATGCCAGTTACGGTGAACGACCTCCCTATTTTAACCAGTAATTTAACGCCTCCGGCGGTGTGTGGTAACGAGCTCTTTACATATGCCCCAACAGCCACTCCGGCCATTGCAACAATTGATTGGACACGCCCTGCAGCTTCAGGAATTAGCAATGCAGCGATTACAGCTCCGCAGACTTCTAATCCGAGCGAAATCCTGATCAACACAACCGGAACCGATAAGAATGTGATTTACAACATTCGCCTCAACAACAATGGTTGCGAGCAAACTGTTCCAGTAACCGTTGCAGTGAAGCCGGTGCCTGTTATCGATATCGGAAGCAACCTGAGTGTGTGTAATGGTTCGCCTGCTCAGTTGAATACAACCGTAACCAACGGCTTGAATGTAGATTCGTACACTTGGTCGCCATCAACCGGCTTAAGTAACGACACCATTTCAGATCCAACGGCGATCGTTTCAACGGCTAGCCAAAGCTACACCGTAACAGTTGAAGCTTCGAACGGCTGTTCAAATACAAGTTCGGCGATATCGGTAACCAATATTGGATTCGGCGGAACGCCTGGACTATGGTTAGGCACCCAGAATAACAATTGGGACGATTGTCGCAATTGGTCTGATGGTAAGGTGCCCGATGCAACAACAAGCGTAACGATTGATGGTAATTCTGTGGGTAACATACTGATTACCGGCGCACAAGAATGCAATAACTTGTTATTCCTGTCAACGGGCGATGCTACACGCATCATTACGGTGAATTCGGGTGCTTCCCTAACGGCTTCTGGCAATGTTGCTGTGAGCAAACCTACAACGGGCGGCAGTTTAACACTTCGTGTAAAGAACAATGCAACATTATCCTGCAATAACTTATCACTTGCCGGAAGTTTCCTTGGCGCAGCCGATGCCGTATTGCAGAAAGACGAAGTGAACTCGAATTTAATTATCAACGGAAACTTGAGCCTTGATCCGGGAAGTAGCTTTGATATGAACGATGGCAATAATTCGACCTCCGAAGGAACATTGACCTTGCGCGGTAACTTCGTAAACAACGCCAATGCCGGCGACATCAATATCGGTAACGCTACGATAATTTTCAACGGAAGCGACCTGCAAACCATTACTTGTCCTTCCGACCAGGATTTGAAAAATGTAACAATCAACAACAGTTCTGCTGCTGGCGTACGATTAGCCAATTCCATTACAATATCGCAGCAAATGGATTTTGTAAACGGTTTGTTTGACCTGAATTCAAATACTCTTACGTTGGGTTCGGCAACAGCCAATGCATCCATTGTTGGCAGCGGAAACAACAGCTACATTTTATCGTGGGATGGAGCAGATAACGGTACCGTATTGCACCATGTAAATTCAACTGGCGCATCGTATTTATTCCCTATCGGCGATTTGAACGAATACACGCCATTTACAGTAAGCCTGACCTCTGCAACGCTCAGCAATGCGACCTTATCGGCCAAATTATATGGCAATGTGCATCCGAATTTAACTTCCGGAACAATTTACCTAGGTCGTTACTGGAGTATCGAACCAAATGGTATTACCAATCCAATTTATAACGTGTCGTATACTTACGCATCAAGCGATATTTTTGGCGACGATGCTTTGTTATTCCCAGCGAAATACAATAACGGTGGGTGGCAGAGCTGCCTCGAAAGCATGTCGGACGCTATGATAGGAAATGGTAGCGTGGATGCTTCGACCAATACCCTATCATGGAACGGAATTACTACATTCAGCGAATTTACAGGTATTGGTAACGGTAATGCACTACCTATCGAATTGCTCAGCTTCACAGCCGAACCTTCTGATAATGTGGTTAATCTTGAATGGATTACTGCTTCGGAGATCAACAACAGCTTCTTTACCGTTGAGCGCAGTACCGATGGTGTGCATTTCGAAAAAGTAGTGGAGCAAGCGGGCGCCGGTAACAGCAACGGCATCCGCAAATACGATGGGGTGGACGCCAATCCTTACTTGGGTGTAAGCTACTACCGCTTAAAGCAAACCGATTTCAATGGTGAGTTCAGCTACAGCGAAATGGTTCCGGTTAATTTCCTTGGCGAAAATCGTGTAGCCTTGAATTCGCTCTTTGCCGATCGTGCCAACGGAACGTTGAACATCCGCTGCACCAATCCGGCCAATGCTGAGATTAAAATTGAAATTTTCGATGCCAATGGCCGTCTGTTAATTCGCAGCATCGAAGGCCGCGCCGACAGAAACTGGAATGGCACCATTGGTTTGTCGCAATTGAGCGGTGGAAGCTACATTGCCCGCGTTTCGATTGCCGGAAAACTAATTCACGGTAAGTTTATCTACTAAAAATATTTTTTCATGTGTGTGGAAAACGTCTGCTCTGCAAAGGGCAGGCGTTTTTGTTTATAAATAGGGAGTTTTGATTTGCATATTAAACACCTTCAAATATTGGCAAAAATGAAGTAAAACGAAGATTTTCGCTGTGTATTTTTTCAATACTTAAAATCAACTGTTGAACCATGCCTAATATGAAAAATCAACAATTTAA
>CAZVHF010000061.1:0-13233 GCA_964627105.1 uncultured Chitinophaga sp.
GATTTTATGATTATTCGGGCGGAACAAAAGAGTTGGTAGTAGCCTCGCAATTTGCTAAAGGTAAAATTAGGTAACGACTAATTTGTCCTAATGTCCTATTTGATAGGAAGGAGGATATTCTATTCGTGTGAGGTATAATCCATGAGCTGGAACCGAAGTGCCGGCCTCGGAACGATTATGTGATTCTATAATTTTCTCCATTTCAGCGATTTCTATTTTTCCTTGCCCAATTTCTAGAAGGGTTCCAACAATGGCTCGAACCATATTTCGTAAGAATCGGTCGGCTCGAATATGAAATACCGAATAGTTGCCATTGTGTTTCCACTCGGCTTCATAAAGGTTACAAATGGTCGTGTGCACCTGGGTGTTTGTTTTCGAGAAACAGGCAAAATCGTGACGCCCCAAGAGTTTAGTAGCAGCCTGATTCATTTTGCCATAGTCGAGCTTGCCGAAAATATGATGTGCGTAACCTTCCAAAAATGGATCGCGCTTGTGCATAATATGGTATTCATAGCTTCGGCTGGTAGCCGAAAAACGCGCGTGAAGTTCACTCGGCACTTCTAAAATTTCTTCGCAAAGTATGCCGGGCAATCGCATCGCATCTAGTCGTTGAACAACATGTTCGCAATCGCTTATTGGGGTTTCGAGATCAAAATGTGCATAAAACTGCTTTGCGTGCACACCGGTATCGGTTCTGCCGCAGCCTGTTGTTTCGATGTCACATTTGAGAATTAGTTTTAGCGCATTGTTTAGACACGCCTGCACGCTTGTTGCATTCGGCTGTATCTGCCAGCCATGATAGCGCTGACCATTGTACTTTAACCTTATGAAATAACGATATGCCATTTACCTAAAACCAATCTTTCTAATTTCTAATAATTACCCGATTAGGCACAAGATAAACTATCGCTGAAACGAACGATCCTTAAACAGCTTCTATTCTATTTTAAATAAATTAGAGCTTCTCCAAATGATCTTTGCTCAAGGGCTTATTTAAAAACGAATACACACCACGCACCTGCATGGCCCGCTTTTGATCAACCGGATTCAATGAGCTGGTGAGGAATACGATTCGAATCTTTTCGTAAATCTTAGGACAGGTTTTCTGAAATTCTTCGGCAAACTGAAAACCATCCATAATGGGCATATTGATATCGAGGAATATGACTTCGGGCAACAAATCCTCGGGCAAATGTGCCCTTTCAAAATTGGTTAGAAACTCAATAGCACTTTTGGAACTGGTATGCACATACACCCGCTCTGCGAAATTACATCCCTCAACCATTTTTTGGTTAATGAAATTGTCAATCTCACTATCATCAATCAGCATTACAGTTGCATACTTCGATTTTGGTTTTTTAATGCTCATGTTCCTCAATATTATCGTGCTAAAAGTAATTAATTTCTATTGCTTCCTACGGTTACTTGTGAATAAATTTAACAAATCTATATTTTAGAAAAACAAGCGAACCTGCACGCCGCCTACGTGAATAGTTTTGGTTTCAGGCGATTTACGTCCGTCGTAATTGATGTTCAATTGCATGTTGTTCGATAGGGTGCGCTGATAATTGATTCCCCAGGTAAAATTGCTGCCACTCTTCAAACCTTCCTGCATTTCGAAGGCAACAGGCGTGTTTTGTTGCCCCGTAAAATGGATTAGAATAAAGTTAAATCGTCCTTGAAAACTGCCTTTCTCGGCCACATTGTATTTCAATTCGCTACCAGCCGTATGACTTAATGCTTTTTCGCCACCATAGTTTTCGGTATTCTGTTTTATGCTGTATTTATAACTCAGACTCAGGCGAAATGCAGCGTTTGGTTGAATGCTGAGCGCGGGCGAAACTTCGGTGTAATCGATGCGGTAGTTCCGGTTCGAAAAAAATACGGCTTCCGATCTCTTTTGTCCCATCCGTGTTTCGGTTGTGATGGTTAAAATATCGCCAGCATTCCAGCGTAAACGATGGTTGCTGAAGCGATTGTCGCGCGCTTCGATGCCGTTATTGAGTAAGGCCTTGTTCGACAAACTCTGCCAGTTCAATTCAATCCCAAATTTTGCTGCACCCCGGTTGAAAAATACTGTATTTCGTAGGGCGCGGTTAAACGCAATCAATGCCGTATCATCAATGCCAAAACGCAGGGGATTGTAAGCACGTGCCACATCCTCGGTTGTTGTTTTACCATCAGTTTTCCACGCACTTTGTGTCGAAATCCGCGCGATAAACCTGCGCAATCCTTTTTCTTTTGTCCAGGCATTGGGCGCTTTTACGTTCACGGTCTGACTAAACTGATTCGAATACACCCGAATGAAATCGCTCGTTGGTGTAAACACCCGAATGTACCGCGCCTGATCGGGAAAGGCCGCAATCTCAAACTCGTTCAATTCCTTAATTGCATTTCCGTTGTAGTCGGTCCACGAATAGACGCCTTGCCCGGGTTGCACTTCGAGGTAGCTAAACTCCTTGCGTGTTTCCAGCCCGCTCCCGGCTTCGTAGAAACTGTTTGCTGTTATTACGCCTTTCCAGATGCGCAGTCCCAGTTCGACTCGATTTACCAGTGTACGTTCCGGATCCAATGCACTCAACAGGGTGTCTTCGATAAATAAATTCCGGATTGCGGTAATGGTGCGCAGTTGAACCGCTTCGCCTTTGGCCAGCTCGGTACTTATCCCATAGCTTTCGGCGCGTGTGCTGCGTTTAAGCCGGTTGTTGAACAGGGCCTCGTCGTCGCGAATGCGGTAAAACACGTTGAACTTCTGCTTTGCCGTGTCGCGGTTCTGCAAGAACACCTGCCTGTCGTAAAAGGCATAACTTCCCGGCTGCAGCGTATCGCCTTTCAACAGGTTGTTTTCGAATTCATCCTTATACCCGAGTTCCATCTTCCAAATACCGTAACTCAGCATGCTGCGGTGTCGGTAAAATTGAGCTGCAGAGGTTTGTGCCTGGCTTCCGGTGAGGCTCGAATTGAATTGCAGTTTCAGGTTTTTACGGGCAATATCGCTTGCGAAGACATGCTGTGAGGCATCAAAATCGTTGCTACGCGAAAATGCCGTAAACAGGTAGCTCAATTGTCCCAATCCGGGTTTCGAAGCCTGGATAGAAAAACGCGGTAGTGTTTCGTTCTGCTTCCCTGTGCTTAATTTTTGAATGTTCCAGTCGCGGTCAAATTCTACATTCCGGAAACGCTCCTGCGGACTAAAATACCGGTTGACATGTTCCAGACTCAAGCTGCTGTTCAATTCCCAGGCAACACTGTCGCGTCCAAGTTTAACCGTATGATTTATTGCACTGCGGATGGCATAGCCCTGATCATCGGCGCGGTCTTGCGACGAAAAGGTGTTGAGGTCGTTGTTGCTGAATGCGGCCTCGCTCGTTAACGACCAGTTTTTGTTGATGCGGTAATCGGCTGCGGCGGTTAGAATTTGCTTTTGGGTAGGAGGGATGAGCTGTGCACGGGCTATGAAATTTCCCTGCGGCACTCCGGCGATGGGTGCTACCCATTGAAAAACACGCCCGTTGGCGGCGCTCGAAATCTGGATGTAATCGCCCTTGTTGGGGCCAACATTCGTAAATGCCGCACGAAAAAAGGCCGAATCGGGATTGGTACTGTAGACTAAAACTCCACCATACAACACGCCCGAAACCAGCGTGTCGATGCGTTTGTACAAAACAAGATCGGGCGAAAAGGCCACACTGTCGATGGCTTCGGCCAGGGCCAGTTGCGTAGAGTCTCCGGCCTGCTCGAGCACAAGCTTTTGTGCGTCCGATAATTGCTGTTGCAATGGTTGCTTTTTCGCATCCTGTTCGCTGAAAAAATGCACACGCGTGCGCCATTTGCCAAGCTCGGCTTCGTTGCTCAGGTTGACGAAACTGCGCGCATAGTTTCGGTCTGAATATTCGAATTCTACAAAAACGCGCAAATCCTTGGTCATCAGATTGCGTGCGGTGAAGGTAATTTCGGCGTTGTTGTAATCGATGGTGTAATCGAATTCCTGCCCACGTTTCAACAGCCTCCCGTCGATGTAAACCTTTTCAGATCCCGAAAGGATAATGATGAATTGTTCGTTGCTGTTGCCCCGCAAGCGGTATGGCCCTTGATTTCCCTCTACGCCTTGGATTGTATTGCGGGCAAAACGGCCACGCGCAACGGCAATACTGGCGCCTGTTTTGAGCTTAATGCCCAAACTATCGCCTGGCGTTTTTATACGTTGTGTTGTACTGAAACTCGCACCCTGCAGGCGTTTGTTGAAATTGAGGAAATACGATTCGGGGCGGGTAAGCTGAAAATCGCCGACGATGAGTTTCGATTTGCTGTCGGAAAGCTGGATGTATACTTTGTCGAAATCCTGCAATTGCTGCGTGTTTCCGTCGGGTTGGATGGGGATGTTGTCGTCGGTGATGGCGGCATTGATTTCGATTTCGGGCGATATGTTCCCCGAAAGTTGCAAATTGAGGGTTGAGTTAACGGCCAAGTCCTGATTGTTGCCCAGCGAAATACCGCGCGAGAGCGAACCGGTTTTATTCAGTCCGCGATAAGCCTGCGCAGCATCGTCTTTTTTACGTGGTGTGTAAACGAATGGATTTGAAATACCTCGTTCTTCGGCGGTACTGATTTTTTTGTCGCTGGCGGTATATTCCTCCTTGAAATAAAATGGAAAAACACGGTACGTAAGCAAAAGGCTGTCGACGCTGAGGTTTTTCGTACTCTTTTTTCGGATGAGCAAGGCAGCCGCTGCGTCTAACTTAAATGCAGCTGTATCGAGTGGTATGTTGTTTAGGCGTACCGAACCCGGCTGGATGCTCAGCGTATCGATGCTTAGGGTATCGAAATTTGCCGCAATGCGCTTCGAACGCAGCGAGGAATATTCCTGCGCTATGCCGGGCACCGCAATTAAAACCCAACCATATACGATAACAAGAATCCGGAATTTCCTAAGCCACGCCTGCGAAGATAAGACAATATGGAATTTAAGTTCTGATTTGCAGCGATTCCGAGTCTGGCGTACCCATTTATCCCCAAAAATGGTCGCAGAATAGTTATCCACAAACGCAATCGCTTCGGGCTTTTTTTGTTTTTTGTGCTTCCAAATTTTATCAGATCATGGCAGCTAATACGCGCATTGCAACCTACAATGTAAACGGACTTCGTTCGGCATTGAGTAAAGGATTAACCGACTGGATGCAGCAGGCCAATCCCGATATTTTATGCGTGCAGGAAATAAAATCGCAGGAAGACCAGCTCGATCTGGATGTATTTCGCGCTTTGGGCTATGAACCGTATTTGTTTCCGGCCGAAAAGAAAGGCTACAGCGGAGTTGCCATCTTAAGCAAACGCAAGCCCGATGCTGTCGTAAAAGGCATTGGGCACTATTTATACGATTTCGAAGGGCGCTCCATACGACTCGATTTCGGCGATTGGTCGGTACTGTCGACCTATTTTCCATCGGGCTCCAGTGGAGATGAGCGCCAAGTGGTGAAGATGCAGTTTCTCGAATACTACCAGAATTATATCAACACCTTGCGCAATGAGCGGAAGAACCTCATTGTGTGTGGCGATTTCAACATTTGTCACCGCGCCATCGACATCCACAACCCTATATCGAATGCCAACAGTTCAGGCTTTTTGCCTGAGGAGCGCGATTGGATGGAGCAATTTCTAAACTCGGGTTTTGTAGACACGTTTCGAAGTGTAAATCCCGATCCACATCATTATACCTGGTGGAGTTTCAGAGCCGGTGCGCGATCGAAAAATCTGGGCTGGCGTATCGATTACATTTGTGCGAGCGACACCTTATCGGATACCATCGAGCGGGCGATGATTCTGCCCGATGCCAAACACAGCGACCATTGTCCGGTGCTGGTCGATTTTCGATTGTCCTAATTTCGTTTAAAGCTACGTTTGGAATCTAAATCAAAAAATTATAGGTGTACAATTTTTCTGATTGTTTCTTTTCCGCGTTTTGCCCAACCTTTTCGATATTTAAAGGTTGTGTTGAGCTGAAGGATAAACATCCTTGGATTTTCGGGTTTAGCAGGGCGAATGGTTACAAATGAATTGGTTAAATTCATTACCTGCAGACTTAATCGTGTATTCTCTCGGAATGTATAACCAATTCGTGCGTCCCAGATTGCATTAAAACGTGGCGCATCCTTACGAAAGTTGCTCAAATCGGGAACGAATAATTCCAGTACAGGATCAATTTTTTCCATAAAGCTGTATGCACGAATTCCCGCACCAAACGAAAATCCGTTTTTTAATCCGATATCGGCATTGAGCTTGAACATATGACGATACCGGTAACGCAATACGGGATTGCTTTGCGACACGTTCATAGTATCGAATGTTTGGAAGGCATATTGAAGGAAAGGAAAAAGCATGTTAAGCGAATCGTTCTGAATTTGATCGCTTGGTGGGGCTAGTGTATCAGGTGGACTTAAATCGACCGGACTGATGTAGGTGTAGCCACCAACGATTGAAATATCGTGTCCTCCAATTTTACCTTCGGTGAATACTGAAAGTTCTGCGCCTCCGATAAGCGCTTTTGTGATGTTTATGCTTTTAAAACCTAATCCAAGTAAAGGATCTGTTTGCGGGCCCCATTTACCAAACGAGAATTCGGTCATGTTTTGGTAAGACGTTACAAATAAGGCCAAATCGAGATAGCCGGTCCAATCTTCTCTCGTAAATTTCTGCTTTACGGCCAATTCGCCATTCCAACCTGTTTCGGGTTGCAGATCGGGGTTTGGATAAATATTGATGATGTCGATTTTATACTTTACGTACCGTTCTGCAGGGGATGGGAAACGGAATCCTTCACCAAATGAACCCCGTATATAGGTATTTTTGGCTGCCCGGTAGTTAACACCATATCGTTGTACCGGAATCGATCGACTAATAAGCGAATCGAGCCTGAAAAGTTCGATGCGCCAGCCTGCCGATAATTGAAAACGCCCGAGTTCCTTGTCGAGTTGTGCGTAAATTCCTGCGAAGTTTCCACTGCGTCGACCGCCCAATGCATCATCATAAAAGCGAAAAAAATTACCAGCTATCCCGGTGTTGATATTGATACCGGCGAACAAATGCCGCTGATACTGATAATCTCCATTGAAAAGGTGCGTAGCTGGCGTCCAGGTTGTGAAAGCATTTTGATGCGTCGCATAGTAACGCATCCTAAGCGAGTGTCTTCCGTTCGATTTATCGGTGTAATTTAACCAGGGGTCGATGTTGAGCCAAACATCGTTGAAATCTAGTTTGGTAGTTTCTGCAAAGGGAAGGTATGCATTTGTACTATCGCCTTTCCAGAACAAGAAAAATCCGGTTTTGGAATGCATCACCGTCCCATCTAATCCAACGGTTAGTCGTTTATGTGCTCCAAATTTTCTGCGAAGCTTCATGCTCATTCGTTGGCGTTCCTCATACTCACCATTGAGCCAAGAAGTGTTGTTCAGGAAATTTCCAGAAATAACGAAATCTACGCTGCCGGGCAAACGTTGAAGATGAGCAAAACTCATCCCTGTTTGTCCGGGCAATGTGTCGCCCCACCAGGGCTGAGCCGGCCCAGAAATTTCTGGTATTACCGAGTGAAATACGTTGATTCGTGTTTCGGGGACAGAATCGGGCCATATCGTTCGAAGGTGTATAACACCATTTAATGCTGATCCGCCATATTGCACAGACGAAGCTCCTTTTACAATTTCGATTTGATCGGCAAGCTCCAGCGGGAGGTAATTCCATTTGATGTCGTTTCGATCGGCAGTGAGCAATGGTTGATTGTCGACCACCAGCAGAACGCGCGAGCCTGCTCCGTAAGCATACCCACTGCCACCCCGAATAGAAGCTTGCCCATCGAGAATGTTTACACCCGACATTCGTTCGGCTGCAACAGCGAGGTTTGTAGTGAATTTCCGATTCAGATCTTCGGCTTTGATAACATCAATACTCACAGATTGTAATTCGAGCGGCTGGATATATTTGTTGCCGCTTACTACATATGTATTCAGGGTTTTACGATTGGGTGTTAAGAGAATGATGCGTTCAGTTTTATCTGATTCATTGAGTTGGATGAGTGTATCGCGGTAGCCAAATAATCCAAGTAGAATTTGTTTTTTTGAAGGTACTCCCTTGTCTAACTGAATAACTCCATCGATATCTGAGTAAGCAAGAAATTTTTTATTCTCGCTTGCAATAACTCGAAATAAAGGCTCTCCACTTTCTTCGTCGAGAATCTTTAACCGCACCTGAGCATTAGCCATACAGCTAAACAGCACGAGAAAGAAAATGAATATATTAAGTGATTTGTTCTTCAATGCTTTGCGTTCGAAAATTAATTAGTCAAAAACCAGCTTCTGGTATGTTGTAAAGCCATCTGTTTCAATTCCAAGTATATAAATTCCGGCAGGGCAGAATTCGGGCCTGGTAACAAGCATTGCGTTCTCAGAACTGTAACTGGTTAAAATACGTTGTCCATTAAGCGTTAATAAGACTAAGGTTCTTTTTTCGGCCGTAGGAAATTGAATGAGTGTATGGGTGTTCGCCGGATTGGGCTTTATAATGAATGGGGGTGGATTTTCGTTTGCCGTACCAAGCGAGTTAACTGTATTGCATGCTGAAGTATCGGAACATGCACCCGAAGTAAGTACAACTGCATAAGAGCCATTAGTTGTTGGTGTAAATGTTTGCTGTGTTGCTCCATTTATAGCCTGCATCGTTGTACAATTTATCCACTGATACGAAACATTAGTTTGCAGTGCAATTAGCGTGGTTCCCGCCTGATTTACACCCGTATTCAAGGCGTTTTCAGTAAGTGTAATGGAAATTAGTGAGTCGCAGATTTCGTTCCCATCCAATGCTAAGTAATACGTTCCAGGTTCATTAAGATCATATCCGTTCCACGAAAATGCATTTCCGCAGAGTGTTGCCGATTCATTTGAAAACTGGTTGATTCCTGTACTGAAATTCGAACCAGTTCCATCCAACGCCAATCCGCTAAATGATGCGTTTGGTGCTCCTGCAAGGTTTAATAATTCAGTAAGCGTAAAGTTGTTGGCATCCGGTTCGCCTTCGTTCATATCCAAATGAACCAACAAGCCTTCAGATTGCAGTGGAATTTGGCTCGAATAGATGCATGAAATTTCTTCATTGCTCAAGGCACGATTCCATAAACCAACTTCGTCTATCTTTCCATCCAATGCATAATTTACTGTTGGATTAAAATACAGAAAACCAGCCATCAAATCACCTGTTGTTTGAGCAAGGTATCCACTTGCATCAAGGCTATCGACGTTATTTCCATTGATGTAAAGCCGCAACTTTGTTCCGTCGTATGAAAGCGCAAAATGCTGCCAGGTGTTGAGTTCGAAGTCACCTGTATGATTGATTGTAAAAGGCGGATCAAAATTACTATTTCGAAATCTCGCCTCGATTTGGTTTGCACTTAATTGAAGAATATAAAAGTCGGCACTTACCTCGTTTCTAAACCCAACAATTCCATCAAAATTGGGAAATGCTGGAGCTGTGTTGCGTAAATACGCCCACGAAGCAATAGTAACTCCTGTACTACCTGTGAGTAAATCGAGTGCACCCGGAACACGGATTTCGTCATCAATACCATCGAGGTTGAGCGAGGATTGGTTCATAACCGGCTGTGCATTCGAGATAAAACAACTCAGAATGAATGTGATAATGAATGTTGTTGGCTTCATGATTTTTTTAGGCGAATGTTCAGATTTTTTTACTGCACTAGACACTTTAATTAAAAAAATATTCAGACTATTGTGTTTATAACCCATTTGTTATATAAACCCCAATCTGTGCCCCAAAATTAATGGCAGAAGTTACGCAACAGAACTTACGAACAGCACAATCATCAGACGATATTCTCGTAGATAAAGGGAATCAGCTGCACTTAATTGTACTTTCAATCGTTGCTGCGTTTGCTATCCTCTATGGCATTTTAAATGTTGTTAAAGGCGATTACCTCCAAGCCAAAATAAATTTTTTACTTTTTCCGCACACGCTTATTGCATATTTAATTTTTAAAAGAGGATATCCTGCAGCATCAAAATGCCTCAATCTTTTTGTAGTTACTGCCAATATTTCGGTTCTGCAGTTTGTAATTGGACTCGAAACGTTCATTCTTGCTTTTTTTGGACCAATTTTAATGAGTACGCTCATTGTTTTTCAGAGTAAGGAACGAAAATTAGGCTATGTCTTGGCCGGTATCGTTTTTGCCTGGTTCATTTTTCTTCTTGTGAGCGATATACGGTTGGATATCATTCCTCCGATGACCCGTGAGGAATTGAAGTTCGAATGGATGATGAATCTGTCGGGTGCAGTGCTTGTTATATGCATTGAAATGATTTTTGTATTGCTAATCAGCAAACGTATTCAGGATAAGCTGCTCATGCAATCGGATACCTTGAATGAGTACAATACAATTCTAAATTCTACCATACAAACACGCGATAAAATGATCTCAATTATGTCGCACGATGTTCGAAGCCCATTGATATTGATTGGTTCTGGGTTAAAAATGGTTGAAGGATTTCAAAAGGACGAGAATTCACGTTCAGTATTGAGCGAATTAGGTCGCAGGGCCGATTTAGCCTTGAACATGCTCGATAACTTATTATTGTGGTCGAAAACGCAATCAGATCAGATTTACTTTACTCCTGTTAAAATAGAGTTTTCTGAAATCAGAAAAATGCTTGGTAATCTTACTTCACTTCAGCGAAGCAAGAATATTGATTTTGAGATTCGCATTCCGGCGAGTGGATCGTTTGAGGGCGATAAAAACATGATTGAGTTCATCCTACGTAATTTGCTAAGCAATGCGATTAAATTTACTCCCGAAGCAGGAAGAATAATATTGCAGGTTGAGCAAATTGATGGGAAGGTGCGCTTTACTGTAAAAGATACCGGGGTTGGAATGGATGCAGAAAGCGTTCGTAAAATCCTGCTCGGTGAGTCGTTCACGAAACTCGGAACATCAAAAGAAAAAGGTCACGGAATTGGGCTTACCGTAGTTCAGGATTTTATTAAAAAGCATGGAAGTTTACTGAAGATTGATTCTGAACAGGGTAGGGGCAGTGCATTTTCGTTTGAAATTTAAGGCTGCCTTAATTGCCCGTTGAAAAATTGTTTATTCTATTAATTCGTGGCTTACCTGAAGTGCTATCAACATCAAGCACTATTTCACTTTTTTCGCGCAATAAGAAGTGATTGTATTGATAACTCAATTTATTATCAGGCGTGCCTTTCAAAGTTAATTTATACGTTCCAATAGAATCAGGAGCCATGAAAGTTAATATACACATTGCGCTGTCGCCGTAGTGATGAAATGATTCGTTTATGTTCGTTCTTTTAATTAATTGAACATCGTTGTTATGAATCCGCTCTAATACAAAATCAATCGACGCCCTGTGGATATTTTTTGCATACAACATTATGCTTGCTTCATATCCTATCTTTGGCTTAAAGTAGGCTAATTGCCGAGTATCTAACTCAATTATCTGCCTCATCGATGCCTTCATTTTATTTTCAGCATTTGTTCTGTTCCGTAAAGAAATAAGGAAATTGGTATTACTGTGCTTAGAAAATGATGATTTTATTGTTGATGTATCGAAGTTGGCAATTGCTGTTTTTAGGTTCTGGTAGGTTGATCGTTCCTGAAGCGTTGAAATTTGAGCAATCCTTCGGGGTAGGTAATAGTTGTTTTGAACTTCTTCTCGGCCACTTAAATTGTAAACATAGAACAGCGCATCATTCGGCAATTGATTTCGGATGGTTTTATTGATATGTGGCGGAGAAAAGTAGTTCAATATTGCGCGTGTTTCCTTCAAGGATGCTCTCGGATCGGATGATGCCATCAGGGGCACTCCGGCATGATATGCGAGTTCGTAGGCCAATTTTTGCTCGCCATAATCTGAAGAAAGAAATAAATAATCGGTGCCATAGTGGAAAAATGGAACGGGTATAATTGCGTCGAAACCCTTCCCTTTTATATATTTTAGTTCGTTGCGAATTTCATTTTTGGGCTCTTTGGTTAATGTGTTTTTATTTTTTTGTGCTTTATCCGCCATTCCAGTTTGTGCGATATATCCTTCGCTAAAAAAAACACCGAACGCTAGCAGGGGTAAAGCGTATGCAATTGATTTTTTTTCCTTTTTTAACAGGGTATTACACCAAGAATTTAAGATGTAGAATGCAATACTTACCAAAATAAAAAAGAATACCCAGGCAAATCGCCCCGGTGCCCTAAATTGTTCAATAAATGGAACATAATTTAACCATTCTTCATACCCGTATTTAAAGGGAAAACCGAAAGCAAACAACAGTATAATTAATGCGGTAGATAATAATCGCACGAAAAGACTAGTTGGTTTAAATACGATTTTTTTATAATTAATCAACTGTTGACCTGAATAAACAACAAGTATAAGCATGGTAGCCAATCCTATGTAGGCCGAACCTTCCCAATTCTGACGCTCTACCTTTATGATTTGACTCATAAAATGTTTAAATGGAGGAAGTGAAGAAACCAAAATGTCGTCTATACTTGATGTGTGAATCAAAAATCCCAATGCCTTATCGGGTCTTTCGGGATGCGTATCGGTTAACTTTAGAAAAGCTAAGTAAAATGCCGGAGCCAATATTCCGGATAAACAAAACATGGAAGATTTTATAATTGGCTTTCGATGGAGAGTATTGATAATGAGGTCTGTTATCCCAAAGCAAAATGGAATAAGCGATACCATCATGCCATAGTACGGGTGAAGGAAAAAAAGAAGAATGCAATATGCTGTTAATAAGCCAATCCACATTGATCTATTTGAATTCCAAAATTTCACAAGCAGATAAAGTGCAAAAGGAATGGCCCAAACATGGCTCAGTGAAAAATGTCCGAGCATTCTGAACATAGTTGGCTGCATCCAAATCATGCTTAGTCCACCAAGGGCTGCAACATAACTGCTTATACCGAGTTGCTTTAATAGCAAGTACACAGATGCAATTCCCAAGACCTGAGAAGTTAACATCAATATATTGAGTGTACCCACCGGATACTCCTTCACAAAATCAAAATGCCCAAGGATAAGGGAAACTATTGGATGGCCGTCGGTGTAGCACACATGGTCGCCGAAAGGGTAATTCATGCCTCCGAAATGAAGCCAATTACTGTCGTAACGAACGTGCCAGGCAAAGGTGAAATAATTTTTAACAGACTCTCCGTAGGCACCA
>CAZVHF010000062.1:0-13076 GCA_964627105.1 uncultured Chitinophaga sp.
CGAAATCGATCTTGAAGTTCCTGATTTGGTGAAAAATATTGCCTTCGATTTAAAGGCACGTCATCCCGAACTATTGCTTGTTTTGGGACACATGAACGGCGAAAAACCGATGATAACCGTAGCACTTGGCGATACTGCGCTTGCGGGCGGACTTAATGCCGGTGCGATTGTACGCGAACTGGCGAAGGAAATCAATGGCGGTGGGGGAGGACAACCTTTCTATGCTACAGCAGGCGGGTCGAATGCGGCTGGATTAAAAGCTGCGTTGGAAAAGGCAAGGAATTTTTAATTGTAATAAACCTCTTGCAATTAAAGCCCCATCTCAATTTGGAAGCGCCATTGAATGTTGCGTCCGTCTATTGATTTGCTCACGGCATCGGTAAATGTTTCGTACGTAACATCGGTTTGAAGTTTCAGGCGATGACCTTTGAGGTACTTTGAGAAGCAGAGTGCATAGTTATCGCGAATATCTTCAAATTCCTGAATTTCAGATTGGGGAGCGATGCGTGCAAAGCGTGCTGCAATTTCGAAATTGTTTTTAAAAAGATACCCGCTTTGCAGAAGCATTCCGCTTCCCTGGTAAATGTATCGCTCGTCCTCGCCATCATCTGTAGTAACAGGTGATTTTGTTGCTGCTCTGTCGATGTATTCTCCGTAAAGCGAGAAACCTCGGTATTTGAATAGAAAATCGCTGATGAGCGTGTTTGTATTAATTGGTGCCCAAAGTACGCGACCAAGCTGACCGGCAGTGCGCATGGAACCTTCGTTATAGCTCCAACCGGCGGCAAGCGAAATTTTTGGCTTCGGTTCACGCGCCAAATCGGCCTCCGAATAATCGCCGCGCTTATCGAAGGCTCCGAAAGGTAGAAACTCAAATCGACCGGTATAACAGAGCCCCGGATTTACTTTTGAGAATCCTGCAATGCCTTCGTTACGCCCCTCGCCCGAGCTGAGAGCAGTACGAATAATCCAAAGCGGCTTGCCGGTGTTGAACTGGTAGTTAGCAAAGATGCCGAAGTCGCGGTCAATATTGAAAGTGGCATTAACCAGCGAGCGATCGGCAAATTGCTGTTCGCCCGATGATATAACCCGTTGCCTGTTTCCGGGTAATTTTCCCTGTCCAAGGCCAAATGTCCAGTGTTTAGTTGGGCGGAAAAAAATCATCGCATCGCGCAAAACGTGTGGCACACCGCTATTATCCCAATCCTGATCGGCACGACTAAAGCTAAGTTGCACGGCATAACTCCATTTGGGATTAAACACAAAACCATCGAAACGCAACCGCATACGGCGCACCCTAAATTCGCTTTGGCTCAGTTCCCATTTTCCATCTTCGTTCTCGGTAAATAAAAAACCTATCCTGTTTTGAACCCGTAGGCGAATAGCTATTGAAAAATTACTATCTGGAGCTGTAAACCCTATCCCTTTGGTAAATGAAAATTCAGGTAATTGGCCTGTAGATTTTTGGCCATACAGCGCTTCCGCAATAAATACTAACCAAAAGATGAGTTTCGAACGTATGAATACCATGGATTCCAGGTCAAATCAGCGTGATGCAATAAATAACTAAAACAGGACCACTTGCAAAGATAATTGACGTTAAATTAAGATTTGCATCAGATTTAAGAAACATGAAATTAACATTGAGTTAACATTGAGTATGCTTTTGATTAATAGAACAACACTTCCTTTGCTCGAATAGTTGATCATATGGGTTTAAATAATATCTTATCCTTTCTTGTTCCGAAAAACGACAAGTTTTTAACCTTGTTTGCCGAAGATACCGCGAATCTTGTGGAGCAGGCTCGGTGTTTCAACCAGCTTTTCAGCGCCACGCATCCCGAGGAAATTCAGCGAATTATTGAAAAAGTAAAGGATTATGAACACAAGGGCGATGAAATTACCCATAGAATATTCCTTGAGTTATCGGCGAATTTTATCACACCCATCGATCGCGAAGATATACATGCATTGGCCTCAAGTATCGACGATATTGCCGATTATATAAATGGTTCGGCTTCGCGAATTCATCTTTATAACGTGACAGAATTTACAGAGCCTATGCGCAAACTGAGTGAAGTCATAATACATCAAGCTGAAGAAATACATGCCGCAATTCGCAATTTGAAAGGTTCCAAGAATCATAGTAAAATTCGCGAGCACATAGTCTCTATAAATTCTCTTGAAAATCAGGCTGATGAAATTTTTGACAACGCCATTGCTGCCTTGTTTGTTGGGGAAGCTGATACCAAACGATTAATCAAATCTAAGGAGGTGCTTAGTGCGCTTGAAACCGCAACTGATAAATGCGAAGATGTGAGCCATGTGTTGGAGTCGATTTTGGTAAAAATATCTTAATCCAATCCGATTCAGGCTTATGGATTTTCCGGTATTTCTGGTAGTTATTATTGCACTGGCGCTGATTTTCGATTTTATCAACGGATTTCACGATGCAGCCAATTCTATTGCTACGGTAGTTTCTACTAAGGTGCTTACTCCGTTTCAGGCAGTAGTTTGGGCGGCATTCTTCAACTTTCTGGCGTTCTTTATCTTTAAGGATCACAGCGTTGCCAATACCATTTCAAAAACAGTTCAGGATCAGTTTACCAGCCCCGAAATGCATCCCTTGCCCATGATTTTTGCAGGGCTACTTTCTGCTATCGCATGGAATTTATTGACGTGGTGGTATGGCATTCCTTCATCATCTTCGCACACACTCATTGGTGGCTTCGCCGGTGCCTTTCTTGCTGCATTTGGGTGGGAAGCTATTCGCTTCGGTGTAGTTACGGCAACGGTAATTTTCATTTTCGTGGCACC
The DNA here is from genome assembly GCA_964627105.1 of uncultured Chitinophaga sp. GTDB lineage: Bacteria > Bacteroidota > Bacteroidia > M30B66 > M30B66 > CAMCXT01. The sequence goes on from CAZVHF010000062.1 coordinate 2,818, forward strand.
TATTGCGGGCATGCTTATGGCCTACCTCATTTCGATTTGGTTTTTGAATTCTTTCCGCAAAGGTCCCTGGATGAAATTACTTTCCATCGGAATTATCGTTGGCGTTGTTTGGTCTGTTTCGAATGTACTGGAATTCAAAAAAGATTTCAACGGAGGCTCTTCGTACACCCTTCAATTTGAGCAAGCTGTAAGTAAAGATGATTTGAAGAAGGCTTTCACCTTCAAGGAAAACGACAAGGAAATTGCGCCGGTAATTAAAGCCGGAAAAGATAGCCTGGGCAATGCCGATGAGACCAAAACCATTTGGGTGGTGCGCACGGCTTACATGAAGAAAAAAGGGGCTACCGAACCTGATGCAGCCCTCAGTGCCGCGCTGCTCGAGAAAACACCCGAAACAGCAGTCATCAAAGACGTACACCGCATTACCGAGGCTAGCAGCGAGAAGGAGCGGTACGACGATTCGCATCTCAAGGCAGACTTTGATGCCTATTGGTTGCGCGTGTTGTTTCATGGAAGTAACTTCAAGTGGATTTTATTGGGTTTTATTGTGGTGGTGATGGCAGTCGCAACGCTCTTTCTTAGTTCGTTGAATAATTACAAAGCCAACCGCTTGTTTCGTAAACTTCAATTGTTCTCCTCTGCGGCATTCAGCATTGGCCACGGAGGTAACGATGCGCAAAAGGTAATGGGCATCATTTCAGTTGCACTTATAGCAAATGGCAACATGACCAGCATGAAGGACATGCCCGACTGGGTTCCACTTTCGTGCTATGCAGCCATTGCGCTGGGCACCATGAGCGGCGGCTGGAAGATTGTGAAAACCATGGGGAACAAGATTACCAAGGTAACGCCATTCGAAGGTGTGGCCGCCGAAACAGCCGGTGCCGTTACTTTGTTCTTCACCGAAGGATTAAAATTCCCCTGGAAGATGGGCGACGAAGTCATCAAAGGAATTCCGGTGAGTACAACACACACCATCACGGGTTCTATTATTGGTGTGGGCATTACCAAACGGATTTCGGCCGTAAAATGGGGCGTTACCGGCAAATTGCTTGTAGCCTGGATTATCACCATTCCGATTTCGGCGCTAATGGGAGCCGTATTTTACTGGCTCTGCCTGTTGTTTGGATTGTAAGCGTATACTTTAAGCGTAAGGATAAGTATTTTTCCACATTTTGAGTAATGTTGCGCGGTATTCCCGTTCACGCGCATTCTCTGAAGGCGTATAGAAAGTTTTTCCGCGAATTTCATCGGGTAAAAAATCCTGCTCAACAAAATTACCTTCATACTGGTGCGCATACTTATATTCAGCACCATATCCCAAATCTTTCATCAAGCCAGTTGGAGCATTTCGCAAGTGCAGTGGAACAGGCATATTTCCTGTTTCTTTTACAAAATCGATGGCACCACGAATAGCGGTATATGAAGAATTGCTCTTCGGAGAGCAAGCCAGATAAATAGCTGTTTCGCCCAAAATGAGGTCGCATTCGGGGTATCCGATTACTGAGATTGCTTGAAAACATGATGTAGCAAGCATTAACGCATTGGGATTTGCCAGGCCGATGTCTTCGGCAGCCAGTAAAACCATGCGGCGCGCAATAAATTTCGGATCTTCGCCACCTACAATCATACGGGCAAGGTAATAGAGTGCTGCATTGGGATCTGATCCGCGCACACTTTTTATGAATGCCGAAATTATGTCATAATGTTGTTCGCCATTTTTATCATACAGGGCAAGGTTATGCTGTAAGACATCTTTTACCGCATCATTTGTTAAGGTTATAGTTTCTGTTTCGGATGCATTTACAGTTAGCTCAAATAGATTGAGTAATTTTCGTGCATCGCCGCCCGAGTAACGAAACAGAGCATCCGTTTCGACCAATTCGATGGTTCTGAATTGAAGATAACGATCTTCCTTCATGGCGCGTTCCAGTAAACCGCGGAGATCATCGCTCGTGAGCGGATTTAGGGTATACACCTGGCATCTCGAAATCAAGGCCGGTATTACTTCAAAAGAAGGATTTTCGGTTGTGGCACCAATAAAGGTAATAATTCCTTTTTCGACAGCGCCTAGCAATGAATCTTGTTGCGATTTCGAAAACCGATGAATTTCATCTATAAATAAAATGGGCTTTTTAAGCAATCCACCTTGTTTGGTTGCCGATTCAATTACATCGCGCACTTCTTTAACCCCCGATGCAATGGCCGATAAGCTGTAAAAGGGGGCATCTGTTTGCTTGGCGATTAAATATGCAAGCGATGTTTTACCAACTCCCGGAGGGCCCCAAAAAATCATGGATGGAATTTGAACTCCCTGTTCCAAAATTTTGCGCAGAAAACCATTTGTCCCAAGTAAATGCTGTTGCCCCACATAGGTATCGATACTATGCGGTCGCATTCGTTCTGCAAGTGGTTCATTCGGTATCATCGTACAAGATTAACTCCCGCGGATTTAGTGTGTTTCCAGCGCTTATGCGTCCAAAGCCAGTACGAAGGCTCTTTTCGGATTACATTTTCCAAAATGCCTGAATGCTTTTTGCTTATTTCTCCTTCCGCTGCTTTAGTGGAATCGATGCAAACTTCCTCATAATTGAGTCTGTAATAGCCCCTCTTCACTTTCGTGATTTTTCCGAAAACAACGCCAAGATTGTAATGCCTGGCGTAGCGATCGGTTCCGGTAGCCACAGCTGTGTCTTGATTCAGAAATTCAATCCAGTGAGCACGGTCGGGTTTCGCCGGACTTTGGTCGACGATAAAGCCCCAGATGCATGTTTCGTTTTTAAGTTGCTCCATTTTATCGGCCAACTCTTTTACGGCAACCAAACGAACTCCGAATCGGCTTCGGCTGCGCACCATTGATGCATTAAATACTTTATTCTTCAGTGGCAGGTATAAGCCATATGCCGGATAATTTACCTGCAGCGCAAGCGACATGGCAGCCCATTCCCAATTCCCATAATGACCTGTAACAGCAATTAATGATTTGCCCGAACGAAGATGCTTATCGAGTAATTCGGCATTTTCAATTTTCATGCGTTTAAGCAATTCCGTTTTGGAAATACTAAACGATTTGATGGTTTCAACCAAAACATCTCCTAAATGACGATAAAACTGTTTTTCAATTTGCCGTAATTTTTCTTCAGATATATTGGGTAATCCGGCTTTTAGGTTTTTTCTGGTAACCTGAATCCTGTATTTGAATAACTTGTAAATTATCAAATAGCTTAAGTCCGAAATTCTGTAGAGAATCCAAAATGGCAATAGTGATAACACGTAAATAACTCCGAGAATTAAATAATGCAGAATAAACATTGTTCAAAACAAATTATTTGCAGTAAAACTTCATCAAGTCGTATGCGTCGAAATATCCTTTGTCGGCCGACTTCTGAAGATCTTTACATGCAACCTCTCGGTCACCATTTAAATAATGCACAACACCTAATTTATAATGGTATTTGCCCTCGTTCGGATTTTTGGCTATTGCTAAAGTAAAATCGTTAATGGCACTTGGATAATCGTTGGTCATAAAAAAGCTATTCCCTCGCTCGAAATAATACAAATCCTCGTTGGGCTCAACTGCAATTGCATCATTAAAATCGGCGATTGCAGCCGAATGATTATTGAGTCCGCCCTTTGCAATACCGCGATAATAATAGGCTTTTGCGACTAATGGATTATTCTTCGTAACCACGTTACAGTCTTCGATTGTTTTCTTGTAATTTTTGATTTTAAGGTTGCACAAACTACGGTATAGGTATGCTTCCCAGTTCGAAGGATTCAGGCGAATCACTTCATCAAAATTGCTGAGGGCCTGATTGTATTCTTCCTTGAGTGTTTGCGAAAGCGCCAGTCGAAACAGATTTTGTTCAGTATTCTGGCTATATGCAGGCAGTTTTAAGCATATAATCAGCAATAGACCGATTGTCCTATTCAGCATTGCGTCATTTGGGTTGAATGATTGCAGCTGGTTTCATGGTTCTTCCAGGTGAATTTTTGCCGCAATAATTTGTGATGTATTCTTCTGATTGTTTCAGTCCCAGTTTTCTACTTTGTTCGAAATCTGAGCAGGCCTTATCGCGTTCATTCGATAATAAATAGCATTGTCCACGAGCAAAAAGTGCTTCAGTATAATCGGGTTTTAGGTTTAGCGCCATGTTGAAGAAAGCGATGGCGGCCTCGAAATTCTGTTCGCCCGCCTTTTTTACACCATCATTGAAATAGGTGCTGTATGCCGTTGCTTTATCTTGCGCCCATACGCCCGAAATGCCCGAGAACAGAAAGAAACATACTATTAAACCAGCGATTTTCATTCGACACAATATGAATTATAATTATTTTCTGCCTCCTCGTTTCCTAAACTCATTGCTTTTTTCCAATCGGCACATGCTCCCTTTTTATTACCCGATAAATATTTAGCAGAGCCTCGGTAGCCAAGAGCCTCTTCATGATTAGGGTTTAACTCGAGGCATTTGTTGAAATCTTCGATGGCTTCCTTATCCTTTTCAACACCTCCGCGGGCCACAGCTCTGAAATAATAAGCATCGGCTAGTTTCGGGTTTAACTCAATCGCTTTATTGCAATCCTTTATCGTAAATTTAAAGTTCTCGGCCTCATAACTCAATTCGGCCCGGCTCAGATATGCCTCTGCATAATTCGGATTTAAATCAATCGCTGCATTGAAATCTTTCATTGCAAGATCTGAATTGCCAAAATCGACATACGATAGACCTCTGTTGTGAAAGAATTCTGCATTTTTATTGTCGATACGAATCGCTTTATCGAACGATGCAATAGACTCTTTCGGTTGACCCAGCAGCGCGAGTGTGGAGCCTTCATAAAAAAACAATTCTGCCGTGGCCAGCTTCAGTGAATCTGCTTTTTTGAAATCCTTTAAGGCCTTTGAAGCATCTTTCATGGCAAGATAAGCTCTACCGCGAATGAAATAATTTTCGGCAAGGTCAGCATCGCTTTTTACCAAACTTTCTGCTTTTTCCAAAGCAATTGCAGCTTCTCCACCTTCAATTAATGCGAAAATGGCTTTGGCTTCTTGTGACTGGGCTGTGAACTCATTGCTAAGTAACAATAAGGAAATAAGCACTATGGAAATTCTGTTCATGATAATCTGATATTAAACTACTGCAAGTTATACAATTCATTTTATTGTGCTGTGAAAACCTTTTGCCTCCGCTTTTTTTCGCGTGTAAGCAAATCGAGTTCTCGGCTTGTTTGCCCGGCAACGGAGGTATTTTCCTCGGCTCTGCGAATTAGGTAAGGCAAGACTTCCTTTACCGGTCCGTAGGGAACATATTTTACAACATTGTAACCGGCAGCAGCAAGGTTAAAGCTAATATGGTCACTCATTCCCAGCAATTGCGAAAAAAAGATGCGCTCATCGTTGGCCTTGATTCCATTTTCTTCCATTTGTTTTGCAAGAAAAGCTGAGCTTGTTTCATTATGAGTGCCGGCACAAACGGCACAATGTGCAATATTTTTTGTAATTAACTTTATTGCTTCATTATAGTCAGCATCGGTTGCCTGCTTATTGGGCTGAATGGGGTCAGTATACTGCAATTCAGCCGCCCGTTTACGTTCTTTCTCCATATAGGCGCCACGAACCAATTTTACACCAGCATAAAATTGATGGGCCTTGGCCATTTCAATTTGCTCATTAAGTTTTTCGAGCCTGTCGTGACGATACATTTGAAATGTATTGTAAACCACGGCGCGCTCACGATTATATTTTTGCATCATCTCCATCATGAGTTCGTCCATTACCGGCTGAATCCACGATTCTTCAGCGTCCATCATAATGCGCGTGCCATCGTCAAATGCCTTTTTGCACAAGCGCTCAACGCGGTTTCTTACATGATCAAATTCGTGGCTTTCGGCCTCCGATAGCGCCGCACCACTGCTCACTTTTTCGAGCAGGGCAAAACGAGCTAATCCGGTTAACTTGAATACACAAAACGGAACATTATCATCGAGCAGGGCGCGGTTTTGAGTCGCTTCTATTTCATCGCAGGTGTGGTCGAAATCGGCTTCCGACTCTTTACCCTCAACTGAATAATCGAGGATCGTTCCTACATTGTACTCTGCCAGGTGCGCGATGCTTTTTTCGCATGTTCGAATGCTGGTACCTCCGCAAAAATGTGAGTAAATGGTTTCCTGAATTAGCCAACGGGTTGGACCGATACGAGCAGCAAGGCCGGCGAATGGTTTTGTAAGGGCTACAAGTTTGTTGTTTCCGATGAATTTAAACAACCACCAGGCCTTGCGGAGTTCGCTGTTCGATTTGTGCTTGAATGCTGTTTCAGTATTATCGAATGAAATCATGTTTCGTTTAAGGATTCAAAATTAAACATATTTGTTTCATTTCTTGTTCAAAGCCTGCGCATTCGGCATCTGTTCAAAACTCAATCTGCGTAATCTCCCAGCTTTCAGGGCGATGGCGAGCGAAACAATCAACGTCATACTACCTCCGAAAACCACCGAAGGTACAAGCCCCAAAAATTTTGCGGCCAGTCCTGATTCGAATGCACCAATTTCGTTCGATGAGCCAATAAAAACTGAATTTACCGATGATACCCTCCCGCGCATTTCGTCGGGTGTATACAATTGCACAATCATAGAGCGGATGAGAACAGAAACAGCATCGAATCCGCCCGATAAAAGCAGTAAAGCGAATGAAATCCAGTAATTTTCAGATAGAGCAAAGGCAATTATACATGCACCAAATAAAGCAACCGAGGAAAATAACTTCACTCCGGTTTGCTGTATCGGAGGTCGACGCGCAAGTATAACTGAGACAATAACTGCACCGATAGAAGGTGCTGCACGTAACCAGCCCAAACCTTGGGGCCCCGAATTCAAAATTTGATCGTTAAACAAAGGTAATAACGCAACGGCCCCACCGAATAATACGGCGAATAAATCGAGCGTCAATGCTGGTAAAATTATTTGGTGTTTCCCAACAAATGCAATACCGCTGCGGAGCGATGTATAGAGCGATTCCTTTCTCGGTTGAGGTGTTGCATTAACTTTGATGGATCCGAAAAGTAGAATCGCGATTCCGGTTAAACCAAGAGCGGTTGAAAAGGCGAAATGCACCCCAAAATAGCCGTATAAAAGTCCTCCAAGCGCAGGACCCAAAACAGAGGCCGCTTGCCAGAAACCGGTATTCCAAGCAATGCCCTGCGGAACGAGTTCGAGTTTCACTAAATTAGGAATCATCGATTGCATAGATGGTCCACCGGTGGCTCGGGCAATTCCGGTAAGTGCAATCAAACAATACAATTGTGAAAGCGAAATATTTTCGGGCGAAAAACTAAAATAAGTTAGCGTTAAAGCACATAGGGCAAAGAGTGCGGTTGAAAGCATAATCATCCGCTTTCGTGGAAAAACATCTGCCCAGTAGCCACCGGGAAGGATAAACAGCATAAATGTGGCCGCTTCGGCTAGCCCTGTTAAACCCAAGGCCATCGCGTCTTTACTGCGCTCATATACCAGCAGGCTGAGGCTTATAGCTTGAATTTGAACAGCCAGCGTTAAGGAGAAACGGCCAAACAAAAATGCGGTGAATGAATTTAAGTGAAAAACCTCAAAACCCTTCATTTAAAATTTGATAGATTTTTTCTTCGAAATTGATACATGCAAAACTATAGTCAATCTTGAATCATAACCGTTATTTTTAAAGACTAAATTTTTTTACCTTGCCAATTCAATTTCAAAAACCAATTTTCATGAAGCATTTACGTTTACTTGCATTAGCAGGATTGTTGAGTAATCTGGCCTTAGGCCAGCAGTTGGAGACCGGTAGTATTGTGCCGGCAAAGCAAGGAAATGTTCCTGCTTATGCGCGTTTCGAAAAGGGCACCGAACCAAGTGTTCAGGAATTTGAAGGGTGGATACAGCGCACTTATTTTCAGGATGGGCGCATTTCGCTGCGACTACTTTCGAAGGAAAACGATCAGTTGGGCGAAACGCATTATCGTTACCAACAAACGGCCAACGGCCTGCCGGTTATAGGGACGATGTTTTTAGCCCACAGCAAAAATGGTAACGTTTATGGCTTTAACGGCGAAGTGGTTGAGGCTGATTTTGCTCCTGTTGTTGCTTCGATGTCGGGCGAGAAAGCGTTGGATGCTGCTGTTAACCACATTGGGGCAAAAACCTACAAATGGCAAATGCCAGAGGAGGAAGAGCACTTGAAAAAGGAACAAAACGATCCCACGGCAACCCATTATCCTAAGGCCGAATTATGCTACTACAAACCACTCAAAGGTGCTTACGTTTTAGCCTATCGCTTAGATATTTATGCGCATGAGCCCGTTTCGCGTCAGTACGTATTTATTGATGCGCAAAATGGAAATATTGTGGGCGAAGAAGAACGCATCGTGCATACCGATCAACCCGGTTCGGCTATAACCGGTTATTCAGGTACGCAGCCCATTGTGGCCGATTTTACCGGAACAACATACCGATTGCGCGAAACAGGCCGCGGTAATGGAATTGAAACCTTTAACCTTCAAAAAGGCACATCGTATGCTGCCGCGGTTGATTTTACCGATAGCGACAATGTGTGGAACCTTGCGAATGCCAATAAAGATCAGTATGCCACCGATGCGCATTTTGGAGCTGAAAAAACCTATGATTATTTCTTCAGTAAATTCAACCGTAACTCCATCGACGGCAATGGCTTTAAACTCATAAGCTACGTGCATTACAGCACAAACTATGTGAATGCGTTTTGGGATGGAAGCCGCATGACCTACGGCGACGGAAATGCTACCTACAATCCCTTAACCTCGATGGACATTGCCGGGCACGAAATCACGCACGGACTTACGAATTTTAGCGCAAACCTTGTGTATTCATATGAAAGTGGCGCATTGAACGAAAGTTTCTCCGACATATTTGGGACTGCCATTGAGTATTATGCAACACCTTCGCTGGGCGACTGGCTCGTAGGCGAAGACATTGGAGCGGCATTTCGCAGCATGAGCAATCCAAATGCGTACTCGCAGCCCGACACCTATTTGGGATCATACTGGTACACCGGCAGCGGCGACAATGGCGGTGTTCACTACAACAGCGGGGTGCAGAATTTCTGGTTTTACCTCCTAAGTGTTGGCGGTACCGGTACCAATGACATCGGAAATGCGTACAATGTACCTTCAATTGGAATTGATAAGGCGGCCGCCATTGCTTTTCGAACACTTACGGTTTATCTCGGACCTAACTCGCAATATGCTGATGCACGCTTTTATTCCATCAAAGCCGCAGAAGATTTGTACGGCGTATGTTCGGCCGAAGCCCAGGCTGTTGCCAATGCATGGTATGCAGTGGGTGTTGGCGCCAATACCATAACCCTTGCACCCACAATAAGCCTCAACGGCTCATCCAGTTTTTGCGCCGGAAATCAAGTTACGCTAACAGGTAATGCTTTACCAAACTATCAGTGGAGATTAAATGGAAATCCCATCAGCGGAGCCACAGCATCTTCATACACCACCGGCGTAGCAGGTGTTTACACCTTAAGTACCAACGCTTGCGGCACTACAAGCACATCGTCGCCTGTTACCTTGGTTAGCAATTCGGCTACAGCAGTAATTTCTGCCAACGAGCTTAGCAGCTGTTCGGCAATTACCCTCAATGCAAGCACTTCGCCTGGTTATGCCTTACAATGGATGCTAAACGGAAGCGATATTCCGGGTGCTACTGCGTCGAGCTATTCGGCCTCAAGCAGCGGAAATTACAGTTTGCGTATTCAAAGTACCATCGGGCCTGCTCAAACGCTCAATAGCACCGCTGCAGTTTCAATTCCCGATAACAGCTGTCCGGGAGCCACAAGTTCTATTGTAGCTTCAGGACTTCCATCCGCTATAAATCCGGCAGGTATTTCAGTCCGCATCAATGTAACACACACTTACAATGGCGACCTGCGTTTATGGCTCGAAGCGCCAAACGGCGATTTGTTGGGCCTAGCAAGCGGTGTAGGTGGAAGTGGCGACAACTTTACCAATACCGTATTTAGCGATGCGGGGTCGGCTCAAATTCCGGCTACGGGTGCGCCTTACACAGGCACATACAAGCCATGGCAATCGAGCTTTACACAATGTTCGGCCACGATGAATAAAACGAGCTTTGCTGCGTTGGGCGGAGGTACCCTTAATCCAAATGGTACCTGGAAATTGCGTGTGGCCGATTTTGCATCGGTTGATGTGGGCACCATCAACAACTGGTCAATAACTTTCCCGCAG
>CAZVHF010000063.1:0-8888 GCA_964627105.1 uncultured Chitinophaga sp.
CGCAGGATCCTTAAAAAAGGACTGCAAAAGTAGGCGTATCGAAATTAATATCCAAAGAAATCGATTGTATCATCGAAAAAATATGGTAGAAATCAGATATTCAGTACTTTAATCTAATAATCGAAAATTGTTTTAATTCCTGCGATTCTCCTATACATTTGCGGAAAACTATTTTTGATTATGTACGAATTGGTTAAATCGACCCACAGTGCGCTGCGTTGGGTTTTGCTTGCTCTGTTGTTGTTTGTTATTATTCGCAATTGGTTGGGTTTCGTTCAAAAGAAAAGCTATTCAAAAATGGACAATGCCACAGCCGGAGCCTTGGTGGGTATGGCTCACCTGCAATTGATTTTAGGACTTCTATTATATTTTGGTTTATCGCCGATAACGAAGGTGGCTTTTTCTGATTTTGGTGCGGCAATGAAAGATAGTACCCTAAGACTTTACGCAGTTGAACATTTTGCAACGATGCTTATTGCCGTTGCATTGATTCAGGTTGGGCGCATTGTTTCGAAGAAAGCTTCCGACGATGGCGGTAGATTCAAGAAAATGGCAATTTACACAAGCATTGCTTTATTGCTTATGCTGTCGCGGATGCCAAACTGGAATTTCTAGGTTTATCTAATTTCGATTGTGTTTGACCGATTCATTTGAATTGTCTCTTCGGTATTGAAAATTTCGAGCGAATTGGAATTTCAGCGTGAAGGATTGGAGCAAGCTGCCGTGCAGCGCGAAAAGCCTGACGCCGGTTTTTCGGCGGCACGCCCTGAAAACTTACCTTAAATGGCGTTAATTTTTGGCATTTGGAATCCATTAGCAAATAGAAATTTTTAGTTTTAAACCATCCAATTTAACACGATGAAAATCTCTCATCTCTTTCTGGTATTAATTTACGCGGCGATGCACTTGCTGGGTAGTAAGCAAACACTAGCCCAGGCCACCTGGCAGCAGCAAGCTAATTTTCCGGGCGGCGGTCGTTACTGGTGTTCAACATTCACCATTGGCGACAAAATTTATGTTGGGTTGGGTTATAGTCCTACTGGTGGATCAGGCGGAGCATCTGTTTTTTATAACGATTTTTACGAGTACAACACAACTACGAATACGTGGACGCAAAAACCTAGTTATCCTGGCGCCGGACGATTGTATGTTACCGGTTTTTCGATTAATGGGAAAGGCTATTTTGCTTGCGGTTGGTACAATGGTTATCAAAAGGATTTGTGGGAATATGATCCGGTCTTAAACGCCTGGACACAACGCACCGACGTACCTGGGCCAGGACGTTGGGGAGCCGTTGGATTTTCGATAGGTAATCATGGATTTGTTGTAACAGGCGATACGCAAGGCAATGGACAAGGATGCATTAATGGCGCTTACAGGTATGATCAAACAAGCAATTTATGGATGCAATTGCCCAATTTTCCGGGTACTCCCGTTTACGGTGCAGCTGGGTTTTCAATCGGAAACCAGGGCTATGTTGGCACCGGCTATGATGGCACAGTAGAACACGATGAAATGTATAAATGGGACGAAGAAACGTATTCATGGTCGCAAGTTGCCGATTTTGGCGGATCGCCACGCTATCAGAATATTGGTTTTGCTATAGGGAATCGAGGCTATATCGGTTTGGGCTCGAGTGGAAACGGCGATTTATGGGAATACAATCCAGCTACAGATACTTGGGGCCAAACGCTTTCTTACCCAGGGCAGGGCTTTAACGTAAATGCAGCTGCTGCAACATCAACTGCAGCATTTATTGGATTGGGGCAACCTGCGAATCAACAATGGTGGAAGTATACTCCACAGAACTGTATTACAAATGTAGCCGCAATTAGTGCAGATGGACCGCTTGATTTTTGTACTGGAGAAACGGTAACGTTAACAGCTTCGCCAGGCGATTCCTACCTTTGGAATAACGGGCTAACGGCTGAATCGATTGTGGTGAGCCAAGCCGGAGATTATAGCGTAGTTGTGCAATATGGAGATGGATGTAACCTGACAGCCTCTGCATCGGTTTCACTTAATGCGTTAGATTTACCTGTTGTGGAAGCTCTTGCTACGCAAACATCGCTTTGTGTGGGCGATGAATTAACGCTTTATGGAGGCGGCGCCCAACAATATACTTGGTCTGATAATGTAGTGAATGGTGTACCCTTTTTAGTTGATGTAAATTCGCAGGGAACTTATTTTGTAACTGGTACATCGGAGGATGGTTGTTCGTCTGAAGACAGCATAAGTATTTTAGTGAATCCGTTGCCTGATGTACAACTTAATTTTGATGAGCAGGCATTTCTTTGCGCTAATACCGGAAATATTCTCTTAACAGAAGGATTGCCGGCAGGCGGCGTGTATACTGGATCGGAGGTGATTGCTAATGAAATTAGTACAGACAATACCGGTGTATTCGAAATTCAATATTCAATTACCGATGTAAATGGATGCATTAATGCGGCGAGTGATGCAATTTCGATTGAAATTTGTACCTCGGCAGCACAAGAAAAAGAGTTGGATTTACAGTTTTATCCGAATCCGGCGCGGTGTGAGCAAAATTTAAATATTTCGGGTAATTCAGAGATTAATTGCGTGCAGTTTTTTGATGCTTCAGGGCGCTTGTTAGATGAGGTGCGTGCTAATCAAAAAATGCTGAAATTAACGTTGAACAAACTTTCAACAGGGCTTTATTTTGTTAGGGTGCATTATGCAAAGGAGGTATTGATTCGGAAGTTGATTTTAGAATGAGAACTGCTTGGAAGTAGCAATTCGTTAAGAGGCCTTGTTAGCATTTGCATGGTTCCCGTTGGGCTAGCTGTTCAACCAAAAACATGGATGAATGCCTCCACTTTGTTTCGGCCTTTTCATTTTGTTGCATCAGCTCGCTTGCATCCTTCCGGCTGCAGACTCGAAGACGCATCAAAATGAAAAATCCCGCTAGAGCGGGATTACATCATTGTTTGGTTGGCGGAGAGAGAGGGATTCGAACCCCCGGACCTGTTACAGTCAACGGTTTTCAAGACCGCCGCAATCGACCGCTCTGCCATCTCTCCGGGGGCAAAAGTACTAAACACATTCATTTTGCCAAAAAAAAGCGCATTGTTTTTTTAATTTTGCCATTTATAATTGTAAATGCCTGTAAAAAAGATATTTATATTAGTCCTGTTGGTTTGTCTCTGTTGCTTTGCACATGGTCAGGTCGATACTTTGCCCGCGAAAAAGCGTAAAAGCTCTGTAATTGCAGGTACTGCAATTTGCTTTTCGGGTGGTTTTTATCTTTTGTATCAGTCGTGGTACAAACCCTATTCGGTTGGTCGATTTCATTTTTTTAATGATGCAGAGGAGTGGAGAGGCATGGACAAAATAGGCCATGCAGTAAGTGCTTCATTGTTGTTTGATCAATTTGCCGATTTCGCAACATATTCTGGATTTACAGAAAAGCAGACCAATTGGTATGCATTTGGTTCTTCAATGGTATTCCTTTCGGCCATAGAATGTATGGATGGGTTTTCTGATGGCTGGGGCTTTTCGGTGTCTGATTACACTGCTAACCTTGTTGGTACCTCGTACTCGTTTTTAAAAAGAAATAGTAGGAATAGGCATTGGCCTACATTGAAATATTCATGGAAGCCGGGTGCACTTAGTATGGCTCGTCCCGAGTTATTGGGTTATTCGATTCCAGAGAGAATGCTTAAAAACTACAACGAGCAAACCTATTGGTTGTCTTTTCCGCTTAAATTGTTTTTTTCGAAATCGCCTCGCTGGCTTTGTATCGCCGCCGGATACACTGCAAATGGCATGCTTGGGGCTAGGGCAAATTCGTGGACATCTACTAGCGGTATCGTTTATGATTATACAAACATTGAACGGTATTCGGCTCTGAAATTATCATTAGATATTGATTTGTTGGCCTTGCCTTTGAAAAAAAAATGGCAGCGAAAACTGCTTGGTATTGTTCGCTGGATTAAAATTCCTGCACCCGGAATCGAAGTCAGACCTACCACGAATAAAGGCGTTTCGCTTTTTTTATGGTGATGTTTTCGCTGCATCACAACAACAAATTGTAACAAAAGCCGTTTGAAGACTAAATCAACAATTTAAGGTTGAAGAATAATCTGCTCTGGATGTATTTGGTTTAACGCATTTCGATAAATTTGCTTAATTTCGTGTTTATGATGAAAGCAATACATTGTAGCCTGACTCAATTTGCAGGTACATTCATTATACCAATCTTATCCCTTTTATTCATCGGTAGTCATCCTTCACTACATGCTCAAGTGGCGCCAACATCAGGCGATTGTTTGGGAGGATTTCGCGTTTGTTTTCAAAGTTACACCCAACCCCTTTCTTTTATAGGCGAAGGAAATGAACTGAATGAAATCGATCCTGCTTCATCTTGTTTAATAAGTGGCGAGCGCAACAATGCCTGGTACATTATTACCGTTCAGAGCCCTGGTTTGTTTGGTTTCAACATTATTCCCAATGTGAGTAACGCAGATTACGATTGGGTTGTTTTTGATATTACGAATGCAACGTGCGATGATATTCGCCTCGGTGCAGTGCCTGTGTTGGGTTGCGACTATCAAAGTAATGTTACGCCTTCGCCGGTAACAGGTATGAACAATGGTGTAAATCCGCAAGACGAACCCATGATTGTTGTAAATACGGGGGATATTTTAGCCCTGTGTGTAAATAATTTCAGTGGATTAAACAATGCTGGTTACACGCTTCAATTTAATATTCCAGGGGTAACGGCTAATGTAATTGACAATTTGCCTCCAGGTCTGAATCCGTCAATTTCGAATATTTCATGTGGAGCTAAATTAGTCAACTTCAGTTTTAATGAGTTTGTGGATTGTGCATCTGTTGATTTGGAGGATTTTGTTTTGATAAATCCACTTGGAGACACACTCGAAATTTTAAGTGTGATTGGTCAGGCCTGCGCAAATGGAGGTACTTACGAAAAAGATTTTGTAATGGTGCTGAACGATGCCCTGAATATAGGTGGAGTATACGCCTTGTGGAGAGTAGGGCAGGTGGTTGATTTGTGTGGGAATGTTGCAGCCAATCCCGAAGTTGTTAACTTTAATATTGTTGCATTTGATTTAAGTTTTTTAAATCCGGTTGATGCGACCTGCCCCAATAACAACGGTGGAATTACACTTGATATTGCAAATGTAAACCCAACCGATTTGTTTACCATAAACTGGGAGCCATCAGGTTTGGGATCAGGACCTGCGGCGTTTGTAAATCCGATAGCTGTTAATCAACTTCCCTATGGTACAAATTGGGTTACAGTAGAAAACCAGAATGGATGTATACAAACCGATACGTTTCAGGTCGAAGATGCCGGTGGTTTTGATGTAGGAATAGAAATCGTTTCTGATACGTGTACTTCCGGAAAGGGCAGAATTTATTTGTTCGCGAACCAAAATACAATGCCTGTTCCTCCGGCCAATTTCCAGTATTATTGGAATCCACCAGCACAAACGGTTAACAACGATACTATCACCGGATTGGTAACAGGCATGTATAGTTTTACCGTAACAAATCCGGCGGGTTGTGCTTTTCGCGATTCGGCATTTGTTCCCGATTTCCGGTACAGCTTATCGGCCGACTTTCTGTATTCGCCCGATGAAAATCCGATAACTGGTATTTTTCCTACAATTACCTTTATAAATTTAAGTCAATTTGCTTCGGAGTTTATCTGGGATTTTGGTTCTGGTGATAGTTCCGACATTTTTGAACCTCAGTATATATTTCCAAGATCGGGAACTTTTGATGTAGAATTGACAGCCATAAATCAATTCGGTTGCAGGGATTCTGTTACCAAGCAAATTACCATTGATTTCTTCTTGAATACATTTTTTCCTTCGGCATTTACCCCCGATGGAGATAATATTAACGACACCTTTAATTTCGTAACCACCGGCATTATTGATTCAACATTTGAAATGCAAATTTTTGATCGTTGGGGAAATATTGTTTACGAAGCTAACGAATATCGCCAGGGTTGGGATGGTAAAGATTTTGCCGGCACGATCGTACCCTCGGGAATGTACATTTATAAGATTTTCTTTTTCGATCAATCAGGTAAGAAAAGGCAGTACCGCGGACGTTTTATGGTTTATACCTAGACTTGCCATAAGTTTTGTGCCGAAGATATAGTCCTAATGTTGCTGCTGTAATTGGAGCGCACTCATAAATTATACTGTAATTTTTAGTCCGTCGTACGCGATGTAAACACCTGCGGGCAATTCACTTTGGATTTCACTATGTAGTCCCATTTGATGGCTTAAATGCGTTAAATAGGCCTGTTTGGGCTTTATCTTTTTAATGAAAAACAGCGCTTCATCGAGTGTAAAATGCGAATTGTGTGCTTCTCTTCGCAATGCGTTTATAACTAGGGTATGAACGCCCGATAATTTTTCGGCCTCCCTTTCGCTTATTGTTTTAGCATCGGTTATATAGGCAAAATCGTCGATGCGGAATCCGAATACGGGTAATTTATAATGCGAAACTTCGATGGGAATAATTTGCTTACCCAGCAATTGAAAAGGTTTATTCTCGATAGGGTTCAAATTAATGAGCGGTATGCCCGGATATTTGTCTTTAGCAAAAATGTATGCAAATTCGCGTCGTATCGCCTCCTCAACATACTTTCCGGCATAAATATCCATGTGCTTTCCAAGCTTGAAATTAAACGCTCGTATATCATCAAGGCCTGCCAAATGATCTTTGTGTTCGTGCGTGTAAAGAACAGCATCAACACGATGTATTTTTTCACGAAGCATTTGTTGCCTAAAATCCGGACCGGTATCGATGACCAATCTACTATCGTTCCATTCGATGAAAACCGAACAACGTAGGCGCTCGTCGCGTGGGTCGGTTGACCTGCATACGACGCAACTACACGCAATTACTGGAACACCTTGTGAAGTGCCTGTGCCCAGAAAGGTTACTTTCATGTTTCAAACCTACTGAATTCCTACGAACTTTTAATTTCGATAATTAATTTCTTATCTATATTATATGTAGCAATGAATTGTTGTTATTTTGTCACAGATGAAATATTACATCATTTCGGGCGAGGCATCAGGTGATTTGCATGCATCCAATTTAATGGCCGGAATTCTCAAGTATGATGAAACCGCTGATTTTCGAGGCTGGGGTGGCGATCTAATGCAACAGCAAGGAGCAACATTGGTAAAGCATTACCGTGATCTTGCATTTATGGGTTTTGTTGAAGTAATTGCTAATTTGAAAACGATTGCTTCCAACATTCGATTTTGTAAGCAAGATATCAAAGTCTGGAAACCTGATGTTGTGATTTTTGTGGATTATCCCGGATTTAATCTTCGAATTTTACCATATGTAAAAAAGCTTGGTATTAAAACATTTTACTACATATCTCCTCAAATTTGGGCATGGAAGCAAAATCGTGTTAAGATTATAAAAAAATATGTGGATGAAATGTTTGTTATTCTTCCTTTCGAAGAATCGTTTTATGCGCGATTTGGTATGCATGTTCATTACGAAGGACATCCATTACTCGATGCATTTGAAAAATTAGAACATGCTCGCCCTCAAGGATTACCTGAGAATAAAAAGATTATTGCATTACTTCCGGGAAGTCGTAAACAAGAAATTAAAACAATGCTTCCCGAGATGCTAAAGGCAATTCAAAAATGTCCTGATTATTTTCCTGTAATTGCAGGTGTTACGTCGGTTGAACCTGAGTTTTATTCATCTATAATTGGTAACACAGATATATTACTTTTGGTTGGAAATACATATGGCATTTTAAAAAACGCCGATGCAGCCATCGTTACATCTGGAACAGCAACCCTTGAGGCAGCATTACTCAATACACCACTTTTGGTATGTTATAAGGGCAGCAAAATATCGTATTGGATTGCTCGCAGGTTAATTCATGTAAAATATATTTCGCTTGTAAATTTAATTTTGAATAAACCCGTAGTGAAAGAATTAATTCAAGACGAAATGAATGCAGAAAATATATTCATCGAGCTTCAGCGATTGCTTTCGAATAGCAACTTAAAAGCAAATATGGATAAAGAATTTAAAGAACTTAACCTATTATGCGGAAGTGCCGGAGCATCAAACAGAATAGCAGCTAAAATGGTTCTAATGCTTAAATAAAAGTATAATCCAGCCAACTAATTTTTTAAATAAATTAAGTTAAGCGTAGGTAATTCAATTAATTTACGCGTTTTGTTTTTACTAATTTAAGATTTGATTCACAAATAGTTGTACGTATTAATATTTTTTTAATTTTGCTAAAAAAAACATATGTCAAAAACAATTGAGTTTTCGGCTGAAGAGATTTCAGAACTCCGCTCTTTTTATTCCAATGAATTGGCCACAGCCGAAGAGCGAATAAAACACATCCGTGCGATTTTAGCTAAAATTGGAAACGCTTCATACGGAAAAGGTAGAAAGTCTAACAATGCAAATGACGGTGCTTCAAATATTGCTGTTCCTGCTAAGAAAAAAAGAGGTCGTCCGGCACTAAAAAAACAAAAAGCAGTTGATACTATCAATGCGACACCCAAAAAACGCGGTAGGCCAGCTAAAATAAAGTCTACTGAAACACCTATCTCGGCTACTGTAGGCGGTAAGAAACGAGGACGTAAACCCAAAATTCAAGCGTCTCAATCCAACACATCTGTAGCGTCGCCAGTGGAATTAAATGCAACAGCACCGCAATTAAAAAAACGAGGTAGAAAGCCATTAGCGGCAGCAAAAAAAAAGAATTCAAACTTAGCAGATAAAGCACAAATCGCCTCAAAAACAGTTGGTGCTAAGCGTGGCCGAAAACCAGGGTCAAAACTTGTAAAATCTGCTTCAAACCCGCAAATAGTAATTAGTCAAGA